>JBEDHL010000001.1:0-6695 GCA_041174145.1 Pseudomonadota bacterium
GGCAGGTGCCGCGGCCATGGCGCGGTTTGCCATGTTATTCGCGAATTCCGCCAAAAGCGCGCGCGCGACATGCACGCCGCCTGCATTGGCAAAGGTTTCCAAAGGCCCGGTCACGGTGAAGCTGCCATTCACGGTCAGCCTGGTGGCATCGCCTTCCGCCGCTGCCAGCACTTCCCCGTTTGCCAGCGCGCGGGATGCGCCGCGCTGGTCAATGCCGCGCCCTTCAATGCGGCAGCGATGCGCATCATGGTCGTAATCGAGCTTCGCCTCACCGCGAAAGGCCGCAGTGGTGGGGCCGAATTTTACCTTGATGGCGCCGCGCCAGAGCCCATCCCCGGTTGAAGGCGCCAGCTGCGCGCCAGGGATGCAGGCAGCGACCTCGGCCGGGTCGCTCAACAATGGCCAAACCACGCCAAGCGGCGCGGGGATCAGGGTTTCTTCCGAAATATCGGGCATGGTGCTGCGTAGGGTCCTGTAAGAAGGACGCAGCCTGCGCAAAGCTGGCGCCGGGCGCAAGCCCGGGGCGCGGAGACGACTAAACGGTCAGGAGTTTCAAGACATTTTCGCGGGGGAGTTCCGCCGTTGGGCCAGCCAATGCCACTTCGCCCCGCACCATGACAGAAATGGAATCGGCCAATTCGCGGGCGAAGTCGAAATACTGCTCCACCAAAATCACCCCCATGCCGCGTTCCTTCGCGAGTAGCGCGATAACGCGGGCGATATCCTTGATGACATTGGGCTGAATACCCTCGGTCGGTTCATCCAGGATCAGCAGGCGGGGGCGCGCGGTCAGGGCGCGGGCAATGGCAAGCTGCTGCTGCTGCCCGCCGGAGAGATCCCCGCCGCGCCGCTTGAGGAAGCTTTTCAGAATGGGGAAAAGATCAAAAATATCATCCGGCACGCCTGAGCCGCGCGGGGCGGCGGCAAGCGCGGTTTCCAGATTCTCCCGCACCGTCAGGAAGGGAAAGATTTCGCGCCCCTGCGGTACATAGCCAATCCCGGCGCGCGCCCTTTCGGCCGCGGGCAGGCGCGTGATGTCGCGCCCTTCCCAGGTGATGGTCCCGCCCGAGACCTTCTCCAGCCCCATAATGGCGCGCATCAGCGATGATTTGCCCACACCATTGCGTCCCAGCACGCAGGTGATGCGCCCTGGTTCCGCCGCCAGATCAACGCCACGCAGGCAGAGCGAGGCGCCGTAGGAAAGTTCTATGCCCTTGGCGGTCAGCACTGTTTATCGCCCCAGATAGACATCAATCACCCGCGGGTCTTCCTGCACCTGTTCAATCGGGCCTTCGGACAGCACCGATCCTTCATGCAACACCGTCACCTTGCGCCCCAGCGCGCGGACGAATTCCAGATCATGTTCCACGACCACGACGCTATGCTTGCCCGCGATGCGGCGGAGCAAGGCGGCGGTATGTTCGGTTTCCTGATCCGTCATGCCGGCCACAGGTTCATCCACCAACAGCAATTCCGGGTCTTGCATCAGCAGCATGCCGATCTCAAGCCACTGGCGCTGCCCGTGGGAGAGGATGCCGGCGCGGTCCTTGGCGCGCTCCGTCAGGCCGATTTCGGTCAGCACTTCGTCAATGCGTTCGCGCGCCTCACCACTGAGCCGCCAATGTAAGGCGGCAAGCGTGCCGCGCGGTGCCTTGAGCGCGAGTTCAAGGTTTTCAAACACCGTCAGCGCATCAAACATGGTGGGCTTCTGGAATTTCCGCCCAATGCCAAGATTGGCGATGCGCGTTTCATCCAGCCTGGTCAGGTCATGATCACCAAAGCGCGCCGTGCCGCTATCGGGCTTGGTCTTGCCGGTGATCACATCCATCATCGTCGTCTTGCCCGCACCATTGGGGCCGATCACGGCGCGGAGTTCGCCCGGTTCCACAATCAGTGAAAGATTATTCAAGGCGCGAAAACCATCGAAGGTGACGGTAATGCCATCCAGGTAAAGGCTTGCTCCCTTTTTCATGCGCCGCGCCCCTTGATCAGGCCAATCAGGCCGCGTGGCAGGAAAAGCGTCACCACAATGAACAGCGCGCCCAGCACCAGCAGCCAAAGGTCAGGCGCGAAGGATGTCAGCCAGGTTTTCAGCGCATTGACCGAAAAGGCGCCAAGGATCGCGCCAATCAGTGTGCCGCGCCCACCAAAGGCTACCCAGACCACGGCCTCGATCGAATTGCCCGGGCTGAATTCGCCTGGATTGATGATGCCAACAAGCGGCACATAAAGCGCGCCCGCCAGCCCCGCCATCATGGCTGAAAGCACAAAGACAAACAGCTTGAAGGCCGTGACATCATAACCCAGAAACCGCACACGGCTTTCCGCATCTCGGATCGCCACCAAAAGCCGCCCAAATTTGGACTGCACCACATGGGCCGAGATCAACAGCGTGATCAGCAAAGCGCCAAGAGCTGCGAGATAAAGCCCAGTGCGCGCACTTGGTGTATTGAGCGGCACGCCGAGCAGATCCTTGAAATCCGTAAAACCATTATTGCCGCCAAAGCCCATATCATTGCGAAAGAACGCCAGCATCAGCGCATAGGTCATGGCCTGAGTGATGATGGAAAAATAAACCCCGGTGATGCGGCTACGAAAAGCAAGCCAACCCACAAGCCCGGCCAAGGCGCCCGGCACCAGCAAGGCCATCAGCATGGCGAAGGGAAAATACTCAAAGCCCAGCCAATACCAGGGCAATTCCTTATAGCCGAGGAACACCATGAAATCCGGCAGGATCGGGTGGCCATAAACGCCGCGATCCCCGATATTGCGCATCAGATGCATGCCCATGGCATAGCCACCCAAAGCGAAAAAGGCACCATGGCCCAAGCTCAGGATACCCGCATAACCCCAGGCGAGATCAATCGAAAGGGCGAGGATGGCGTAGCAGATCCATTTGCCGGTGACCGCCACGACAAAATCCGAAACGCGCAGCGGATGGCCCGCCGGCAGCGCATTCAGCAGCGGCGGCAAGATCAGCAACACGAAAATCAGCGCAATCAACGCCAGGCGCAGATTGAAGCGGAGGGATGAAATGCCGGGCATGGTCATTGATCCGCCGCCCGCCCCTTAAGGGCAAAAAGCCCTTTTGGTCTCCGCTGTATAAACAGCATAATGCCCACCAGTACAGCAACCTTGGCGAGCACCACACCCGCATAGGGTTCCAACAATTTATTCACGACCCCAAGCGTCAGAGCACCAATCAGCGTACCGGCAAGGCTACCAACACCGCCAAACACCACCACCATGAAACTATCAACGATATAGCCCGTGCCCAGATTGGGGGAGACATTGTCAATCTGAGACAGCGCAACCCCCGCCATGCCGGCAATGCCCGAACCAAAGGCAAAGGTCAGCGCATCCACACGCCCGGTGCGAATGCCCATGGTGGCGGCAATGCGCCGGTTCTGCACCACGGCGCGCATTTCAAGCCCGAAGCGCGTGAAGCGAATGGCTGCCATCACCAGTAATAGCACGGCAATGCCAAAGACAATGATCCAAAGCCGGTTTTGCGTGACGCTGATTTCGCCCGGCAGCATCAGCGTGCCCTGCATCCAGGCGGGGCTTGAGACTTCCCGGTTTTGCGCGCCAAAAATGAGCCGCACCGCTTGCTGCAACATCATGCCGACGCCGAAAGTCATCAGCAGGGTTTCCAGTGGGCGGCCGTAAAGATGCCGGATCAACCCGCGCTCCATAACCGCGCCCAACAACGCCGTCACCAGAAACGCTGCCGGCACCGCAAGCGGCAGCGCCCAGGGCGCTAGGGGAGTGCCGCGCAGCGCTTCCTGCACCAGGAAGGTTGTGTAGGCGCCAAGCATGACGAATTCGCCATGCGCCATGTTGATCACGCCCATGACGCCAAAGGTCACCGCCAGGCCAAGCGCTGCCAGTAGCAACACGGATCCCAGCGAAAGCCCCTGGAACAGCAATTCCCCGGCACGACGAAACGCCAATTGCCGATCAATGCGCGCCACTGCAGCGTCAATCGCCTCGGCCAAACCCGCATTACCCGTGCGCGCTTCCAGCAATACTGTCCGCGCGGCTTCAGAACCCGAAGCCCCCAGGCTTTCGATCCCGGCCCGTTTCATCGCCTCATCATCGGAAGCAAGCCGCGCCGCGCCCTGCGCCAAAACCAGCCTTTCGCGAATGCGCGGCACGCTTTCGCGCGCCAGCGCTGCATCCAAAAGGGGCAAATCCTGCGCACTACGGCTACGCAAAATCCCATCCGCCGCGCGCAAGCGTTCCGCCGGATCGGGCGAGACAATCTGCAAGCGCCCAAGCGCACTGCGTAGCGCAGCACGCACACGGTTGTTGATTCGCACAGGGCTCGCGCCCGTGGCGTCAGCGGGGGCGGCTGTCAGCGCATCAGCATCACCAATGCGAAGCGCGCCATCTGGCATACGCGCAAGCTTGCCATCTGCCAGTGCCTGCAAAAGCGGCAAGGCGCGCGGGTCACCACTCAGGCCGAGTTTTTCAACCGCTTCAGCCTGTTCACCAAAACTGCCGCCAAGGCGAAGTGCGGTTGCGTTGAATTCATCTTGCGCAAAGCAGATGGGCGCAAGGCCCAGCACCAGCAGCAGTGTTAGGATCAAACGTTTCATGGAAAATTTGGGGCGATGGCCGAAACCATCGCCCCTTTTCAATCAGCCGCGACGACGGCTTGCGTTTTCCGGAATGAAGGGCGACCAGTTTTCAGCGACGATCGGCCCAGGCGTCTTCCAGACGATGTTGAACTGACCATTTTCCATCACTTCGCCAATCATCACAGGCTTGGACAAATGATGGTTGCGGTGCATCTCAAGCGTATAGCCGCAAGGCGCATCCACCTTCTGGCCATACATGGCTTCGCGCACCGCATCCACCGCCGTTGTGCCGGCCTTGGCCACCGCCTGCGCCCACATCTTGAAGCCAACCAGTGTGGCTTCCATCGGGTCATTCGTCACGCGGCGCGGGTTCTTGATATAGGCCTGCCACTGATTCTTGAATTCCGTATTGGCGGGGCTATTCACGCTCATGAAGTAGTTCCAGGCGGCCAGGTGGCCGACCAGCGGCTTGGTATCAATGCCGGCCAATTCTTCTTCACCGACCGAGAAGGCAACAGAAGGAATGTCTTCCGCCTTGATGCCTTGGTTGCCGAGTTCACGATAGAACGGCACATTCGCATCGCCGTTGATGGTGGAGACAATGGCGGTGCGCTTGCCTTCACCGGCAAAGCGCTTCACGCGCGCCACAATGCCCTGCCAATCGGAATGACCGAAGGGCGTGTATTCTTCCATGATATCGGCATCGGCGATGCCCTTGCTGTTCAGGAAGGCGCGCAGGATGCGGTTGGTGGTGCGCGGATAGACATAGTCGGTGCCGAGCAGCGCAATGCGGCGCGCTTCACCACCATCCTTCGACATCAGGTATTCAACGGCCGGGATCGCCTGCTGGTTCGGCGCGGCGCCGGTGTAGAACACGTTCTTGGATTGCTCTTCGCCTTCATACTGCACCGGGTAGAACAGCAAGCCGTTCAATTCTTCAAAGACGGGCAGCACGGATTTGCGGCTGACCGAAGTCCAGCAGCCAAAGGTCACATCCACCTTCGCCACTTGCAGCAATTCGCGCGCCTTTTCGGCGAAAAGCGGCCAGTTGGAAGCGGGGTCCACCACCACGGCTTCCACACGACGGCCAAGCAAGCCGCCACGGCTATTGATGCCTTCCACCATCATCAGCACGGTATCGCGCAGCGCGGTTTCGCTGATCGCCATGGTGCCGGAAAGCGAATGCAACACGCCAACCTTGATGGGCGCGCCCTGGGCAGAGGCACCATGAATGGCGGGGGTCGCCAAGGCCGCACCCATGCCCAGCAGGGCCGCGCGGCGCGTGAGGCGGTGGCTCAGAATATCTGTCATCGCTGATCTCCAGACTTGGGCAGGACGCGCCGCGCCCCATGGCGCGGTGTTGCTTGCCGTCTTCATGGGATTGCGAATTACGTGCCAGGGCTTTCAGCCCTTCTTTCGCGTCAAAATTGGTTTTTCTGCCCAGATGAAAGGCAGAAGGCGAAAGCGCGCCTTTCTTCTGCCGCGAAAATAACCATGTCGATGAGATGGTGAGTCTAGATGCTCTGGAAATTACAGAAAATTTAAAACTGAGCCTACTACAGCCCCACAGGTCTTCCCGCCACCGTCACGGAAAGCGCCTCAGGTTTCAACAAACGCCGCGCGACACGCGCCGCATCATCGCGGCTCACAGCGCGCAACCTGTCCGATCGGCCATCCAGCCAATCAAGCGGGCGCTTATTCTGCTGCATGCCAAGCAGCGTATTCGCAATGCGTCGGCTATCGGTGAATTGCAGCGGCAAGGACCCAGTCATATAGGCGACCGCTTCCACCATCTCAGCTTCGGTCGGCCCATCGGCGGCCATGCGCGCCCATTCTTCGCGCGTCACCGCAAGCGCTTCGGCGATTTTGGTATTATCGCTCGCCACACTGCCGGTCAGCACGCCGCCGCCAAAAGCCGTATTGAGGCCAACGCCAATGCCATAGGTCAGCCCGCGCCGGACGCGCACCGCTTCTGTCAGGCGTGATGAAAAACCACCACCGCCCAGAATGCGCAGCACGATTTGCGCGGCTTCGAAATCTGGATCACGCGGGCCGATGCCTTCATGCCCGAATACGGCCTGGGATTGTGGGCTATCGACCCCGATCACCTGC
>JBEDHL010000002.1:0-15373 GCA_041174145.1 Pseudomonadota bacterium
TGGCTTATTCATCCTGGCCGGGGCCAGCGTTTTCGCCTTTATCCGCTGGTTCTGAGACGCCGCGCCCCGGCAGAGCGCCTGGTGGCGCCGCGCTTAGCGCGCCGGCCCGCGATAGGGGCGATGGCAGGCACCGCAAGTGGCGCCGGTTTGCTGGAAAGCGGCGCCAAAGGCCGCTTGGTCGCCCGCAGTGGCGGCGGCCTGAAGGCTGCGAAGCTGCGTCACCATATTCGTATTGGCGGCTTCAAAGCCGGCCCGGTCAGTCCAAATCGCTGGCAGGGCGCGCGTATCCCCCGTGCCGCTGCCGGCCGGGAAGCGGGCCGGAAAGCCTTCAAAAAACCGAATCATTTCTGCAATGCCAGCGGCAGAGCCGCGCGGGTCGCCACGCTGGTCAACCACGGCCTTGATGCCTTCCATCTGGCGCGCAATGCCCTTCAGCCCATCGCGCCGCGCGGCAATGACATCACCCTGCGCCCAGGCCGGGGCTGCGATGGCCAGTGCGGTGGTCAGGGTAGCAGTGAGCGTCCAGGCTTTCATGGGGATCTCCGCAAACAGGGTTTCAATTCTGGGTAGCGCTTCGGGGCATGGTTTACAATGATCATGAAAGCCCCCTTATCGGCCTGCCTGCCCGGTCCCGCTTGCGGCCCCCCGCCCCGCCCGCTATAGGGCGCTTCCCGCTGTGGTCGGCTTCGGAGTGTAGCTCAGCCTGGTAGAGCACTGTGTTCGGGACGCAGGGGCCGGAGGTTCGAATCCTCTCACTCCGACCAAATTTTCCACAGATTTTTAGTGCCCCCCGCAGTGCGGCTTAGCGCGCAGCCCAAATAATCAGCGCCCGAGCAGGCAAAACCCAGGCAATCCCGGCCAAGGCAAAATACACGAATTCCAGCGTCCAATGCGTGCCAAGTACATGATCGGCAAGCAGAATTACGCCTGCGACATAAAGCAGGAAGCCGATAATGCCGATGATGCTGGCGAGCATGGATTTGGACATGGCCCCCAAATAAGGCTTGGGGGGAAAATTTGCCACTACTGTCAACTTTACTGGACATTTGTAGTGTCAGATTGTTATGCTCGTCCTGGAGGGCTCAGCCAAGCCAGACCCGCCGCCACGGTAGGGGCAACACTTGGTGCAGCAGCAACAAAGACAGCAAAGCAACGTGACAGACTCGACCAAAAAACTGGACCTAAAGGCGCATATCCGCGGCATTCCGGATTTTCCAAAGCCGGGCATCCTTTTCTACGACATCTCCACGCTGCTCCGGCATGGGCCGGCTTGGCGCGCCGCCATGGCAGAAATGGCAGAGGCGATTCGCCCCCATAAGCCTGATCTTTTGGCGGGTGTGGAAAGCCGCGGCTTCCTGGTGGCGGCCCCTCTCGCACTCGAACTCGGCATTGGCTTCATTATGCTCCGCAAGCGGGGCAAATTGCCCGGCGCGCGCATTGGTCTTGATTACGCGCTGGAATACGGCACGGACCGGATTGAGATGCAGGCGGATGCCGTCAGCCCCGCCCAGCGCGTGGTGATTCTGGATGATCTACTGGCAACCGGTGGCACCATGGCAGCCGGCATTGCGCTGCTGCGCCAAGCGGGCGCTGTGGTCCCTGCCGCGGCCGCGCTGATTGAGTTGTCTTTCCTGGAAGGGAGGAGAAAGCTCGATGTCCCATTCGAAGCGCTCGTCTCCTACAGCGAATAAGCTTCAGCCTAGCCTGCCCACGCCCTTGCAGGGCGTGTTGAGCGCTGCTGTGCTTGCCACGCCAACGGGCATTGTGATTTGTGATCCAAAGCTGCCCGATTGCCCGATCATCTACGCCAACGCGGCATTCTATCGCATCACGGGCTATACGGAAGAAGAAGTCATCGGGCGTAATTGCCGCTTCCTGCAAGGGCCAGGCACCAATCCGCGCCACATCAAGGCGCTGCGTGATGCGATTGAAAATGGCAAGGCGATTGATGTTGAAATCGTCAATCACCGCAAGGATGGATCGCGCTTCGTCAATGAACTGCATCTCTCGCCGATTTTCGACGATGATGGTGAAGTGCGCTATATTTTCGGTATCCAGCATGATGTTTCGGCACGGGAACAATTTGCCCGCGATGCGGAACGCGCGCGCCGCGCAGCCGAACGCGCCAATGCGGAGAAAAGCGATTTCCTTGCTTTCATGAGCCATGAAATCCGCACGCCCATGAATGGCGTGATGGGTACGATTTCGCTTTTGCTCGATACAACCCTTGATGCTGAACAACACGCCTATGCGGAAACCGCGCGGCGCTGCGGTGAAATGCTGCTTGCGACCGTGAATGAAATGCTCGACCTGTCGCGCATTGAAGCGGGGCATTTGGCGATTGAAGAAGAAGCCTTCGATCTTGCCGCACCTGTGGCTGAAGTGCTGGATCTGCTTGCACCCGCCGTGGCCGAAAAAGGCATCCGGCTTTCGGCCAGCATCGACCCGCTTCTGCCCGCGCGCGTGATTGGTGATGCGCGGCGGTTGCGCCAAGTCTTGCTGAACTTGGCCGATAATGCGGTCAAATTCACGGCCATTGGCGGCGTTGGCATTCGCGTGGAACGCGCAGAAGCGCAGGGCCAGGTGCGCTTTGCCGTCGCTGATACAGGCATCGGCATGCCCGCCGAAGTACAGGCGCGGCTTTTCGGGCGCTTCGCCCAGGCAGGGCCGGAAACCGCGCGGCGTTATGGTGGCTCGGGCCTAGGGCTGATGATTTGCAAGCGCCTGGTCGGGTTGATGGGCGGACGCATTGTGCTGGCCTCCACCCCCGGCAAAGGTTCCACCTTTTCCTTTGAAGTACCGCTGCGCCCCATTGCGGAATCCGGCCGCCCGCCAAGCACGCTTTTGCCCAAGCCCGCGCTGGCAAAACCACTCCCCGGCGCGCGTGGGCGCATTCTGATTGCGGAGGATGGAGAGGCCAATCAGCTTGTCGCCGCCGCCATTCTACGCAAGGCGGGCTATGCGGTGGATTTGGCGCGTGATGGTGAAGAAGCGCTGGGTGCCGCGCGCACTGCCGCTTATGATCTGGTGCTGATGGATGTGCGCATGCCGCGCATGGATGGCTTGGCCGCAACGGCGGCGATCCGGAGCTTGGAAGGCCCGGCGGGGCGCGTGCCGATCATTGCCATGACGGCCGCCGCCATGCCGGATGAAGTAGCGCGCTGCCTGGAAGCGGGCATGGATGCCCATGTGGCAAAGCCCATGGATTTGACTGCGTTGCTTGCCGCGGTTTCCGATATTCTGGAAAACCGGCCACGCCGCGCCCGGATTGTATCGGATGAACCGGATCCTGCCGGGCCGACCTTGATTGACCATACCACCTTGCAGGAATTGCGCGCTGCCGTTGGGCCCGGGCGCCTGCCAAGACTGATTGGTGTTTTTGCCGAGGAAACCCGCGCGCGCGTGATACGGTTGACCGGCACCGATGATGTTTCGGTGATTGAAGAAGAAGCCCATGGGCTGAAATCCGCGGCTGGCACTTTCGGTGCCGCGGCGCTGCGTTCCATCGCCACATCGCTGGAAGAAGCCTGTATGGCGCGCGATATGGCAAAGGTTTCAGAACTTTGCCGCTGCCTGCCCAATCTGGTGGAAAAAAGCCTTGCCGCCTTTCCAATGGCGTCTGGCGGCGCAGTCAATGCCGGCGGGAGTGATTAGCGCATATCTGTCACGCATACGCGCAACAGACATGCTCTTGCTTGATTTGAACTACCGATTAACCGCGCCGCTTTGCCAGTGTGGCGCATGAGGCGCCCCACCTTCCAACTTTTGGCGGAAGGCAGGGGCACGCCCTTCAGTTTTTCTCCTGAGGCCAAAGCAGGCGAGAGACCACGCCCGCCAATACCGCCCCAAGAATCGGCGCCAGCCAGAAAAGCCAAAGCTGTTCCAGCGCCCAACCACCCAGGATAAAGGCAGGGCCAGTGCTGCGCGCCGGATTGACCGAGGTATTGGTCACCGGAATGCTGATCAGATGGATCAGGGTCAGCCCTAGCCCGATGGCAATCGGCGCAAAGCCAGCAGCGGCCTTGCGATGCGTGGCTCCCAGAATGATGATCAGGAAGAAGAAGGTCATCACCACTTCGCAAATAAAGGCCGACAGCATCGCATATTTGCCGGGCGAATGGGCGCCATAGCCATTGGCCGCGAAGCCGCCATTCAAAGGCGCACCGCCATTTCCGGTTGCAATTACGTAAAGGATCGCTGCGCCCAGGATCGCGCCTAAAACTTGGGCGATGATATAGGGCACCGCATCCGCCGCCTTGAAGCGGCCACCAGCCACCAGCCCAAGCGTCACCGCCGGATTGAAATGGCCGCCTGAAACATGGCCAACCGCATAGGCCATGGTCAGCACCGTCAGGCCAAAGGCGAAAGAAACGCCAAGAATACCAATACCCACCTGTGGAAACAGGGCGGTCAATACCGCCGCGCCACAGCCACCCAGAACAAGCCAAAGGGTGCCGAAAAGCTCGGCTGCCAAACGTCCCATCATCAAACGACTCTCCGATTGGTAAAGTTGCGTCGCCAAGCTCGCGCCCGGAACGTATCTTATCGTTAATTGTTAATTGTTTTTAAGTAAATACTTAAGGTCAACTCGGGTCAGCATGGGGCAAATGGAAGACCAAAAAGGCTTTGAAAGACGTTGGGGCGTTTAAGCAATTTCGCGGATCAATTTGCGCTTCACGGCCTGACCAAAGCTGTTGAAATCCTCAGCCACAATGTAGAAGGCGCCCGGCCCTCCAATCACGCGGTCACGGAAATAAAGATCAAGATTGGCCGGTGGCGGGCGGCCGAAGGTGGGGCGGTCATTCACGATCGGCAGGCCATTGATCACAATGCCTTCCGCCACCGCCTCATCGCGCGCCACATCAACCGACGGGCCGCTATTATTCACGCCATCGCCGGAGACATCGATCACGCGCCGCGTTGCCTCAAAAGGGCAAGCCGCCAATTCGCGCCGCGCATGGATGATGGCGCCTGAGATGGAAGTCCAGGAAAGTGAGGCACGCGGCGCGCGCGCCAAATCCTCAGCCCATTTGCTGGCATCGGCTTCCGAGGCGATGCGCGCCCAGGGCAGCACCGTGCGTTGATATTCAATGCCGGCCCATTCGACATAAACGATGCCAATCGCGCCGATCATGCCGCCGCGAATGGCGGTGATGACCGCAGGATCAGCTACCGCATTGCGATAGCCTTCGCGCTGGAGCTTCGCCTCATCCTCATCAATGGAACGCGATACATCAACGGCGAGAACAAGCGCGACATCAACCGGTTCTTCAGCGCGCGAAGTGGCCGGCGCGCCCAGCAAGGCGCCACTGGTAGCAGCAAGAAGCGTACGACGATGCATGACGCGCCCCTTCAGTGAAGAGCGCCATGCTGACGAAGACGCTGGCGATTTACAAGTTTTTCAGCACCACATCGGCTGCGCGCGCTGCGTCTTCTTCATTCATGTAAGCGTGCATCGGCAAGGAAAGCACTTGCCCCGCCAGGTTTTCGCTGATCGCAAGCGGCGGCGGATTACCCGCGAAGGCCATGCTGTGATGCGCCGCATAGGCGGGCTGGCGATGCAGCGGCTTCGGGTAGTAAATGCCACTGCCGATGCGCTCAGCGGTCAAAGCCGCCTGGACCTTGGCGCGCTGGTCAGCATCTCGGAGACGAATGGTGTAAAGCCCCCAGGCATTCACTGCGCCGGCAGGCGCGGCCTGAATGCCAACCCGCCCACCAAGCGCCGCATTATAGACAGCGGCAATCTTGGCGCGCATAGCCAATTCGCCCGCGAGCAACGGCAATTTCGCGGCAAGAATAGTGGCCTGGATGGTATCAATCCGGCCATTCATGCCAGTGCGTTCCACCTCATAACGCGTTTTGCCTTCGCCATGGGTCCTCAGGCTGCGGTACAATTCCGCCCGCGCCGGATCATCGGTCAGCAGCGCCCCGGCATCGCCATAGGCGCCAAGCGTCTTGGTGGGGTAGAAGGAAAGCGCCGCCGCATGCGCCCAGCGGCCCAGCTTTTTGCCGTTCAGCGTGGCGCCAAAGGCTTGCGCCGCATCATCAAGCGCGAACATGCCTTCGCGGGCGCAAATCGCTTCAATCGCCGGCCAATCGGCGGGCAGGCCGAACAGATCCACGCCCACCACGGCGCGCGGGCGGAGCGCGCCACGGCGCTTCACTTCTTCAATGCGGCGTTCCAGATCGGCGATGTCCAGATTGTAGCTGTATTTGTCCACATCCACGAAAACCGGCGTGGCGCCCAGCACCAAAGGTACTTCGGCGGTTGCGGTATAGGTGAAGGCCGGCAGGAACACGGCATCGCCGCGCCCAATGCCTTCCGCCATCATGGCGATTTGCAGCGCATCCGTGCCGGAAGAAACGCCAACGCAATGCGCCGCGCCTGCAAAAGCCGCCAACCCCGCTTCAAGCTCGGCCACTTCAGGCCCCATGATGAAGCGCCCCGAATCGAGCACCGCGGCGATGCGCCGATCAAGCTCTGCCCGGATCAGCTTCTGCTGGGCCATCACGTCGAATAACTGAATGGGGCAAGGTTCGCTCATTTGGCCCGAAACCCTTTCGAAAAATCAGGGGTGAAACTGAACCCCAAACGCCCGCCTGCCAAGGCTTGGGCCATCACCAATTCTTTCTGCCTGCTTCAAGGCGAAATTATGCACGCCCCTTGGCCAGCGCCGCGAGCCGCGCAGTGCGGACATCACCAAGGCAAGCCAATAAATTCGCTTCCACCGCGACCAGGCGCGTTGCATCAAGCCCGACCACGCTTTGGCGAAGCTCTGCCAACAAGTCTTCGGGGGATTTGGCCGCCGCCTTGCTGGGTGGTGCTGCAGGCGTTGGCGCGACAGGTGCTGGCGCTGGCGCTGCGGGCAAATCGCCATCATCCCAGATGATGCGTGGCGGTTCTGGCTGGCGGCGTGCTTCGCTGCTGCCGGCCAACTCTTCAATCATGCGGCGCCGACAGCCGGGATCGGCTTCGATCCTGTCGCGGTAATGGCGATATCCGCCATCATCCGGGCCGCGCAGCAGAATGCGGCGATAAAGATTGGTGATGAATTCATGGTCAGACCCCTGGAGAAGGTCCTGCCCCCTGAGCACGCGCATAAGCCGGTTTCCCGCAAAAGGGCGAAGATACTTGCTTTATCTTTGGAAATATTCCCGCCCGTCAACGCCGCGCTTCAAAAAAACCCTTGAGCAAGGCACTGGCCTCACCTTCCCGGACGCCGCCCACCACTTCGGGGTGGTGATGGCAGGAAGAAGCGGCGAAAACCCGCGCGCCGTGATCCACCCCGCCGCCTTTTGGGTCATAGGCGCCAAAGACCACGCGGGCGACGCGAAAGAAGGAAGCCGCCTGGGCGCACATGGGGCAGGGTTCCAGCGTCACCGTCAGGGTGCAATCGCCAAGCCTAGTTTGGCCGAGACGCCGCGCCGCTTCGCGCAAGGCGAGCATTTCAGCATGGGCTGAGGGGTCGTGGCGGGCTTCAACCTCATTGCCGGCGCGGGCCAGCACTTGGCCTGCCTTATCTGTCACCACGGCGCCAACCGGCACTTCGCCGCGGGCGGCGGCGGCGCGGGCTTCCTCCAGCGCGATCTCCATGGGGGTCATGGCACCTTCCTGCCCTGCCCTGCCGCGCCGGTCCAGGGGCAGTGCGTGATTCCCTTTGCCTTCGGATTGGCCTAAAGCTGCGGCATGAGATCCCTTCCCCTGATTGGTGTGACACTCGACTCCGAAGAGGCCGGCGGCTGGTCCAAGCTGCCCTGGTACGCGCTCCGGCGGAATTACTTCTCGGCCATTGTCGCGGCGGGGGGCTTGCCGGTCGCGCTGCCGCATCATCCCGAAATGGCCGAAGCCTATTTGAATGAGGTGGATGGGCTGCTGGTGACGGGTGGCGCCTTTGATGTGGACCCGGCGCTTTGGGGCGGCGGCGCGCCGCACCCCAAAGTGACGCTGAAGCCAGGCCGGACGGATTTTGAAATGGCGGCAACCCGTGCGGCCCTTGCCCGTGATAAGCCCGTGCTTGGCATTTGCGGTGGGCAGCAATTGCTGGCGGTGGCGCTGGGCGGGCGCCTCATTCAACACATCCCGGATGAAGTGCCGGGGGCGCTGGCGCATGAACAACCCAATCCGCGCACCGAACCGGGGCATGAGGTTGCCATCACCGAAGGCAGCATGCTGGCGCGCATTATCGGCAAGCCGCGCATGGCGGTGAATTCCGCCCACCACCAAGCGGTGGCGAGCATTGGCGAGGGCGCTTTGGTGAATGCGCTGGCGCCCGATGGGGTGATTGAGGGTATTGAACACCCCGGCTATCGCTTTGCGCTGGGCGTGCAATGGCACCCTGAATATGCGGTAGATCCTGATGATCCCGCGATTTTCCGTGCCTTCATCGCGGCCTGCCGCGCATGAATGACGAAGAAGCAGCCGAAGGCCCGCGTGGCGAACGCATTGCGAAATTCCTGGCGCGCGCCGGTGTGGCTTCGCGGCGCGATGCGGAAAAGCTGATCGCCGAAGGGCTGGTGCGGCTGGGCGGCAAGCTGGTGACAAGCCCGGCCACTTTTGTTGCCGCCGGGGATGCGGTCAGCGTAAATGGCAAGCCTGTCGCCAATCCCGAACGCACGCGGCTATTTCGCTACCATAAGCCAACAGGCTTCGTGACCACGCATCGGGACCCTGAAGGCAGACCCACGGTTTTTGCTAATCTGCCGCAGGGCTTGCCGCGTTTGGTTTCCGTGGGAAGGCTTGACTTGACCAGCGAAGGCTTGCTGCTGCTGACCAATGATGGCGCGCTGGCACGCAAGCTGGAATTGCCGTCCAATGGCTGGCTGCGGCGCTATCGCGTGCGCGTGCATGGCAAGGTGAATGAACGCGCTTTGGCGGCGCTTGCGCGCGGGGTTACGGTGGAAGGTGTGGCTTACGGCCCGATTGAAGCGGGGCTGGATGCGCGCATGGGCACTAATGCCTGGCTGACAGTGGGCCTACGGGAAGGCAAAAACCGTGAAGTGCGCAAAGTCATGGCGCATCTTGGCCTTGCAGTGACCCGCCTGATCCGCACGGCTTATGGTCCCTTCCAATTGGGCTCCTTGCCGCGCGGCGCGGCGGAGGAAGTGAATGCCAAGGTGCTGCGGGAACAATTGGGGCTTGATGCGCCAAAGCGTGGACGCGAAGCGGCCGAGGAACCGGCAGCGCCCGAACCCATTGAAAGCAAGCCGCAACGCCCACCGCGCGCGCGCCATGCCGGGCCGCAGACGCCACGGCGCAGCAAGGGCTGATGCGCATCATTGCCGGGCGCTGGCGTGGGCGCGCGTTGGTGTCCCCACCGGGCCTCGCCACCCGCCCAACCAGTGACCGTGCGCGCCAGGCGATATTTGACCAGCTTTGGCATGCCCCCTGGGCGGGGCGCGATATGCTGGAAGGTGCTACCGTGCTGGATGCCTTCGCTGGCACCGGCGCCATGGGGCTTGAAGCGCTTTCCCGCGGCGCAGCGCGCAGCTTTTTCATGGAACAGGATCGCGCCGCGCTGGCAGCACTTCGCGCCAATATCGCCGCCTGCAAGGCAGGTGATGCCTGCCGCGTGATGGCTGGCGATGTCACCGCGCCGCCCATCGCTGCGGCAGCTTGCACCCTGGTGTTCCTCGACCCGCCCTATGGCAAGGGGCTGGTGCCGCGTGCCCTTGCCGCCTTGCAGGCCAAGGGATGGATCGCGCCCGGCGCCTTGATCATTGCCGAGACCGGGCGCGATGAAGAAAACGCGATACCGCCTGGTTTCGAGGTGATTTCCACGCGCGACCACGGCGCCGCGCGGCTTTCTGCGTTGCGCGCCTTGCCGGATTGCGGCGCCGCCGCATCCTGATACGCTCTCCCAAAATAGGGGAGGGACGATTATGCGTCATCTGCTGCTTGCTGGGCTGGCTGCCCTCACGCTTTCTGGGCCTGCGCTGGCGCAGGACCGCACTGTGCGCGTCATCAGCGGCTTCGCCGCCGGCGGAGCGGGGGATTTGATGGCCCGCTTCATTGCCGAATATGCCGCGCCGCATCTGCCTGCGCGCGGCGTTGTCGAAAATCGCACCGGCGCCAATGGGCTGATCGCAGCCGAATTGGTGGCGCGCAGCGCGCCGGATGGCGGCACCGTGCTGCAATGCCCAATGGGCACCATGACCATCACGCCTAATCTGCCAGGCGCCAGCCTGCCGGTTGATCCGCGCACGGAAATGACCGGCATCGCGAATGTGGCGCTTTCCACCTATGGCTTGGTGGTGGCAGCGAATGGGCCGCATAAGGATGTGGCAGGCTTGCTCGCCGCCGCGCGCGCCAAGCCAGGCGGGTTATCTTATGCCTCTGCCGGCGTTGGTTCGGCGCAGCATCTTTCGGTGGAATTGCTGAAATCCAAGGCCGGGCTTGATATTGTGCATATCCCGTATCGTGGTGCGACGCCGGCGGTCGTGGATATTCTGGGTGGGCGCGCTGATTTCATGATCACGAATCTCGGCGATGTGATGCGCCAGATTCAGGGTGGCGAACTCCGCTTGCTGGCACTTGGCGATAATGCAGGATCACCGCTTTTCCCGCAGGCGCGCCCGATTTCCGATTGGGTGCCAGGGCTTGAAATGGCGGGCTGGTTCGGCCTCTGTGGTCCGCGCGCCATCACCGCCGATGCCGCGCGCGCCTGGGTGGAGGCAATCCGCAAGGGCCTTGAAAATCCAACCTTCCGGCAAAGGCTGCTCGATTCCGGCCTGACGCCAAATTTCGAGGATATGGCCACCTTCAACCGCCGCATCGCCGCTGATCTGCAAGCCTGGGCTGAGGTTATCCGCGCCGCCGGCGTGAAAGCGGACTGAAAGGGCAACACCATGATCGAACACATCATTGATATCCAAACCCGCGCCGGCGCGATGGAAAGTTTCATCTGCCATCCGGAACGCAATGGCCCCTTCCCCGCCGTGCTGATGCTGATGGATGCGCCCGGCATTCGGGAAGAACTTTACGATATGGCGCGGCGCCTGGCCGCCACCGGCTATTACGTGGTGCTGCCCAATCTTTATTACCGCGCCGGGCGCGATTCCAAATTCGGCCCCGGCGTGCTGACGGTGGGCGACCCGGAACGCGACCGGATGCGCGCCATTCGCACCAAAATGACCATTCCGCCGGTGATGGAAGATGTCGCGGACATGCTGGGGTTCCTCGACCATCAAAAACAGGTGCGCCCCGGCCCGGTTGGCGTGCATGGCTATTGCATGAGTGGTCCCTATGCCCTTGCCGCTGCCGTGCGTTACCCAGGGCGCATCGCCGCCGCCGCTTCCTTCTATGGCACTTGGCTGGTGAGTGACGCGGTGGAAAGCCCGCATCTGACGCTGGGGCAAGGCAGTGCGGAACTCTACATTGCCTGCGCGGAGCATGATGAATTGGCACCGCTGCCGATGGTGGATGAATTGCGCGGATTGTTTGAAGCTTCCGGCGCCGCCGGCGAATTGGAAATCTACCCCGCCGTGCATCATGGCTTTGCTTTTCCCGGCCGCTGGTGCTTCGACAAGCCAGGGGCAGAGCGCCATTGGGAAAGGCTGATTGCGCTTTATCGGCGGCGCTTGGGTTGAGGGGCAGCAAGCACATGACAAATACAACCCGCCGCAACATTTTGGCAGGCGCCACTGCGCTGCTTGCCGCGCCAGCAATCGCGCAGGTTCAGGCTTGGCCCAATCGGCCCGTGCGGCTGATCAGCCCCTTCGCGCCAGGCGGACCGCAGGATATTCCCGCGCGCTTCATGGTGGATTTCCTGACGCCGCGCCTGGGCCAGCCGGTGATTTATGAACACCGCGCGGGCGCGGGCGGTTCGCTTGGCGCGCAATATGTGGCGCAGGCAACAGATAATCACAGTTTCCTGATCACATCATCATCCATTGCCACCCTGCCCGCCATGCGGCGCGACCCTGGGCTTGATCCGCTGACAGATTTGCAGCCGGTGAGCTTGGTAACCGATGCGCCGCTGCTGATTTCAGGCCGCCCCAACGGACCGGCGGATTTGGCGGCCTATCTGGCGCGCGCCAAGGCCAATCCGGGCAAGCTTTCCTGGGGCAGTTCCGGCGTTGGTTCCGCCACGCATCTGGCCGGCGCTTTGCTGATGCAACGCGCCGGGATTGAATTGCTGCATGTGCCTTATCGCGGTGCGACGCTGGCCATGAATGCGCTGCTGGCCGGCGATATTGATAGCATCATCACTGATGTTTCGATCCCGCTTGAACATTTGCGCGCCGGCACGCTACGCCCGATTGGCGTCACCAGCGCGGCGCGTGCGCCCCTGCTGGCCAATGTGCCTGCCATCATCGAGCAAGTGCCGCGCTATACCGTGCCCTTCTGGTTCGCACTGATGGCGCCCAAGGCCATGCCGCCAGAACCTATTGCACGCCTGTTGACGGAATTGGCGCCGCTTGCCGCGCCAGGCAGCGAGCTATTCCGCCGCATGGCCGAACGCGGTTCGCAATTGCTGTTGAATGGCCCGGCACCGCTAGCGGCACGCTTGAGGGAGGAAATTCCCCAGTGGCGCGAAGTGGTGGCGGCGGCGGGAATTCAGCCGGAATAAAAGCTTTATTTTCCCGCCCACACCGGAACAAGCCCTGAAGTAAACAGGGCGGCGAAAATGAAACGCCGGGATATTCTTCTTTCTACGCTCACCGCGCCAAGCATTGCGCATGGGCATATCTGACGATAATTTTTGACTAGCCATTCATTGGTTGGTCATGCCGAATGCCATTTCAGCCAAACGCGAAGCCTGAAAGCCATGGGCTTTTTCGCTTCTACTATCTTCGCTGGAACGCGGCGAAGGGAGCAGGATTTTCGGTAAAAACAGTTTCAGAACTCCGCGCCATGACCTTCAGCCTTTCAGATGCGGCCGCAATAGGCGCCGGCGTAATCGGGTCTATCCCCGCATAGGGATTATGCATGTTCAAAACCGTATAAAGGGCCGAAAGAGAAAGCCAGGTGAAGAGAAGAACCGCCGCAAAAAGGGGCCTTGGGCGATCCGCATGCGTGAGCATAAGCACCAGAATGGCATTCAGACAGAAAAACAGCCCCAGCAAGACTTTTTCAGCGGTTGGATGCTTCAGTGAAAGTTCAAGCCGTTGCAGGCGAAGTTCTCGTAGTTTGTGGATTGATGACAGCATTTGTTGAGAGATTTGCGGATGCCCAAACTGATCCAGTTTGGAAAAAACGAAATCGCTGATGCCAATGATTTTGGGCAAAGACCCGGCTGGCGCATTAGTTTGATCCCGCGCGCCATGCTGCATGCGCGGCCAATCTTCATTCAATACTGCGGCCGAATAGGCCACCAACAGGTTCTGAAGCGGTTCGCCCACATCGCGTGGCAAATTGACAGCTACCCGCCCCATGGTGCGGAGGATATCCGCTTCCAGCAGCAAGGTTTCAGATGCTTTTTGCCGAATTTGGCTGACATCATTCAAAAGAAACGCGATGCAAAGCACCAGCAAGGCTGAACTTGCCTGATTGACCCCGCTTGCCTGCATACCCGCAAAGCGTTTTACCCAGGAAAGGGTGGGTTCCCGGCTGACAACCAAAAAAACCAAACCCGCAATAAAAATAGAGGCGAGGAAAATACCCAGATAAATCAGAAAATACACCACTCAATTTCCCCCATCCGAAAACAATGGAGGATATACAAATTATTTAGTGAATTAAGTATAGTTAATTCTTGGAATATTTCGGGCCAACAACCCATTCAAAAGGCGGCAAAGATAACGCTGCAAAAAAGGCTGGGAAGCAATGATGCCCCCCAGCCTAGATCAATCACGGGGCCGCCCCTGTGGAGCAGCCCGGCCTTGTTCAGAAACCCACCATCACAGAAGCCATGACGCCGAGCGACAAGTCAGAGGTATAAGCCTGCTGACGAAGAGATGTATTCACCACGAAGGCAGCGTTAGACGTAATCGGGAATTGCGCACCAACAGAACCCACGCCGCGCGTACGGTTGGCTTTGCGCGTTGGGCTGCTAAGGGAAAAATTCTCGAAATCCGTGATGCTGCTGGTGCCGGTCATCGCATCCTGGCTGGTGCTGACATCATACTCCATGCCCGCTGACGCCAGAAGCCGGATGCCTTGATCAATGCGCATCATGCCGCGGATGCCCGAAGTAGCGGTCGTCAATTCACGGTCCATGTGCCGATAGCTCAGCGGATATTCGACACTATCCGAAGTTTCTTCGGTATAGCCTTGCCGGCGTGCCGTGCTGCGGCGAATGCCTGCATACGGGGAAAGCAGCACACCTTCATCTACATTGAAACCATAGGAAATATCGGCGCCATAGCCCCAGCTATGCAAGCCGGTCTTGCCTGTGCCTGCCTCAGTATCGCTCAAGGAAGCTTCGCGGGTAATCCGGACATTGCCATTATGGCGCGCGGCGGAAAGGCGGACACGGAAGCCGGATTGATCAGGATTTTCCTGCCAAACCAGGAAGCCGCCAAAGGTCGGGTCCATGCCGGTGCTGCGGATTGACGTGCCGTAATCCATGGGGGCGGATTGATCCACAAAGGCGCCCACATAAAATTCCGGCAGGAAGCGGTAGGCGACGGTTAGAACACCAGCACCATCATTAATGCTATTGCCCGAATTACCGTAGCGACCACCCCAGGATACGCAGATATTATTGGCATCGAAGATGGAGCAGTCATAGCTAAGTGACTGGTCGATCACCATGGTGCGATGCGTCAACGCCGCCTTAACATCAAAGGCGTTCAAATAGACCATGGTCTGTGTATTGGCGGCATCCGGACCTGTGGGCGGCGGAGCGGCGGAGAAAGTGCCCGGACCATCCGCATAGAAGGTTACAGGTAGCCCAAGGGGGTCGCCTGAGCTGTAGGTTGTTATCACAAGGGTAACACGTTGCCCATTTGTCAGGGTATATGACACCTGAGGACAGGTTAGCGTCGCCCAGCCTGCCCCCACAGGACCGCAACGTATGACAGTCGCCCCTGCTCTACTTAGATGCAATGCCGCAGAGGTATCATCATCCAGAACCTGTGCATTGGTACCGGGGGAGGACGCGTTGAAGGTTCCGGTCGTCAGAAACATGACGGTATCAACGGGAGCGGATGTTTGCCCGAAATAATATGTTCTTGAAGCGCCAGCAGTAAAATATGTTGTGATGTAGTTGTAAGAGTTTGCGCCGCTAGTATTCAAATCAGAAAGATAAGAAAGACCAGAAACGGAAATTGAAAAAGTCCCCGTGGTAACTCCAGGCGTGGAATTTGTTAATGTGATGTCCTGATATTGCGCGTGGGCAGGCGAAGCCGCCAAGGCAATCGCCAAGGAGAGACTAGACCAGGACAGTGAGATGCACCGGAAAGACTTCATGTGTTTTTGACCCTACAAACA
>JBEDHL010000003.1:0-4758 GCA_041174145.1 Pseudomonadota bacterium
AACCCTGCCCCGCCCAGAATGGTGATCCGCATCGGTTATCCTCTCCTTGATACGCAAGGTTTGGCGCGCGGCGCGGATCGGCGCAATATGGGGGCATGATCGAAAAGCGTCCCTTCCGATATTTACTGAACCGCAGCCATGGCGTGCCGGGCATCGCGGTCCTTCCCGAAGGCGGCTATGCCCGCGCCAAGGCGGAAATCACCACCTGGCCGGGCTATGCTCCAACGCCGCTTTTGGCCTTGCCCGAAATCGCGGCCGCCACCGGCATCGCCAGCCTGCATTACAAGGATGAAGCCGCGCGTTTCGGCCTCGCTTCCTTCAAGGCGCTGGGCGGTGCTTATGCGGTGATGCGTGTGCTGCAGGCGGAACTCGCCAAGCGCGATGTGGCGCGGGAGGCAACAAGCGCTGATCTGATCGCCGGCACCTATAAGGACGCCACCGGCAAGATCACGGTCTGTTGCGCCACAGATGGCAATCATGGGCGATCTGTCGCCTGGGGCGCTGAGCGTTTCGGCGCGGCCTGCGTGATTTTCGTGCATGAAACGGTCAGCCAAGGCCGGCGCGATGCCATCGCCAAATATGGCGCGGAAATTCGCGTGGTGCCCGGCAATTACGATGATGCGGTGCGCGAAGCGCAGAAGCAGGCCGAGGCACATGGCTGGTTCGTCGTCTCCGACACCTCCTATCCCGGCTATACGGAAGTGCCGCGCGATGTGATGCAGGGCTATCGCCTGATGGCGGATGAAGCCGCAGATCAAATCAGCGAAGCGCCGACCCATGTTTTCATCCAAGGCGGTGTTGGCGGCGTGGCGGCGGCGGTTTCCGTGCAGATGCGCGCGCGTTTTGGCGCCGGCGTGAAGGTGATTGTCGCCGAACCCGACAAGGCCGATTGCCTGCTGGCATCTGCGGAAGCCGGCAAGCCCGTGACCGTGCCGGGGGATTTGGATACGCTGATGGCCGGCCTCGCCTGCGGCGAGCCTTCCTTGCTCGCCTGGCAGGAATTGGAACGCGGGGCCTTCGCCTTCATGTCCGTTTCAGATGAAAGCGCGGTGGAATGCATGAAGCTGCTGGCGCATCAGACGCCGCCGATTGTCGCGGGCGAAAGCGCGGTGGCGGGCTTGGCAGCGTTGCTGCTCGCGATGCAGGAACCCTATGCGCGCGCGGCACTTGGCCTTGGGGCCGATAGCCGCGTGCTGCTGTTCGGCACGGAAGGTGCCACCGATCCGGAGGTCTATGACAGGCTGGTGAAGGGCTGAAGCGTTTCAGCCCGCAAGCAGCGCATCCAGCTTGCCGGCGCGGTCCAGCGCCACAAGATCATCCGAACCGCCGATGGATTTTCCGTTGATGAAAATCTGCGGCACGGTGGTGCGCCCGCCGGAATTTTCGATCGCGCGGCGCCGGGCGTCCGAACCATGCGGCGCGTCATATTCCTGGAAGGCGACGCCCTTTTTCTCAAGCAGCGCCTTGGCGCGGTCGCAATAGGGGCAAAAATAGGTGGTGTAGATTTCGATCTTGGCCATGGCGCCAAGATTGGCGTTTGGGTGCTTATGGTCAAGCCGTGCGAAGGCGCGGGTCTGGCACCCGCGCCGCCGCCAGCACCTCCACCCGCGCGGCACCAGCGCCAAGCAGGGCCTGCGCGCAGGCCTCCGCCGTGGCGCCAGAGGTCATTACATCATCCACCAGCAGCACGCGCTTGCCTGCCAAAAGCGCGGGGCGAGCGACGCTGAAGGCATCCGCCACCACTGCCGCGCGCTCTGCCGCACCCTTGTCGCCCAGCGGCACCGTCGCGCGCCTACGGCGCAGCAAATCCGGCACCACGCGGCGCCCGGCAAGCCGCCCCAGGCATTGCGCGAGCAGCGCCGCCTGATCATAGCGCCGCGCGATCAAGCGCCGCCAATGCGCTGGCACGGGGGCAAGCAGATCGGCATCGGCCAGCATCTCGGCCCCCGCGCGGGCCATGAAGCGCGCCAAGGGCCCGGCCATTTCGGTGCGGTCCGCATGCTTGAAGGGCAGGATCAGGCGCTTCGCCCCCTCATCATAGCGCAGCGCCGCGCGGGCCTTGGTGAAACCTGGCGCGCGGTTCAAGCAGGGTGTGCAGGAAAGCGCGCCATCCGGGGTCCGCTCAGCCTCACCATCATGTGCGAAGGGCACGCCGCAGCGCGCGCAAAGCGGCGCGGAAATGAGCGTCAGGGCATTGAAACAGGAGGCACAAAAACTGCCCTGCTTTTCCACTTCCGCTTCACAGGTCAGGCAATGCGGCGGCAGCAGGATGTCCAGCAATTTCTCCGGCGCCCTGCCAAAACCACTCCTTAAGCGGTTCAGCAAGGCGCCAGAAGGCATCGCTTAATGCCAATGGCCGAAGGGGGCATCGCCATCCTTCGCCACTTCATGGACCAGATCTATTTCCCAAGAGAGGTATTCGCGCATCGCCGCTTCCACCCCGTCATTCCGGTCATAGGGGCGCAGATAGAAATCCGCGCAATCAGCATCGGCAGGGACGCGCCGATCCGCCGCCATGGGCAGCCCCGCCGCGCGCCAGGCCTTGCTGCCGCCTTCCAGAATATACACCGGCACGCCCGTCAGCGCCGCCGCTTCCGGCGCCGCCAGCCGGGCCTGCGCTGCATCGGGTGCGGCAATCGCAATCAGCCTTGCATCGGCCAGCGCGCCGCGCAGCCGATCCAGCCGCGTCCGAATGCCCCAATGCGCGCCGGGGATATGCCCATCGCGGAAATCAATGGACCGAGCCAGATCAATCACCTGCACACCGCCCTTCACGCTTTCAGCGGCGAGTTCTTCCGGCGTCAGGCTTGGCAGTTTCACCGCTGCCGCTTCCGGGCATTCCGGCTGCCATGGGCCGGTGGCCAGCGTGCCATCCAACCCATCAGTCAGCACCATCACCTCCCAGCCGCCCAATTGGCTGAGCCAGCCGCCGGTCATGCGCGCGCGGGTGCCCGTGTCATCCAGCAGCACAATGCGCGCATGACGCACCGCCACCCATTGATCGGTTGCCTGCACCAATTGCCCGCCGGGGGCGGAACGGCTGCCTGGCATATGGCCCGCCGCATATTCCGCCGGATCACGCACATCCAAGACATAGGTGCTGCGCGTTGTATCCGCCTGCCAGCGCGCCAAATCCGCGCGCGTGCCGAAGGTCACGCCGTGGCGCTTGGCGAAAGCATCAGCACGGGCGAAGGCTTCCGCCGCACCTTTCGGTGTGCCTTGTGGGAAGCTTGCGGTCTTGCCGCGGTCACAGGTGAAGCCGGCCAATTCCCAGCCCATGGTGCCATTGCGGAGCGCCACCACCTTGTTTGGGATGCCAGCACTGCGGAGCGATTCCGCGCCCATGATAGACCGCGTGCGCCCGGCGCAATTCACCACCACGGTGGTTTCCGGCCGGTTCACGAATTCGCCAATGCGATAGACCAATTCCCCGCCCGGCACATCCACCGCACCTGGGATGGACATGCGGTTGAATTCTTCCATCGGGCGGCTATCCAGGATCACCATATCGGTGCCGGCATCCATCATGGCCTTCAACTCCTCGGGATCCACCGAGGGCGTCTCAAAGTGATGTTCCACCCATTCACCGAATGCCTTGGACGGCACATTCACGCCCGAAAAAGCCGTGTACCCAGCAGCAATCCAAGCAGGCGTACCACCTTGCAGTACCGAAACATCGCTGCAGCCAATGCTTTCAAGGTAATCGGCCAACCGCCCCGCCAGCCCTTCCCCGCCATCGATGCAGACTACGCGCGTGGCAAGGCGCGGCAGGATGGCACGGGCGCGGAGTTCCATGCGCGACAACCCACAAGGATTGGCCCAGAAAAGATGCGAACGGCCGAATTCGCCATCCTCCCGCGCATCCAGAATGGCCAATTCCCGCCCATCGCGGATCCAGCCCTTCAGGCTGGCCGCGTCAATCACGCGCGCCATGGCGCGATCAGCCCTTGGGGGCCGCAGTAGGCGCCATGAAATTCTTGTTATAGGGCTTCACTTCGCCGGTTTCGGCATCGAAAGCCTTGCGGTCATCCAGCTTTTCCAAGGCAAGGCCATACATGTGCAAATGCCGCGTCGGCACGCTACCCGTGGTGTGGATGGAATGGATATCTTCCGCCATCAGCGCAATGCCGCGGCCCGGTTCCACCATGATTTCTTCGCGCAGGCGCAATTCGCAGCGCGTGGGGTCTGAACCGTCATCCAAACGCTCATAAACCTTGTTAAGTTCCTGCCCATCCACGGCCACCACGCAGGCCCAGGTGGTATGGTCATGCGGCTTGGTTTCATTGCCGGGATTGAGCGCATTCAGATAAAGCGCGAATAAATTTCCCTCATCTTCCTGCAACATATAGCGCCGGCTGCCCTTTTCGCCATTCGGCGGCGGCGGGAATTCGCTGGAAGGAAACAGATGCTCCTGCGCGGCAAGCCCCATCAGCTCCTGCTTGATGGCTTCAAGCGAAGAACGGCTGACACCTTGGGCCCGTTCAATGGCGCGGATACGGTCAATGGTGGAAGCGACAGCGGCGGCGCGGGCGGCCTTCACATCAGATGCGTTCATAGTTTTTTCCTCCAATGGCAAATTCTGAGAAAACCCTACCCCGTCTTGCGCGCTTGGGAAACAGGGTGCATCCCAAGGCCCCATGACCGATCAGATGCGCGTCTTTGACCGAGCCCTTGTCGCGCGCCGCCGTGCTCGCGCGGTCGCCAGCGTGGACAAGGTTGCACCCATCCTGGATGCGGCAGCGGATATCCTGCTTGATC
>JBEDHL010000004.1:0-5792 GCA_041174145.1 Pseudomonadota bacterium
GATTTCAGCGCGCGGATCATTGGCGATCAGCTTCAGCATCTCGGACGCCTGGGCGGGCGTGGCGCCGGCCAGATGCGGCGCCATTTCAGCGCCATAGGCAGCGAATAGCGGCAGGATCAGCCTGTGATCCGATGTAGAGATCAATCGTGTTTGGAGTGCCAGCATATGAAAGGGTCCAAAAGCACTTGGGGCGCCGCATGCTTGCGCATGCGACGCCCCAGTGCCGGGATCCGGAAGCTACTCAGCTCGCCGAGGTCTCGGCAGGCGCCGGAGCAGCGGCAGCGGCCTTGCGGCGACGCGGCGCAGCGGCCTTCTTCGCGGCGGGCTTCTTCGCAGCGCGCTTGGCAGCAGGCTTCTTCGCAGCGGCCTTCTTCGCAGCAGGCTTCTTCGCAGCAGCCTTCTTCGCGGCGGGCTTCTTCGCAGCAGCCTTCTTCGCAGCCGGCTTCTTCTTGGCAGCAGCCTTCTTCGCAGCAGGCTTCTTCTTAGCAGCGGCCTTCTTCGCGGCCGGCTTCTTCGCAGCAGGCTTCCGCTTGGCGGGCGCCTTCTTCTTCGCCGCGGCCACGGCCATCGCCTGGGCGCGCGGGGTTTCTTCGGTTTCGGTGGTCTCGATGATATCAGTCATCAGAGGATGAATCTCCATGTGTTCCTGTTGAGGGCGGTTGTGAGAAGGCCACGCTCTGCGCGGCTAATCCCCAATTCCAACCCGGGGTACAGCAGGGTAGAAAGGCAATGGCGGCGACGCGCGGATCCCGATGCGCGGACCGATAGGACAGAAAGTCTCCGCGAAGCGCAGCCGCCAGCATCACAACAGCGCGCGGCATGCCGGCGCGGCGTGTTCCCCCTGGCATCTCTCCCGCCCCTTATGCGCGCCAATGCGGCGGCTTGGGGTGGTGCGGAACCCTGATCGCGAATGGCGAAGCGTTCCCCGAGTCTGCGGTCCATGGACCGTCCTTCCCTGCTGCGGCAATTCTGCCCTGCCGATTGCAGTACCTTCCCGCTTCATCGTGCCTTCATTCAGGTGATGCACCTGGACTTTCGGTACGATTTTTCGCAGCGCGAAGGCAGTGCGAATCGCGCAAGAGAATCGCGCGCGAGACACGCTATCTGCATCACCATGAGGCGTGTCAACAAAATCCGTCATGTCGCGCATAAAAAAATGCGCGCACCGCATTGCGATGCGCGCAGTGTGACATGGATGTCGCGGTTTCTTGGCCCGCGATGCGCCTTCATCACCTCTAAAAAAATGATGAAGGCATCTAGAAACTATCGCGCTGAAAGCTGCGGCACCGGGCGCTGTTCCGGGCCCGTATACCAGGAGAGCGGACGGATCAGCCGATTATCCGCGCCTTGCTCAATCACATGCGCTGACCAGCCCGTGATGCGCGACGCGACGAAGATCGGCGTGAAAAGCGGGATCTCAAAACCCATCAGGTAATAGGCAGGGCCTGCCGGGAAATCGAGATTTGGGTGGATGTTCTTCTTCTCCAGCATCTCACCGGCCAGGATGCGGCTGATCTCCATCCAGGTCTTATCGCCCACAACTTCCGCCATTTTTTCGGCATATTTGCGCATGGTGGGCACGCGGCTATCGCCCGTTTTATAGACGCGATGGCCAAAGCCCATCACCAGCGCCTTATGGTCAAAGCGGCTTTGGATCCATTCCTTCGCAAGCTTCGGGTCGCCGATTTCCTTCAGCGTATGCATCACCGCTTCATTGGCACCGCCATGCAGCGGGCCCTTGAGCGAGGCGATGCCCGCCGTGATCGCGCCATGCATATCAGCGCCTGAGGAGGTCACGAGCCGCGCCGTGTAGGTGGAAGCGTTGAAGGTGTGTTCCGCATACAGGATCATGGAAACATCAAAGGCCTTCAGCACTTCCGGCTGCGGCACCTTGCCCAGGATCAGGTTGAAGGCGTTCTCGGCGAAGCTATGCGCGGGGTTCGGCGCCACCACCGGCAGGCCGCGGGAAGCACGATAGGCCGCGGCAATCGCCGTTGGGATCTTGGCGAAAAGCCGCTTCGCCTTGCGGTACTGCGCCGGCTGAGAAACATCGGCGGTCTCTGGATCTTCCATCCCCATGAAGGAAACTGCCGTGCGGATGGCATCCATCGGGTGCGCATCCTTGGGGAATTCCTGGATCACGCGATGCAGCGCAGGGCTGATCTCACGCTCGGCAGCGGTTTCCGCCTTGAAGGCGGCAAGCTGCTTGGCATTGGGCAATTCGCCTTCCCACAGCAAATAGGCCACTTCCTCAAAGCTGCAATTCTCGGCCAAATCCTGCACCGCATAGCCGCGATAGGTCAGGCTATTCGTCTCTGGCATCACCTTGGAGATCGCGGAGACATCGGCATAGACGCCGACCAGGCCCTTATAGATTTCGGGTTTCGTGGTTTCGTTCATTGGGTTTCGTCCCTTGCTTGCTGGCTTGGGCCGGCGCACGCGACGCCGACCCTGCCTTCCTCAATCACCAGTTCAGAAGATGCCGGGCTTGCTGTCCAGCAGGCCGCCAGCGGGCAGTGCCACATTCAGCGCACTCAGTTCACCCGCCTTCAGCTTCGCCAAATCCTGCACCACTTCCAGGAAGCGGTTGGACTCGCGGGCTGAGAGGATGCCATCGGTGATGGTCTTGAACTTGCGGATGTAATCCGCCCGACCAAAAGGCTTGGCGCCATTCGGGTGGGCATTGGCCACACCAAGTTCATCGACAAGCTTCGAGCCATCCTTGAACAGGATTTCCACGCGCCCGCCGAAGGAAAGCTCATTGGGGTCGCGGGAATGGTATTTGCGGGTCCATTCCGCATCTTCCCGGGTTTCGATCTTGTGCCAAAGCCGGACGGTATCAGCCCGGCCCGCCCGCTTCGGCGCGTAGCTATCCACATGGTGCCAGCGGCCATCCTGCAGCGCGACCGCGAAGATATACATGATGGAGTGGTCCAGCGTCTCGCGGCTCGCCTTCGGGTCCATCTTCTGCGGGTCATTCGCCCCGGTGCCGATCACGTAATGCGTGTGATGGCTGGTATGGATGATGATCTTCTCAATCGCGTCCATATCCTTGATCTGCTCGCGCATGCGGAAGGCCAGGTCAATCAACGCCTGGGACTGGTATTCGGCTGAGTGTTCCTTGGTGTAGGAATCCAGGATCGAGCGCTTGGGTTCGCCTGCTTCCGGCAGCGGTACTTCGTAATAGACCGGGCCATAGACATCCTTGCGGTTGGAACGCCCAGCCAGCACCCAGGCAATCACGCTGTCTTCGCCTTCATAAATCGGCGAAGGCGCGCCCTCACCGCGCATGCAGCGATCCACGGCTTCCACGGCAAGCTTGCCGGCATGGGCGGGGGCATAGGCCTTCCAGGATGAAATCTCGCCCTTGCGGGATTGGCGGAAGGAGACCGAGGTATGCAAAGCCTGCTGGATGGATTGGAACACCACTTCCTGCTTCAGGCCGAGCAGCGTGCCGATGCCCGCCGCGGCGGCGGGGCAGAGATGGGCGATGTGATCCACCTTATGTTCATGCAGGCAAATCGCGCGCACCAGATCAATATGCAGTTCATAGCCGGTCGCCAGACCACGGATCAGATCACGCCCGGACTTCCCCATGGCCTGCGCCACCGCCAGCACTGGCGGGATATTGTCGCCGGGGTGGGAGTAATCAGCGGCAAGGAATGTGTCGTGCATGTCCAATTCGCGCACGGCCGTGCCATTGGCCCAGGCCGCCCATTCCGGGGAAACCGTGGTGGCGGATTTCACGCCAAATACCTGCGCGCCGCCCGCCTTCTTCGCATGGCCGAGCGCCATGCCGCGCGCTGAGACAACCGGGCGGCGATTAATGGCAGCGATAGCGACCGAGGCGTTGTCGATGATCCGGTTGATGATCATCTCCTGCACGGGCTTTTCGACCGCGACCTTATCCACGGCGACCCCGGCCATTTTCCAGGCGAGTTGGTCTTCACGCTTCAACAGCGCCTTGGATGGGTGAACCTTAACTGGGTGCAGTTTCATGTGGGGCATTCTCCCTTTGTTGCTGGCGGCTTGCCTGACTGGAAGCCTTGTGCGCCCATTGCGCGCCATCGTCCAATCCAATTGACGTGGCGCGCTGATAGGTTTTCCGTATGGGCGGAACCATATTGGACGAGAAATGGATTTTCGCCTGATCCGCCGCCTGGGGCATTTTCTGGCCGTGGCCGAAGAAGGTCATTTCGGTCGCGCCGCCGCGCGGCTTGGCGTCTCACAGCCGCCGCTGACGGCACAAATTCAGTTGCTGGAAAAGGAACTTGGCGTGAAGCTGCTGGAACGCAGCGGCAAGGGTGCGCGCCCGACGCGGGAGGGTGAGGCGCTGCTGCCACTGGCGCGTCGCGTCGCCGGCAATGCGGCGGATCTGGAAAGCCTGGCGCGCGAATTGCGCATGGGCCATCACGCGCCGGTTTCGATCGCCTGCGTTACCTCGGCGCTATTCGATTACCTGCCGCCCATCGTGCGTGCCATGCAGGCGGCGCGGCCCGAAGCCGCGATTGGCGTGAGGGAAATGGATACGGCGGAAGCCTTGGAAGCGCTGCGCCGTGGTGAGGTTGATCTTGCCTTGCTCCGTTCAGATCGCGACCGCGCGCCGATCAAACTCAGGCCCTTGGGGGAGGACAGGCTGGCCGCCGCGCTGCCGGAAGGGCATCCGATTCTCACTGGGCCTGATCCCTTGCCGCTGGCCGCACTCGCCGAAGCGCCCATGCTGATGCTGCCGCGCGCGATCAGCCCAGCCTATTCCGATGCCATGACCGCGGCCTGCCACGCGGCGGGCTTCACGCCGCGCGTAGTGCGCGAAGTGGGCTCAGCCATGGCGCAGCTTGGGTTCGTCGCGGCGGGCTTGGGTGTGGCGTTGGTCTCGGAAGGCATGGCGCGGCTCAACCCGCCGGGGGTTGCTTTTCGCATCCTCGCCGGCCCCATTCGCGGCGTTGGCGTGGCGCTGGCCTGGAATGCGGAACGCGAAAATGAGGCGACGAAGCTCGCTTTGGAAATCGCCGATACGCAATTTCCGCCCAAGCCTCAGCGCAAATAGCGTTTCTCAATCTCCCGCATCGCGCCATCGCCCTGTAGCGCGAAGATATCGGCAACACTGGCGATGGAACCCTCCACCCCCGCGAGGCCGCCCTCAGTCAGGAGCCGCGCGAAGCAGTCCCGCATGGCGGCAACAGCAGCGCGGATGGCGTGATTGCCGCAAATGATCAGCCCCACCTTGCCGAGTGCCGCGACATCCGCAAAGGAAAGCTGCGGATAGGAAGTGGGCACCAGCACCAGCGGCACGCGGCCAGACCAGGCGCGGCAAAAGGCCAGAATCTCATCGGGCGTTTTCTGCTTGCTATGGATCAGCACCGCATCGGCGCCGGCTTCCGCATAGGCTTCGCCGCGCTTAATCGCCTCATCCTGCCCCAAGCCAGCAATCAGCGCTTCGGTGCGCGCAATCACCAGCGGGCCGGCCGCGATGCGCGCGGCTTCGATCTTGCCCTGAAATTCCGCGATGGGGACCAGTTCCTGCCGGCCACCGGGGCGGAGGCTGCTGTCTTTCGGGAAGGTCTTGTCTTCCATCACCACCGCCGCGCAACCCGCCGCCGCATAGCGCGGCACCAGATAGGCGACATTCACCGCATTGCCCTGCCCGGTATCAATATCGGCAATCACAGGCGCGGCCTGCACTTCCACCATCGCGCGCATGGCGGCCAGATGCGTATCCCAGGACAGAATGCTGGCATCCGGCACGCCATGGGCGGCGGAAAGCTCAAAACCGCTGCCCCAAATGGCATCAA
>JBEDHL010000005.1:0-5772 GCA_041174145.1 Pseudomonadota bacterium
GCCAACCCAAAGATCGGGGTTAGCGGCAAAATCATCCCATACCGCTTCAAGTTCTTCATTCGCATCCGTGTGCAGCGCATTCATCACCTCTGGCCGGTTCAGCGTGACAATGCGCAAGCGGCCTTCATCGCGGACTTCGCAGAATTGGTGGGGCATTGTGGGTCCTTCCTTGTTTAGCCTTCCTGCGCCGCGCCATCGCGGCTCAGCATCAAATCACGCAGCGCCGGCGAAATTGGCGCCTTGGCGCCGGTGGCGTTGTTCACAATCACGCACACCGCGCGCGCGGAACACAAAAGCCCATCGCGCCACAGCCCGTATTCATGAATGAAGGAACTGCGCCGGAAGCTAACCGCGCGCACGGTCAGCAGCACATCCTCATTGAAATGCCCAGGCCTCAGGTATTTCGCTTCAAGCGAAGCCACCACCGGCCCTTCCGCATCCGCCCCAAAGCGCCCGCCAGAGGCAAGCCACCAATCAATTCGCATATCCTCAAACATCGTAAGATAAGCGGCATGGTTGATATGGGCGTAGATGTCGCATTGGATCCAGCGAATGCGATGCCGCCGCGCCATGGCCCATGGGCCTTCTACCTGAAACTCCGCACGTGTTGCTGCGTCCATAGCGCCTTCCTCCTGGGGCATGCCCCGAAATCCTTGGCTTGAAGCCCGCGATCAGGCTTGCAACCTTGCGGCTTAAGCGCAAGTCTGATGCGGCTCAAAGCCACTACGAAAAAGGGGAGGACAAGAATGATCAATCGTCGGGGCCTTTTGGCCACCACCAGCCTGCTTGCCGCGCCTGCTATTGCCAAGGCGCAAGCCACGTGGCCAGGCGACAAGCCCTTGGAAGTGATTGTGCCCTTTCCCGCCGGCGGTGGCGTGGATGTCATGACTAGGCTCGTCATGCCTCTGGTTGCGGCGCAAATCCCCGGGCTGCGCCCTGTGGTAATCAACCGTACCGGCGCAGCGGGGCAGATTGGGCTGGAAGCGACCTTCAATGCCGCGCCTGATGGCTACACCATCGGTGCCACCACTATCCCCGCCCATAACGCCATTCCGTTGGAACGCCAGGTGCGTTACCGCGCGATGGATTTCACCTTCATCTGCAATATCGTTGAAGACGCGAATTGCTTTTATGTGCGCGCCGATAGCCCGCTGAAGACCTTGCAGGATCTGGTGGCGGCGGCAAAGGCGCGGCCAGAGCAGATCACCTATGCCACTACCGGCATTGGCAGTGATGATCATTTGTTTGTGCTGCATTTTGAAGAATTGGCGGGCCTCAAGCCCATGATCCAGGTGCCCTTTGCTGGCGCCGCGCCGCTCATTCCGCAATTACTCGGCGGGAATATGGATGTCGCGGCGATCAATGTGAATGACGCGATCCAATTGGCGCGTGAAGGCAAGGTGCGCATGCTGGCGCAAGCCGCCACCACGCGTCAGCCCGAAGCCGCCGATGTGCCGACCTTCCGCGAATTGGGTTTTGATCTGGTGCATGGCGCAAGCCGTGGCATTGTCGGCCCGCCCAATATGCCGCCCGCCATTGTGACGCGGCTGGAAGCGGCCTTCCGCACCGCCTTGTCCGATGAGAATTTCAAGCGCGAAGCAGCGCGCCAATTCATGCCGCTGAATACCATGGTGGGCGCGGAATATCGCGCCTTCGCACAGCGCGTGGATGACCGGTTGAAGCAGCTTTGGCAGGTGCGCCCCTGGCGTGGGTGATCTAAAGGCGGGGGGTCAAAGCCCCGCCTTTTCCAACCGAAGAACGGCGCGCGCCATGGCCTGGGCGCGCGGCACCATTGTGTCGATTTCCAGATATTCTTCTGGGCTATGCGCCTTGCCGCCCACGGGGCCAACGGCGCAAATGGTTGGCGCGCCAATGGCTGCGGTAAAGCCGCTATCGGCGCAACCGCCTGAGAATTCGCCGCCCACCTTCAAGCCACTATCCGCCGCTGCGTTCTGATAAAGCGCGAAAACACGCTCACTTGCCGGTGTTGCATTCAAAGGCAGGAATTCGCCCTTGATCACCAGCTTCGCCTTGGTGCCCGGCACGAAGGATTTTGCCACAATGTCGTGCAACTTGCCAACAACCTCATCACGGTCGGCCAATTCCACATAGCGCAGATCAATCTGGAATTGGCAGGCCGGCGCCACGGTATTCACGCTCTGCCCACCGCTCACCAACCCGACATTCAGGGTAATGCCGCGCTTGAGGTCGGTCAGCGCATGAATGGCAACAATCTTTTGCGCCGCTTCGCCAATCGCGCTGATGCCGGCTTCAAAATTACCGCCCGAATGCGCGGCCTTGCCTTCAATATCTACCACGGAAAACACACCACCCTTGCGCCCGGTCACCACATTGCCGGAAGGCCTACCCGGTTCGCTATTGAAGACCACGCGCGCGCTGCGCGCCTCATTTTCAATGACAGGGCGGCCTTCGGGGCTGCCGATTTCCTCATCACCGGTGAAAAGCCCAACCAATGGCCCCGGCGCACCGCCGAATTTCTGAAAGGCCGCCAGCACGAACATATTCATCACAATGCCGGCCTTCATATCGGCCACGCCTGGCCCATAGGCGATATTGCCCTGAATGGTGAAAGGCCGACGTTCCGGCTCTCCCTTCGGGAAGACCGTGTCCCGATGACCCATCAGCACGATATTTTTTTGCTGATTACCGGAAGCGATTTCATGCGCGCCGGGCACAATGCCACGCAGGCAATCGCCATGCTTTTCGCGCGGCACCACTTCCACCGCGATGCCATGGGCTTCCAGAAAGCGCTTCACCTGCAGGCCGGTCTTATCCACGCCTGCCTTGTCGTAAGACCCGCCATCGGTATTCACCATTTCCTTGAGCTCAGCGAGCATGGCGTCTTGTTGCGTGGCAAGCCAGGCGGTGATTTGCGCTTCGGTGGTCATGATATCCTCAACATTACAAGGGCAAGGCAATCAGCCTGCGCCAGACGCAGGCCTTGGACAAGATCGCTATTCAATTTTGCCAAGTGCGCGGATTACGCGCAGCAACCTGCCCGCATCCTCATCATAAAAGCGCTTGAAGGCATCGCCGTCGCGGTAATCCAGCGTATTGCCGCTGCCGGCCATAATGCGCTGGAAATCGGCATCTTGCGCCACCAGGCGCGATGCGTCGCGGATGCGGTCAATAATGGCGGGCGGCGTGCCAGCGGGGGCAAAAAGCCCGACCCAGATATAGAATTCCACATCGGAAAAGCCTTTTTCGACGAGCGTCGGCACATCCTCAAAACCCTTAAGCCGCTGCCGCCCCCAAGTGGCCAGCGCGCGCAACCGGCCATCGCGCACATGCTGCGCCACCGGCCCTGGGCCTGATGACAAGGCCTGCACCTGCCCGCTCAAAATCGCGGTCAGCGCCGGGCCGCCGCCCTGGAAGGGCACATGCAGCATCTCAATCCCCGCCGCTTGGGACAGCATCGCCATCGGCACATGCAAGGCGGAATAATTCCCCGCCGAGGAATAGGCGATTTGCCCCGGCTTCGCTTTCGCTTCAGCGATGAATTCCTCAATGGTGCGAATGGGGCTTGCTGCCGGCACGACCAGTACAGTGGGATCGGCTGAAAACAACGCAATCGGCGTCAGCATTTCCGGCGTATAGGCCGGGGTGCGGCCATTGATGCGGGCTGCTTCCGGCAGGAAGGTCATGGAAGAAAGACCCATCAGCAGCGTATAGCCATCGGGGGTGCTGCGGGCGACAAAGCCATTGCCAATCTCGCCCGCCGCGCCGCCACGATTAGTGATGGGCACGGGCTGGCGCCACAACCGTTCCAGCACGGCGGCAACTGGGCGGCCCACCACATCCGCCTGCCCGCCGGGAGGGAAGGCCACCACCATCGAAACAGCGCGGGATGGGTAGTTTTCCTGCGCCAGCGCCGGCATTGCGAAGGGCAGCGCTGTGGCGCCGGCCAGAAGAACGCGTCTTTGCATTTTTTCCTCCCTGTTTTTCTTGTTTACGCTACGGGATTTTCCAAAACGCCAATCCCGCTGATCTCGATACTTACCATATCGCCCTTTTGCAGGAATTTCGGCGGCGTGAAGCCAATGCCAACGCCAACCGGCGTGCCGGTTGCAATCACATCGCCTGGTTCCAGGGTGATGGCTGCGCTGATCGCCTCAATCAGCGTCGGCACGTCAAAGATTAAATCCGCGACCAGCGCATCCTGACGCTTTTCGCCATTCACATGCGTGATCAGGCGCAGTTTGGTGGGGTCCGGCGCTTCATCGGCGGTCAGAATGGCGGGGCCCATGGGGCAGAAGCTATCCAGCCCCTTACCAAGCACCCATTGGCTATGGCGCTTCTGCAAATGCCGCGCCGTCACGTCATTAATGATGGTATAGCCAAACACATGGGAAAGCGCCGCTGCCTTGGTGATGCCGCGCCCGCCCGTGCCGATCACAATTGCCAATTCACCTTCGTAATCAAGCCCGCCGGTTGGGTCCAAATGGCTCAGGATTGGCTCACCAATGGCGATGATGGCGGTATGGGGTTTGGAGAAAACAACCGGGAAGGGCGGCACCACATCCTTCGCCCCGCCATCAAAGCCGGAACCAGCGAATTCCTTGGCGTGTTCATGGTAATTCTTGCCAACGCAGAACACGTTTTTCGGCGGGCGCGGAATGGGGGCCAGCAGCTTTGCCCCACTCACCACCGGCGCCTTGGAAAGGGCATCCCGCGCCAAGCTCAGCGCCCTCGGCCCCGCCGCAATCAGCCCAACCATGTCGCGCGGCAGGGCAGGGGCAGCGGCGGTAATGTCGCGCAAAGCCCCATCCGCATCCAAAGCGCCAATCCGCGCAGCCCCACCATCCAAGAAAGTCACCAAACGCATCAGCCAGATCCCTTTTTGCTGTCAGGGCTTCAGGTAGCGCTTTCCGCGGGATTCGCCAGGGGTAGGCTGGCCGCGCGTTCCAAGGCCCGCGCCCCGCGCAGCGCCAGATCATCCCGGTACAGCGGCGCCACAATTTGCACGGCGCGCGGCATGCCCTCCGCATCCAAAGCCACCGGCACGGAAATCGCCGGTTGCCGTGTCAGGTTGAAGGCGAAGGTCCAGGGCGCCCAATCGCGCCACAGCGCCTCTGCTGGGCGGATGGTTGGTTGATCCGCGGCGAAGGCGGCGGTTGGCGTGCAAGCGGTCAGCACCAGATCGTAGCGCTGATGAAACCGTGCCATGGCATGAGCCGCTTCCAGCCGCATCGCCTCGGCAGCCAGGTAATCCACGGCGAGCATTTCACCCTCCCGCGCTGCCACCTCGGCAATGCCGGCATCGAGCAAATCGCGCTTATCTTCCGGCGTGGTCGCGATGATGCGCGCCAAAGCCACGCCCCAGACGCGGCCAAAAATCGCGCGGGTATCGGGCAGGCCGGGATCGGCTTCCTCCACGATGGCGCCTTGTTCTTCCAGAAGCTGCGCGGCGCCGGCCAAAACCGCTTCGCCTTCCGCATCCAGGGGAGGGGCGAAGCCCATGCGGCGCACCAAAGCGACGCGCATGCCGCGCACGCCATCTTCAATGCCAGACAGCCAATCGCGCGGATCATCGGGCAGGGCATAGGGGTCGCGCAAATCATGCCGGGCCATGGCGCCGAACATCAGCGCGGCGTCACGCACCGTACGCGTCATGGGGCCAGCAACGGCGACATGGCCAAAAGCGCCAAGCGGCCATTGCGGAATGCGCCCGAAGGAAGGCTTCATCCCCACCAGCCCGCAATAAGCCGCCGGAATGCGAATGGACCCACCGGCATCCGTGCCGATATGCAA
>JBEDHL010000006.1:0-2927 GCA_041174145.1 Pseudomonadota bacterium
GTATCGCTGGCGCCGCCCCTTGCTGTTTTGCCCAAGGCTTCATCGCCTTCCAGCCGGGTGAAGGCTTCCAGAACATCAGCCGCAGTCGCGCCGGTGCGGGTGATTTCTACCAGCAGCACATCATCAACATGGCCCAAAATCGCACGGATTTCGGCAGCCGTGATTTGCCCCGGCACGATCTAGGCCCCTGGCCCCTGATGCAGTGGGCGCACAAGGCTGGCTTGCGGCCCCGCGTCACCCTCGCTCAATACCAGCGTCACGGCGGCACCGATATGCAGCTTGTCAAAAGCGTGACCCGCGACGCTATGGCGATGGAAATAAACTTCCTCCCCATCATCCAGGGTGATGAAGCCGTGATCCGCTTTGGGTTCCAACCGCGTCACACGGCCAGAAGGTGGCGCGATATGGGCCTTCACATCGCCTTCCTGTTTTTCGCGATGCTTTTCCACCTGACGTTCTGCGGCGCGAAAGGCATCACGCAGCGCAACCGCAGCACTTTCATGCGCGTGGTCGCGCGGGCCTTCATGCGTCACCACCACCTCGCCCCCCGGCAGTTCAAGGCGGATATGCACGCGCCACAGCATGCCCTGATGCTTGTGCCGATGCGGCGCTTCCAGCACCACATCGCAGCGCGTCATGCGTGGCGTGAGGCGCGCAAGATGCGCGGCTTCGTGGCGAATGCGCGCTTCCAGCGCGGGCGAGGCTTCGATATCGCGAAAGGTGATGCTGAGTGGCGTTTCCATGCCGCGCTAGATAGGGTGCCTGATCCGCTTTTGCCTTTGCTTTCGCGCAGGCGCCCCATCACGAATGGCGGCGCAAATTTTATCCAACACCTTCCATGCCAGCGATGGCAAGGATCGCGGCCAGGCTTGACCGCATGCCGCGCAAGGCTTCGGTGGGTTCCACATCCAGCCATTCATCCAAGGAATGCGCCCGCCCGCCACGACCGCCTGCACCAATTTTCAGCGCCGGGATGCCAAGCGACATTGGGATATTCGCATCCGTCGAAGACCATTCGAATGTTGGGCGATAGCCTTCTGATGAGACCGCCGCCGCTGCCAGGGCGCGGATCGGGCTCTCCGCCGGCGTTTCCCCCGCTGGGCGGTCGCCCACAGGTTCAACTTCAGCCGTGATGGCGCCATTGGTAGTGGATCGCGCGGCGTTTTCGGTGGCAACGGCCAGATCGACAATTTCCAGAAAGGCGCGATCCAGCTTGGCAAGTTCGCTGGCCGAGGCCGAGCGCAGATCCACTTCAATCACCACGCGATTGGCAATGGCATTGATGGAGGTGCCGCCGGATACAACACTCACGCAATGCGTGGTGGGCGGGCTATCGGGCACCTTGACGGCGGCGAGGCCACGCGCCGCTTCCGCCATGGCGTACATGGGGTTCACAAGACCGAAAGCGGCATAGGAATGCCCGCCCGGCCCCTGGAATGTCACCCGGTAGCGTTTGGAACCCACACCGCCGCTGACAATGCCCGCCACTTGCGGGCTATCCACCGTGAGGAAGCCGCGAATGCGCGTGCGATGCCGCCCCTTGGTGAAAAGATGGCGAATGCCGCGCAAATCCCCCAAGCCTTCTTCGCCGACATCCCCCACAAACAGCAGATCATGCCGCGTGCGAATCCCCGCCGCATCCAAAGCGCGCAAAAAGCCGAGATTGACCGCAAGCGACCAGGTATCGTCACTCACGCCTGGGGCGAAAAGCTTGGTGCCTTCGCGCCTGACGCGCACATCTGTGCCGGCGGGGAAAACGGTATCCAGATGCGCGGCCACCACCAGAATCTCGCCATTGCCGAAGCCACGGCGCAGCCCCATCACATTGCCGATTTCATCCTGCTCCACTTCTTCCAACCCGTGGGCGCGGAGCATGGCAAGGTAAGCGGCGGCGCGTTCTTCTTCCGCGAAGGGCGGCGCCGGGATTTGTGTGAGTGTGATGCAATCTTCGACCATGCGCGCATGATCCGCGGCAAGCTTGGCGGAGGCAGCGGCGAAGCGCGCATCGGCGCGAATGGCGGCAATGGTCTCGATCGGGGTCATCAAATGCTCCTTACGCACGGCGCCAGCGGGTCACGCCTTGATTGTCTATTTCTGAAACCGCTTGGCCCATCACCTGCAGGCGCCGCAAATGCGCGAGCGTCTCGCCAAGCCCGAAGCCAAGGTTACGCAAATCAAGCGGGCGACGGAACAGCACCGGTAGCAGATCATGCGCGCTGCTATCCGCCATGGCATCAACCAGCAGGGAGAGCCTCTCAGCGTGATGTACCGCCAACCAATCGAGCCGCGCATGCAGGCCGTAGAACGGTTCTCCATGCGACGGCAGCACAAACGTGTCTTCCGGCAAGGCGCGAAAGCGCTGAAGGGATGCCAAAAAGGCGCCGAGCGGATCAGCGGCCGGTTCGCCCGCATGCAGGCCGATATAGGGCGAAATGCGCGGCAGGATTTGATCAGCGGCGATCAGCACGCGGGCCTCCGCATTGAACAGGCAGGCCATGTCCGGCGCGTGGCCCTGGCCGGTCATTACGTGCCAGGGCTGCCCGCCAATGCTTAGCGTCTGCCCATCGGCGATGGCTTCAAAAACACGCGGCAGGGGTGCGACGGATTTCACATAAAGCGGGCCGCGCGCGCGGATGAAATCCGCATATTCGGCGGGCGCGCCGGCGGCCTCGGCGAAGCGTGCCTGATGTTCCACCATCTCAGCGCCGGTATCGAAGAACAGCGCGCGGGCCTGCAGCCATTCGATTTTGGTCATCAGTGGGCAAAGCCCGTGATTTTCAGCCAGCCAGCCCATTAGCCCGGCGTGATCGGGGTGGAAATGCGTCACCAGCAGCCGGTGCAAAGGCCGCCCGGCAAAGGCCTCTCCGGCCAAGGCTTCGCGCCATAAATCCCGCGTGGGTTCAGATGCGATGGAACAATCAATGGTG
>JBEDHL010000007.1:0-2955 GCA_041174145.1 Pseudomonadota bacterium
CCCAATAGATACCCCGTGAGGTTGAGCGCGCCGAGCAAGCCAGCTTCCGCGCCATCTACCCAACCAGCTGAAACCATGGCCGGGAAAAGAGGCACATAAGCAAACCGCGCGAGCCCGATTCCGGTGCAGGTGGCAGCGGTGCCGGATAGGGCAATGCGGGTTGTGCTGCGTTGGTCAGCTTCGCGCTCGGCAGACGAATTCATGATGGTAGCCAAACGCACCCCATTCAAAGACGATGTGTTTGTGCCACGGAACGCGCCAGGCCCAAAGCGTCGTTATTCCTCGCGCTGCGCTTCCTTCAGCGCGCGACGAAGCTTGGCGATACCACTCCGCGACTGCCCTTCCAGGCAGAGCTTCCGCCCCTCCTCGGCCAGTTCTCGGGCTTGGGTTGAGGCTTGTGGGCTCAGCGCGGCAAATCTGCTCATGAGTTCAGCGCAATATTCTGGCGAATCGGAAATCACACGCGGCGTGGCCTGTTCTGCCGAAACCGCGGGAGCAAACAAAAGCAACAGGGCAAGGACCCAAGCCATGGCCCGATGATAAGCGGTGGTGCCCTGCCGGGTGATTTCGGCCGCATGAAGCCGCCGTCATGCGCGCGAACTTAAAGTCAGTTGAGCCTCCAACCCCGGCCTTGCGGCACCCGCTTGGGCATCGCCCAGGCGCAAGCCCCCGCCATGCAGGGCCGCCACCGCCTTCACCAGAGAAAGCCCGAGCCCCGAACCTGGCAGGGCGCGCGAAGGGTCGGCGCGAAAAAACCGCTCGCCTGCCCGGGCCCGATCCTCAGGCACCAAGCCTGGGCCTTCATCGGATACGCTGATCTCTCGCCTGTCACGCGCCGGGGCGCTGGCACTCAGGCGGATCGTGCCGCCTTGGGGGGTGAATTTCACCGCATTGTCCAAAAGATTGGCGATGGCCTGCAGCACCATGTCACGGTCGCCCACCATCTCAAGCTTGTCGGGCCAGGATGTTTGCAGATGTTGGCCGCGTTCTTCGGCCAAAGCGCCATAAACCTCTGCCGCATCGGCCAGCACCTGCGCCAGGTTAAAGGGTGCGAAGGCCGCGCGGCGTGCGCCGGCCTCAGCTTCCGCAATGCGGAGCAGAGCCTGGAAGACGCGGCTGATACCATCCAGGTCGGCAACTGTATTTTCCATCGCCGCGCGCAGGCTTTCTTCATCAGGCGCGGTCAAAAGCGCGTTTTCAAGCCGCATCCGTGCGCGCGCGATGGGCGTGCGCAAATCATGCGCGATGGAATCGGAAACGCCCTTTATGCCCACCATCAACTGATCAATCCGATCGAGCATGGCATTCATGCTCGCGCCCAATTGGTCGAATTCATCACGCTGTGCTGAAAGCGGTACTCGGCGGGAAAGATCACCCGCCGCAATGGCGCCTGCGGTCACGGATGCGGCACGCAACCTTTCGCCCAAGGCGCGGCGCAGTGCTGCGGCACCCGCAAGGGCGAAAGCAACCGCCACAGCAAAAGACCATAACAACGCCTCGGAAAGCAGGGCGCGGAGCTTTTCGCGATCCGTCGCATCACGCCCCACCAATAAACGGTGCCCCTGATCAAGCGGGACATGATGCATCCGCGCTGGTACGGCCACACCATCGCGGCGCACCGAATCGGCAGACCAAGACCAAGATGCTTGCGCCACTGTAGGCCAGCGGTCCAAATTACCGGCAAGCCGGCGCCCAGCGCCATCCGCCAGAAGATAAATAGCGTGATCATCAATATCCACGGCAAGTCTTTCGCCGATGGCATCAACAACCGCTGCCGTGCCCCCACTGCGCCAGGCTTCCTGCAAACCAAGCGCATCAGCACGTATCGCATCATCTATCTGGCGTGAAAGCGTGCCCGCCGTGCCCCACCAGAGCATAAACGCGAAACCAACCATCGCCGCCAGGAAAAGCACGGCAAACAGCGTAGCGAAGCGGAATCCCGCACTTTTGAGATAGGCGCCAAGATCGCGCCAGCCGCCATTCTCCTCAGCCGGCGCGGTCATGAAAACTCAGGCGTCGGCGCGGATCATATAGCCCGCATTGCGCACGGTATGGATCAGCGGCACATCAAATCCCTTATCCACCTTCTGCCGCAGGCGGGAGACATGTACATCAATCACATTAGTTTGTGGGTCGAAATGGTAATCCCACACCTTTTCAAGCAGCATGGTGCGCGTCACCACCTGGCCCATATGGCGCATCAGATGTTCAAGTAAGCGAAACTCGCGCGGTTGCACTTCAATCCGGCGCCCGCCGCGTGTCACGGTGCGCGAAAGCAAATCCATTTCAAGATCAGCAACCGCAAGCCGCGTGGCTGGCGCTTCCATCACAGGGCGACGCGCAAGCGCTTCTATCCGCGCAAGCAATTCGGCAAAGGCAAAAGGCTTGACCAGATAGTCATCACCACCTGCCTTCAGCCCCTTCACCCTTTCATCTACCGCGCCAAGCGCAGTCAGGAACAATACCGGGGTCTTGTTGCCCTGGCCGCGCAGCGTTTCCACAATGCGCAACCCATCCACGCCACCCGGCAACATGCGGTCCAGGATCAGCAGGTCAAAGGGTTCGGACGCGGCCAGAAAAAGCCCATCCCGCCCATTGGCAACATGTTCAACAATATGCCCGGCCTCTTGCAGGCCCTTTTTCACAAAACGCGCGACTTCGGCATCATCCTCAACAAGCAGGATTTGCATGGCAGGCTAACTCCAGAAACCAATCAGACTCCTCGGCGGCGTCACGCTACGCCTCTTTGTCGAATTATTCAAAAAATTTGCTCAGCCTGGGCTCGGCCGACGGCCTACCTGAATGGTGATTTCAACAAGCCGCCCTTCCCGCACAAGGGAAAGCTTCACGTTCTGCCCAGGCGGAATGGCGGAAATGCCGCGCACCAATTCGCGATTATTGCTGATTCTGGCTCCATCGACCGAGGTAATAACATCCCCCTGGCGCAGCCCAGAC
>JBEDHL010000008.1:0-2885 GCA_041174145.1 Pseudomonadota bacterium
GAATAGCCCAACCCCAAGCCCAAGCCCCACCAGCAGCGCCCAGCTTTCCCCGAAGGAGGCCAGCATCAACCCCAGCGCCACTGCAAAGCCGCCAATCATGGCGACCAGCCTTTGGCCGAAACGCGCCACCATCACGCCGCAGACCATGCCGCCAATCGCCGTGCCGAAATACGCCAGCGAATTGGCGAGCGATGGCAGGGATCGGCCTGAACCAAAATCCGCGGCAATCTGCACCAGACCAACCACCACCGTGATGGGCCCCCCAGCAGCGAGGGAGAGCATGATCACCGCCGTGGTGGCGACCAGCCAGGAATAGCGTGTTTCGATACTGCCTTGATCGGTTCCGGCCAAGCGCTTCTTCCCCTTGTGCTGGCCGCCAGCCTTCCCGAGGATGAGCCGCGCCGCAAGCCCTACCATTGCTTGAAGCCCGTTAAACATGCTGAACTTAGGAAAGGAGGTCGCCATGCTGATCATGCTCGCCCTACTTGCGCTTGGCCCATGCGTTGAAGCGCCCGCCATGCCCGCGCCGCAACAAAGCGAAACCCCTGCGCCGCCGCGCCCTGACCCCGGCTTTCCGCGCCCGCCACGTAGCTGCACACCGCCCGCACCGCCCACCAGCTGATGGCGCCGCCCATTGTCATTCTGACGGGTGCGGGAATTTCGCGCGAATCAGGGCTTGCCACCTTCCGCGATGCGGATGGGCTTTGGGCGCGGCACCGCATTGAAGATGTCGCCACCCCGGAAGCCTTCGCGCGCAATCCGGATTTGGTGCAGCGGTTCTACAACGCACGCCGCGCGCAACTGCTGGACCCTGCCATTCAGCCAAACGCGGCGCATCTTGCGCTGGCGCGGTTGGAAGCCGCCTGGCCCGCGCCGTTGCTGCTGGTGACGCAGAATATTGATGGCCTGCATGCCCGCGCCGGATCGCGCAATGTGATTGCGATGCATGGCGAATTGCAGAAAGCGCGCTGCCTAGCCTGTGGCGGCGTTACCACCTGGCCGCAGGATCTCAACGCCCATTCCGCCTGCCCGACCTGTGGCGCTGCCGGTAAGCTCCGCCCGCATGTGGTTTGGTTCGGTGAAATGCCGCTTGAGATGGACCGCATTGAAGCCGCCTTGCATGAATGCGGCCTGTTCATTTCCATCGGCACCTCCGGCCAGGTTTATCCCGCGGCTGGCTTTGTGCGCGCGGTGCGCAGCCGGGCGCGTTGCGTGGAATTGAACCTGGAAGCAACCGAAGGCACCGCGCTGTTTCACGAAGCGCATCACGGCCCGGCCACGCAAATTGTGCCGGCATTTGTGGACCGCCTGCTTTCTTCATGCGGCTGATTCTGGCGCTATTGCTATGCTGTGCGCTGCCTGTCTTTGCGCAAATGCCGGGGCTGAACCCAGGCCGAGACCCGCGCCTGCCCGTGCCGGTGGCGCATCCGCCCTGGCATGCGGTGGCGCTGCTGGAAGCGGAAGGCATTGGCATTTGCACCGGCGCCATGCTGGCGCCTGCCGTGCTGCTGACCGCCGCGCATTGCCTGAAGGATGCAGCCGGCACAGCGCTGCTGCCGCCTGCGCAGCTCCGCGTCACCTTGGGCGGGGCCGAGGCACACGGCGTCGCGCTGCGTATTGGCGCTGGCTTTGATCCTGCCCGAGAAGCGCCCTGGGCCGCGGATTGGGCGCTGGTTTCACTGAACCGTCCAATTGGTGCCGGCCGCGTCCTGCCCCTGCTGCGTGAAACACCGCCCGAAGGCAGCATCCTTGCCCTGCCCGGTTTTCAACGAGATGCGCCCGGCGCGTTGCTGGTGGACCCTGCCTGCCGTTACCTGGGCCTGCGGCGCACTGAAGGGGAAGGCGTGATGCTGGCGCATGATTGCGCCGGCACCACGGGTTCTTCCGGCGGGCCCTTGCTGCTGCGCGGTGCCGATGGCCGCTTTGCGATTATTGGTTTGCAGAGCAAAGGCGTGCTGGGCCGCGCCGGTGGCTTGGCCGTGCCAGCTTTGGTGATTCCTCTGCCTTAACGCAAATCCCCTTGCGGCTTGGGGGAGGCTCCGGCGGCATTCCCCGCCGAACGCCCGGCATCCACCGGCAGGGTCTGCCCCGTGATCCAGCGCGCGGCCGGTGAGGCCAAAAAGCACGCGGCTTCCGCGACATCCCAGGCGCTGCCTTCGCTTTTCAACATGCCCGATTGCGCGCGTTGCTGGCGCAATTCTTCGGTCATGCCGCGCGATGCCACCATGGGCGTATAGACATAACCAGGCGCCACCGCATTGACGCGGATATTATCCGCACCGTGATGCCCGGCCATGGCACGCGTCATTTGCACAATGGCGCCCTTGGTGGTGGCATACAGCAAGCCCGGATGCCCCGCGCGCAGCCCGGCCACCGATGAAAGGTTCACAATAGCCCCGCCACCCACTTTACGCATTTCCGGCACGGCATATTTCGCCATGAGCATGACTGATTTCACATTGACCTGCATGGCGTAATCCCAGGCTTCCGGGTCTACGCCTTCCGCATTGCCGGCCGGGCCACTGATGCCGACATTATTGACCAGAATATCAACCCGCCCCCAAAGCCTGACCGCTTCCGCCACCGCCGCCGCGCAATCATCGGCTTTTGAGACATTGGCTTCCTTGAGCGCACAGGTGCCACCTTCAGCCGCGATCAGGCGCGCGGTTTCTTCCAATGCCGCACGGTCCACATCCAAACACAAAACCTTGGCCCCGCGCGCGGCCATTAGCACGGCAATGGCGCGCCCATTACCGATAGTGGTGCCGCCCGCGCCGGGGTTACGAGAGCCAGCGCCGGTGACGATGGCGACTTTGCCGGTGAGGCGGGTGTTGTCTTGCATGGGTGGGGGTTCTCCTGGCGCGGAAGCATGCATTGAACCAGAG
>JBEDHL010000009.1:0-19033 GCA_041174145.1 Pseudomonadota bacterium
AGCCTGCGCCACTACGATGAGGCGGGCATGTGCCTTTACGACCTTGGCGTTGTTGTGCCGGGGGAGGAGGCTGAGGCAGCGCTGCGGGCCCGGATCGGGGACCCGCGCGTGGCTTTCGTCAATATCCACACGGCACGGCCTGGATGCTGGCTGACGCGGGTGGAGAAGATCTGAAATCCAGGCGCTGCCCCGACAGGGGCAGTTTTCTTCATGGCTGTGCTATGGCTTTATGCCGCACAACAGATGAAGGAGAACCGCCATGGCGCCTGAAATGATCCTGGTTGAAACCCACGGCAAGACCGGGCTGATCCGGCTGAACCGCCCCCAGGCGCTAAATGCGCTTTGCGATCAATTGATGATCGAACTGGGCACCGCATTGCGCGCCTTTGATAAGGACCCGGCCATTGCCGCCATTGTCATCACCGGCAGCGAAAAGGCTTTTGCGGCGGGTGCGGATATCAAGGAAATGAAGGATCGCAATTTTCCGGGCGTCTATTTCAATGATTTCATCGGCGCCAATTGGGAAACCGTGCTGGAAATCCAAAAGCCCGTCATTGCCGCCGTGGCAGGTTTTGCGCTGGGTGGTGGTTGCGAATTGGCGATGATGTGCGATTTGATCATCGCCGCCGATACGGCGAAGTTTGGCCAGCCGGAAATCAATCTGGGCATCATCCCAGGCGCTGGCGGCACGCAGCGCCTGACGCGCGCCATCGGCAAATCCAAGGCCATGGAAATGGTGCTGACCGCGCGCATGATGAATGCCGAAGAAGCGGAACGCGCCAATCTGGTCTGCCGCGTGGTGCCGGCGGCTGATCTGATCGCGGAAGCGCTGAAAATCGGCGAGAAGATCGCCTCCCTTTCCGGGCCATCAGTGGCCATGGCGAAGGAAGCGGTGAATGCGGCCTTTGAAAGCAGCCTGACGGAAGGGGTGCGCACGGAACGGCGCCTGTTCCTTTCCCTGTTTGCGACGGCGGATCAGAAGGAGGGCATGTCGGCCTTCGCGGAAAAACGGAAGCCCGCGTTTACGAATCGGTAAAAGCACATGCCCCCTGTTTCGCGCGTGCGGGGCAGGGGGACAGAACCTCGGGTTGAAGCAAACTATTGGGTATTTAACTGGAAATTTTATTTAGTAAAAAAATCTGCGAAAAATGCCCGCATGTTCATGCGAAAATTATTTTCTGATTAATTCAGGTTATTTTTTGATAAAAATACATGGAGAATTTTCTTAAACTATCTTAGGCTTCGGTTAACCAAGCGGAGACCGAAGCCATGAGCGCTTCCACCATGATCCTGACCGAAGATGAGCCCAAGGCAGCCGAGGTTCTTGCCTTTCCGCAGCGTCCGCAGGACCGGTTACGCATTGCGCTTCATAAGCTTGATGAGGCGCTGCGCGCCCAGGCCCGCGCCACTGCCGATTTCCGCGCTGCCATGGGTGAATTGAAGACCAAGATGGGCGATGTGCAGACAGGAATGCTGACGTATCGTGACGCCTTGGACCGCACAGCAAGTGACATTGACCATGCGGTGCAAAAAGCGAAGGAATTGCGGGAAACCGCTCAGCGCCTTGTGCCGCAAGGCTGATATTCTGGGCGGGCTGCAAACCCGCCCTTGTTTTTAAAACTTCACACTATCCCAGACCCAGCCGCGCTTGGCGTGATCTGCCTTCTGCCAGGCTTCGATCTGGTCCTTCAGGCGCAGCGTGAGCGCGATATCATCCAGCCCTTCCAGCATCGCGTCTCGCTTGCGCGCATCAATGCTGAAGGGGATTTCTGCACCTTCGGGCGTGATCACCATCTGGCGTACCAGATCAATGGCGGTATGGCGCGCGCCCTGGCTTGCTTCGGTTTCCGCCGCGATTTGCTTCACTACGGCCTCGGGCAAAGCAATCGGCAGCAAGCCGTTCTGGAAGCAGTTATTGTGGAAAATATCGCCGAAGCTTGGCGCAATCACGCAGCGAATACCCGCACCCATCAGCGCCCAAACGGCACCTTCGCGCGATGACCCGCAGCCGAAATTGGCACCTGCGAGCAGAATGGGCGCTTCCCGATAGGGCCCCTTGTTCAGCACGAAATCGGGATTTTCCGAACCATCCGGCAACAAGCGCAGATTTTCGAACGCATAAGGCCCAAGCCCAGTACGCCCGGTGCCGACCAAGCGTTGGATGCGGATGATCAAATCCGTATCCACATTGGCGCGCATCAAAGGCGCTGCGGGGCCGGAGAGTTTGGTGAATTTTTCCATGATACCTGCCCCCTTTTACGCCGCGAAGTGCCGCACATCGGCAATGGCGCCCGCTAAAGCCGCCGCCGCCGCCATGGCCGGAGAAGCCAAATGCGTACGCGCCCCCGGCCCCTGACGCCCAACGAAATTACGGTTCGATGTGGATACGCAGCGCGCACCGGGCGGCACCGCTTCTCCATTGGCTGCGACGCATAAGGCGCAGCCGGGTTCGCGCCATTCAAAGCCGGCAGCGGTGAAGGCCGCATCCAGCCCTTCGGCTTCCGCTTCGCGCTTCACCCGTTCAGACCCTGGCACCACCCAGGCCGTGACATGCGGCGCCACCTTGCGCCCCCTCAGCACGGCGGCGGCGGCGCGCAAATCCTCAATGCGGGAATTGGTGCAGGAACCGATGAACACCCAATCAATTTTGGTGCCCGCAATCGGCTGACCGGGCTTCAAATCCATATAGGTCAAGGCGGCTTCATAAGCGGCGCGCTTGATCGGATCAGGCGCCGAAGCGGGATCCGGCACATGGCCTGTGACAGCAAGCACCTGTTCCGGGCTGGTGCCCCAGGTGATTTGCGGCGCGATATCCGCCATGTTGATCAAAAGATCAGCGTCAAACACTGCATCCGCGTCGCTTGGCAGGCTGCGCCAATGCGCCAGCGCCGCATCCCAGGCCGCGCCTTTGGGCGCGAAGCGCCGGCCCGCGAGCCATTCGTAGGTCACATCATCGGGCGCGACCATGCCCATTTTCGCACCCATTTCGATGGAAAGATTGCAGAGCGTGAGCCGCCCTTCCACCGAAAGTGCGCGTACTGCGGAACCGGCATATTCCACGGCATAGCCCGTGCCCGCGCCGGTGCCGAAACGGCCAATGGCATGCAGGATCATGTCCTTGGGCGTGACACCTGCCGGTGCGGTGCCTTCAAAGCGAATGCGCATGCGCTTCGGCTTTTTCTGCGGCAGGGTTTGTGTGGCCAGCACATGGCGCAATTCTGATGCACCAATGCCAAAGGCGAGTGCGCCCAAGCCGCCATTGGTGCAGGTATGGCTATCACCACAAACCAGCGTGGTACCGGGCAGGACAATGCCAAGCTCTGGCCCCATCACATGCACAATGCCATTGCCATCCTGGCCGAGATCGAAAAGCCTGACGCCGGTTTCCGCGGCGCGTTTGCGCAGGCCTGCGATCAGTTCTCCGCCTTTCGGGAAACTCGCCGCCGTGCGGCCAGGCGTGGTCGCCACCGCATGATCCGGCGTGGCGAAGGCAAGTTCGGGATGGGGGATGGCATAGCCCGCTTCGCCCACTTCGCGCAGCGCCCGCCCGCCGGAAAGGTCATGCAGCAGCACGCGGTCGCAATGCAGCAGCGACCAGCCGGAACCGAGATCGGCAATCACATGCGGGTCCCAAATCTTGTCGAATAGCGTCGCGGCCATGCTGCCTCTCCCTGAACCTTGACGCGGCCGCCTTTGGCGCCGCACCGTCTGGCCCTATCACGCCGCGCCGAAGATGCGCGGTCAAGCCAGGGGAGGGTGAAATGGTGCGGATCACGCGGCGCGGGCTTGCAGGCTTTGGCCTTGCCGCCCCTTTTCTGGCGCGCACCGGCTTCGCCCAGGGCAGCTATCCGGATCGGCCCGTGCGCATGATTGTACCCTATAGCGCGGGCGGAGTTGCGGATACCATCGCGCGCATCATCCAGCCGAAAGTGGCCGAGCATTTGGGCCAATCCTTCATTATCGAAAACCGCACCGGTGCATCGGGTTCCATCGGCGCCATGGCGGTTGCGCAAAGCCCGCCCGATGGCCACACCTTTTTATTCGAAGGTGCCACCTTCGCCACTCTGCCTTTGGTGAGCCGCAGCCTGCCGATTGATTACACCACGGCCTTCATCCCCGTAGTGCAGGTAACAACCCAGCCTTACATGCTTGGCGTGCGGGCGGGTTTTCCGGCGCGTGATCTCGCAGGGTTTGTGGCGGAAGCGAAACGCCGGCCCGGCGAAATCACCTATGGTACGCCAGGTGTGGCGCATATCGGCCATTTCATGGGCGAATTGCTGCAATTGATGGCCGGCATCAAGCTGGAACATATCCCCTATCGCGGCGGCGCTGATGTGGCGCGAGAATTGGCTGGCGGGCGGTTGGATGCGGGCATCATCTCCTATTCCAGTCTGCGGCCCGCGGTGGAACGTGGCACCACGTTACTGGCCAGCACCGCCGCTGAACGCCAGGCGAGTCTCCGCCAAATTCCGGTGATTGCGGAAACCTTTCCGGGCTATGATCTGGTGTCCTGGACCGGCTGTTTTGCCCCCGCCGGCACGCCGGAAGCCGCGCAGAATCGCTTTGTCGCCGCCATTCATCACGCGCTGAAGGACCCTGCTATTCAGGCACGGCTGGAAGCGACCGGGGCTGACCCGGTGATATCCTCCCCCGCCGCCTATCAGGCCGTGATCGCCAAGGACCGCGACGTGGCCCGACGCATTGTCGCAGCCACGGGGCTTTCCATCAGCTGACAGGGCTGGACAGGCAGGCGGCAAGCGCGGAAGCTTGGCCCCGAGGAAACGAACCGGAGCTGCCACATGGCCGATACCAGCAAGATGCGACTGCATTGGTCGCCCCGCTCACCCTTTGTGCGCAAGGTGATGATCGCAGCGCATGAATTGGGCCTGGCGGATCGGCTTGAGACCGTTCGCACGCGCGTGGCCACCAATCAGGTGCATAAGGGCCTGCTGACTGACAACCCGATTGGCAAGATACCAACCCTGCTGCTGGCGGATGGTACGATTCTTTATGATTCAGTCGTGATCTGCGAATATCTGGACAGTATCGCGGCCCAGCCGAAGCTTTTCCCTGCCGCGGGTACGGCGCGTTTCCAGGCGCTGCGCCGCCATGCGCTGGGCAATGGTTATCTTGATATGTTGCTGATGTGGCGCAATGAATCTTCGCGCGCCGCGCCTAATCCCGGCATGATCGAAGGCTGCGAATTGAAGCATGCGGCGACGATCAAGGCGCTGGAGGCCGAAGCCCCGGCGCTGGCGCGGGATGATTTCGGCATTGGCCATATCGCGATTGCCTGCGCGCTTTGTTACCTCGATTTCCGCTTTGACGCGCTGCAATGGCGGAACGGTGCACCGGCGCTGACCGCATGGCATGCTGCGGCGATGGCGCGGCCTTCCTTCCTGGCGACGCCTGTGGTGGATGATTGACCATGCCGCGCATTCCGCTGCCCGGGCCGGAGGAAATGACCCCAGCCCAGCGGCGTGTGCATGATGCGATTATCAGCGGGCCACGCGGCACGCTGATTGGGCCTTTGCGTGCGGCCATTCATAATCCTGAACTTGCGGAACGTTGGTCCGCTTTGGGCGAAATTCTGCGTTTTCGTACATCCCTGCCCAAGCGCCTTTCCGAATTGGCCATTCTGGTAACGGGGCGGCGTTGGACCAGCCAGGTTGAATGGTGGGTGCATGCGCGCGCCGCTGCCGATGCCGGGCTTGATGCAGCGATTATTGCCGCTATTCGCGAAGGTGCCGTACCCGATTTCGATGATGCCAAGGAGGCCTTGGTCTATCGCTTTGCCTGCGCCTTGCAGCAAAACGGGCAAGTGCCGCGCGATATTTATGATGACGCGGTCAGGCAATTTGGCGTGGCGGGCGTGGTCGAACTGACCGCGCTGATTGGCTATTACACCATGGTATCCATGACGCTCAACGCGCATGAAATTCCACTGCCCGAAGGGGTGGCCGCGCCGCTTGAAGCGCCAGGTTCAGGTGGCTTGCACGTATTGCCGGATATAAAAGAAAAATCGGAGGGAAGGTGATGAAGTTTACCCGCAGAACCGCGCTTGGCCTTCTGGCGGCCCTGCCTTTGCCCGCCTTGGCGCAGGCATTTCCGGATCAACCCATCAGGTTGATCGTGCCTTTTCCACCGGGTGGCCCGGCGGATATCATCGGGCGCTTGATCTCAAAAGTCATGGGTGAACGCCTCGGCAAGCCAGTGGTGGTGGAAAACCGCTCCGGCGGCGGGGGCTTGGTTGGCATTGAGGCTGTGGCGCGGTCCCGGCCTGATGGGCTGACCATCGGCCTTGCCAGTTCCGGCGTGCTGACGGTGCAGCCGCATCTGACGCAGCAAATGCCCTTCGATGCGCTGCGCGATATCGCGCCAATCGGCATGGTGATTTCCGTGCCGCAAATCCTGACCGTGAACCCGAACCTACCAGTGCGCGACCTGCGCGAATTCATCGCGCGCGCCAAGGCGGAACCGGGCAAGCTTTCCTATGGTTCGGCAGGGATTGGGTCTTCCCTGCATATGTCAATGGAATTGCTGAAGCAACTGAGTGGCATTGATGTGGTGCATGTGCCCTATCGCGGGGCGGCGCCGGCGGTGACGGATGCGGTGGCGGGGCGCATTGAAATCCTGATGGCGGATGTGCCGGCTATTTTGTCACAAATCCGCGGCGGCAATTTGCGCCCGCTTGGCATCAGCGCACCAAAGCGGCTGGATATTCTGCCCGATCTGCCAACCCTGGTGGAAGCCGGCCTGCCCGATATGATTTGCGATACCAGCTATGGCTTGGTGGCCCCCGCCGGCACGCCGGCAGATCGCATTACCTTGTTGCGGAACGCCATGGTGGCGGCGCTGAATGATCCCGAAACACGCCAGGCCTTCGCCGCACAGGGCGGCACTTTGGTAGGCAGTACGCCTGAGGAATTCACCCAGGCCATTCGTGAAGGCAGTGCGCGTTGGGGCCAAGTGGTGCGCGCTGGCAATATCAAACTGGAGTAGCCATGAACCCGTTTTCTGATCTGCAAGCCTTCAAGGTAAGCATCACTGATCACGTCGCAACCGTGACGATCGCGCGCCCACCCGTGAATGCGCAAAACAGCGCATTTCGGGATGAGATCACGCGCATCTTCGATGCCTTCCACGAAATGCCGGAAGTGCGCGCGATTGTGCTGACAGGTGAGGGGCGGAATTTCTCTGCCGGCGCGGATTTGAAGGACCGGCCCGATGTCACGCGGACCGGCGCCTTCCCGCGTCATAACCGGCTGGTACGCGCTGGCTTTGATTGTGTGATGGAATGCGGCAAGCCGGTGATTGCGGCGGTGAATGGTGCGGCGATTGGCGCGGGCTGTGTGCTGGCTTTGGTGTGCGATATTATCGTGGTGGCAGAAGATAGCTTCATGTCCATGACGGAAGTGGAAGTGGGGCTTGCTGGCGGTGTGCGCCATGTGCTGCGCCATTTTGGCCAATCCAATGCGCGGTTGATGCTCTATACCGCGCGGCGTTTTTCCGGGCCTGATCTTTATCGCATGAATGTCGCTTCCGCCTGCGTGCCGCAGGATCAATTGCTGGCAACGGCGCAGGGGATTGCGGCCGAGATTGCGTCCAAGGTGCCGCTTGCCGTGGAAGCAGCCAAGCGCGGCTTCACACTCACGGAATACCTACCGCTGTCAGAAGGTTATCGCTACGAACAAACGCAAACCGCAGCGCTTTCGCGCACGGAAGATACGCGCGAAGCGCAGCGTGCCTTTGCGGAAAAACGCAAGCCAGTCTTCAAGGGGCGTTGAACCGGGGCTTACTTCGGCTTACGCGCCGCTTCATCCATCAGGTTCTGTTGGCGGCGCGCTTCTTCACGCGCCGCCTCCGCCGCACGGTTTTCGCGGAGCTTTTCCACCACGCGTTCCGCGGCGCGCGCTTCTGCCAGCATCTGCCGCTGCCGATCCGTGGCGTGCTGCGCGTTTTCCTGCGCGGCGTAGGCGGCGGTGCGATCATCCAGCGCTTTTTGGATGAAGGCGCCGAGGTTCGGGTTCAAGCCTTCTGAACTTTCCTCTCGTAAAAGTCTTTCTGCGGCAAGAGTGGCTTGGCGCGTCGCTTCCTCGGCCGCCAGCCTTTCGGCCAGGGCGCGGCGTTCCGCCTGAGCTTCCAGGCGGCGGAGCTTTTGCAGGGTTGCCAGCGGGTCTTTCGCCATAAGGCAGTGGTAGAGCCTGCCGCGCGGCCTTCCAAGCGATTTCTACCGCCATTCGACGGCTTGCCCCGCTTGGGGCATGATTGGCCTCATCCCCGCAGGAGAGGGCCATGACACGCCACACGCTGTTTGTTCGCCTTGCTGAGACGCTCTATCGCATCGAACGCCCCTGGGGCGATGTGCCGATGGGTGTGGGCGCGCCTTCTGATGTTGCCTGCGATGCGGAAGGCAATGTCTATTGCCAGTTGCGGCAAGACCCTTACGCGGGCGCCGCCGGCCCCGCCGTGGTGGTGCTGGCGCCCGATGGCCGGCGCATCGCCGCCTGGGGCGGGGATGAAGTGGCGGATGGCCATATGCTCTCTGTCCATCCTGATGGGCGCGTTTTCGTGGTGGATCGCGATGCGCAGGAAATCATCATTTTTGACCGCCACGGCAAAAGGCTGGGCGGGCTTGGCAAGCGGCACAAACCGGGCGAGCCCTTCAATGCGCCCTGCGATGTCGCCTTCGGGCCGGATGGTTCGATTTATGTGGCGGATGGCTATGGCGCTTCGGTGGTGCATCGCTTCAGCGCGGATGGTACGCCGATGGGCCATTGGGGGCGGCCGGGCGCGGGGCCTGGCGAATTTTCCACACCGCATTCGGTTTGGGTGCTGCCTGATGGCCGCGTGACCGTGGCGGACCGCGAAAACAACCGCGTCCAGGTATTCACCAGTGATGGCGAATGGCTGGCCGATTGGGAGGATCATCACAAGCCCATGTCGGTGCATGGCGGGCCGGGGGGCACGCTTTACGTGACAGATCAGGTGCCGCGGCTTTCGCTTCTTGCGCAGGATGGCACGCTGATTGGCCGTTGCCGCCCGGTGCTGAATGGCGCGCATGGCATGTGGCTTTCGCCGGATGGTAGTATCTTTTTATCGGAACAAAACCCGCCGCGGCTCACGCGGCTTGTGCCCGTGGCGGGCTGAGGAGAGCGCTTCATGCTGAAACATGTGGGTGGCATTGACCATTGCGTTGTGCTGGTCAGGGATTTGGACAAGGCGGCTGAGACCTTCGCCCGCGCCGGCTTCACCGTGGCGCCGCGCGGTGTGCATTCCGCGCATATGGGCACCGGCAATAATTGCGTGATGCTGGAGAAGGATTACTTCGAAATCCTGGGCGTGCTGACGCCAACCGAAGCCAATGCGAAATGGCGCGCCGTTCTGGAAGCCCGCGAAGGCATGACCGCGATTGCCATGCGCGCGCATGATGCCGAAAAAGGGGCGGCCGAGGTCGCGGCGCGCGGCATTCCCACTATGCCGGTGATGCGCTTTGGCCGGCCTGTGGATATGCCGGATGGGTCGCGCACGGAAACGCGCTTCAATACGTTTCATTTGGTGGATCCTGTGGCGCCCGGTTTGCGGATTTTTGCCTGCCAGCATCTAACGCCCGGCGCCACCTGGGTGCCCGGCACCATGACGCATGCCAATACGGCAAAAGCGCTGACGGGGCTTGAGGTTTTGGCGAGCGACCCCGCCGCCGTTGCCGCCGCCATCGGCAAATTGCTGGATAGCGCGCCTCAGGCGATGGGTGATGGTATGTGGCGCGTGCCCACCAGCGCCGCGCCTATTTTGGTGCTGAACCGCGCTGCGCTGGCCGCGCGTTATGGCGCGCTTGATTTGGGCGGCTTGCCGGATGCCGGCCCTGTGACGCTTGGCATTACGGTCGCTGATCTGGCGGCAGCGCAAGCCTGCTTGACCAAGGCCGGTCTGCCCTTCAGCGCCATTCCTGGTGGCGGCATCGCCGTGGCGCCTGCTGCTGCGCATGGCGTGATTCTGGCGTTCCGCGCTGGATAGGGCCTTGCCATGCCATCCATGGAGACATTGCAGCGCATTGTACTGGTGCTGCTGGTAATCACGGCGCTAGCGCAGGTGCTGCGCGCGTTGTTTTGAGAGGGAAGTCGCTGATGCGCGTTGGGGTGATTGGTTTGGGCAGTATGGGCATGGGTGCCGCGCTCAGCGCGCTGCGTGCCGGGTTGGACGTGACAGGCTGTGATCCGCGCGCAGCTGCGAGGGATGAGTTCACGGCGGCCGGCGGCGCTGCCGTGGCGAAAGCCAGCGATTTACCGGATGGTATCGAAGCGCTGGTCGTGCTGGTGGTGAATGCCGCGCAAACGGAAACGGCGCTGTTTGGCGCGGATGGCGCGGCGCCGCGCATGGCGAAGGGTGGCCTGATCATTTCCTCGGCCACCATGGCGCCAGATGCGGCGCGCGCCTTGGCGGCCAAGGCGGCAGCGGCGGGCTTGCTCTATCTGGATGCGCCGGTTTCAGGTGGTGCGGTGAAGGCGCGCGCCGGTGAAATGACCGTGATGGGCGCGGGCAGTGAAGCCGCCTTCGCCAAGGCCGCGCCCGTGTTTGATGCCATCGCCACCAAAGTCTGGCGCCTGGGTAGTGAAATCGGCATCGGCGCAACGGTGAAGGTGGTGCATCAATTGCTCGCCGGTGTGCATATCGCGGCGGCGGCCGAAGCCATGGCGCTTGGTATTCGCGCCGGTGCTGACCCACAGGCGCTTTATGATGTTGTGACCAGTGCCGCCGGTAATTCCTGGATGTTTGAAAACCGTATGGCGCGTGTGCTGACCGGTGATGACGCACCGCGCAGCGCGGTTGATATTTTCGTCAAAGACCTTGGCCTGGTGAATGACATGGCGCGCGGCCTGAATTTCCCAGTGCCCTTGGCCGCGCAAGCGCAGCAGCTTTTCACCGCCGCGCGCGCCATGGGCCAGGGCGGCGCCGATGATGGTTTTGTCATTCGCGTCTGGCAGGCGATCACGGGGATTGATTTGCCCGGCGACAAGAAGGCGTGACGCAGCTTTCAGCCCGACGGCAAATGCACCGCCAGCCATAGCGTTTCGCATGCCGCATCGGTCCAGGCCACACGATGTCGGCATTGCGCGGGCAGCAATGCCCAATCGCCTGGTTTCAGTTCGCGCCTGGTGCCGTCATCGAATTCCAATGCCGCGCTGCCTGCCACCAGCAGCACGAATTCTGCCCAGCCCTGTTCATACCATTCGCCGTTCAGCACACCGCGCGATGCAATGCGTTCCACGCGCGCCCCACCAGCGCGCGCCAATTCCACAAAGCTTTCCGCGCCTTGTTCGGGCGCGGCACCTTCATGCAGCGAACCGAAGCGCGGTGCGTTCACGCCGCCAGCGCTGCCTCAACCGCTGCTGAGACCGCGAAAAGATGCTGATCCGCCCCATGCGCGCCGGTCAGCATCAGCCCAACCGGCGCTTCACCCGCCGCATGGCAGGGCAGGCTGATCGAGCAGCGATCAAGGAAATTCCCAACACTGGTATTGCGCAGCAACAGCATATTGATGCGGTTATATTCCTTCTCCTCCTCAACTTCCGCGATGGCCGGTGGCACAAGCGGACAGGTTGGGCAGATCAGCGCATCGAAGGGCGCGGTGCGTGGCGCGGCGGAGGCGATGATACGCGCGCGCGCATTCACCAAATCCACGTAATCGGCCGCCGACATGCCTTCCCCGCGGCGGATGCGTTTAAGGATGCGCGGGTCATAGCCATCGGATTTTTCCGCGATCAGGCGGCGATGCCAGGCAAGCGCCTCGCTCGCTGGGAAGCCGCCGGCCGCGGTCACTTGCGGAATTTCGGTAAGCTCCGGCAGGTCAAATTCAATGATGCGCGCACCGGCTTGCGATAGCTTGCGCAAGGCGGCTTCGAAAGCGGCGGCGACATGCCCATCCATGCCATCGGTCAAATAAGTGCCGCGCGGCAGACCGAAGGTGAGAGTGTTCATCGCCACTGGCTTTGGTGGTGAGGGATTTTCCTCACCCGCCATGAAGCCATCAATCAAGGCACAATCCGCAACCGAACGCGCCAAAGGTCCGGCGGAATCAAGCGAAGGTGAAAGCGGCAGAATGCCCGTAATTGGCACGCGCCGCGCGGTGGGCTTCCAGCCCACAACACCGCAAAGCGCAGCGGGGATGCGGCAGGAACCACCGGTATCCGTGCCGAGCCCGACAAAGCCCATGCCATCCGCCACTGCAACACCAGCGCCGGATGAAGAACCACCCGGCAGGCGGCCCGTCGCGCGGTCCCAGGGGCTTTTCGGCGTGCCGTAATGCGGGTTCACACCCAGCCCTGAGAAAGCGAATTCCACCATATTGGTGCGGCCCAGCACGACAAAACCCGCGCGGCGCAGGCGCTGCACCGTTGGCGCATCCACCGCCGCCGGCGCACTGCCCTTCAGCACCACGGAACCGGAACGGGATGTGATGCCCGCTTCGTCATACAAATCCTTCACGCTGATCGGGATGCCGGCATAAGGGCTTGGCGCGCGCCCTGCCTTGCGCAGCGCGTCCATAGCACTGGCTGTGGCGCGGGCTGCCTCAGTATGCACAACCATGAAGGCGCGGGCACCCTCGCCGGCGGGATCGGCAATGCGCGCGAGTGATTCTTCCGTCAGGGCGGCAGATGTGGTGCGCCCCGCGGCAAGCGCGGCGGCGGCTTCGAAGATGGTTTTGGGCATCAGTAGATATCCGGTTCCGGGGTGGGTTGCTGGCCTTCAAGGAAGGCAAGATCGCATCCTTCATCGGCCTGTGTCACGTTATCCAGATAAAGCGAGGTCCAGCCCCGCGTATAGCGCCGCACCGGTGGCTTCCAGGCAGCACGGCGGCGTTCCATTTCCGCTTCATCCACCAGCAAATCCAGTTTGCGATTGGCGACATCCAGGCGGATCAAATCACCATCACGCACAAAGGCCAGCGGCCCGCCGACATGGCTTTCCGGCGCCACATGCAAAACGCAAGTGCCATAGGATGTGCCAGACATGCGCGCATCGGAAATCCGCACCATATCGCGCACGCCCTGCTGCAACATTTTCTTGGGCAGCGGCAACATGCCCCATTCCGGCATGCCCGGCCCACCCTGTGGCCCCGCCTGCTTCAGCACCAGCACGGAATCGGGCGTGACGGGCAGATCCGGATCATCCAGGCGTTTTTTTAGATCGGCGTAATCTTCAAATACCACGGCGGGGCCGGTGTGATTGAGCAAGCGTGGCTCTGCGGCGGAGGTCTTGATCACTGCCCCACGCGGCGCGAGTGAGCCCTTCACAACCGCAAGCCCACCTTCGGCTTGCAAGGGGCGATCCAAAGGCAGGATCACTTCCTCATCGAAAATCTCTGCACCGGCGATGTTTTCACCAAGCGTATGGCCGGTGACGGTACGCGCTGAAAGATCAAGGAATTCGCGGATGCGATGAAATAGCGCCTGCGCGCCGCCGGCATAGAAGAAATCCTCCATCAGTTTCTCGCCGGCATTGGGCCGGAGGTTCGCCACCAGCGGCACGCGGCGTGACAGTGCGTCAAAGCGTTCCAAATCCAGCGGCACGCCCGCGCGCCGCGCAATCGCGATCAGATGCGGGATGGCATTGGTGGAACCGCCAAAGGCCATGGTCGCGGTCACGGCATTATCAATGCTGGCTTGCGTGATGATGGATTGGGGCGTCAGGTCTTCCCAGACCATCTCCACAATCCGCTTGCCTGTTTCGGTCGCCATGCGCGGATGCGCGGAATCCGCGGCTGGAATGGAGGAAGCGCCTGGTAGGGTGAAGCCCAAGGCTTCCACCGCCAGCATCATGGTCGCTGCTGTGCCGGCTGTCATGCAGGTACCGAAGCTGCGCGCAATGCCGCCTTCCATATCCTTCCATTGCGCTTCGGTGATGTTCCCGGCGCGCAATTCGGCATGGTATTTCCAGACATCGCTGCCCGAACCCAGCGTCTTGCCGCGCCAATTACCGCGCAGCATGGGGCCAGCCGGCACAAAGATGCAGGGCAGGCCTGCGGTGATCGCGCCCATCATCAGGCCAGGCGGCGTTTTGTCGCAACCGCCCAGCAGCACCAGCCCATCACAGGGATGGCTGCGGGCCAGTTCTTCAGTCTCCATCGCCAGCAGGTTGCGATAGAGCATCGAAGTGGGCTTCTGATATTGTTCCGTCACGGGATGGGCGGGCAATTCCACCGGAAAGCCCCCCGCCTGCCAAACGCCGCGCTTCACTTCTTCGGCCCGCGTGCGGAAATGGAAATGGCAGGGGCTTAGTTCGGACCAGGTATTGATGATGCCGATCACGGGCTTGCCGCGAAAATCCGATTCCGAATAGCCGGCCTGCAACATGCGGGAACGGTGGCCAAAGGCGCGGATATCCTCCACGCCGAACCAGCGGTGGCTGCGAAGTTCTTCGGGGGTTTTGCGGGCCATGGGCGGTTTCCTTGGGTCTAAGGCGGTTAGTTTGCCATTGGGCGCCCTGCTTGGCCATTCCCTGGCCGCTTTTGCATTGACGGGGAAGCGCCCATCCGGTCAGGATTGAACATTAAACCCAAAGAACAGGGCGGCCCGGACCGCCCGGCTGGAGGAGATATCATGTCCTTGCTTTCAAAACCCCGTCGCGGTGGCTTACTTGGTGCAGTGGCTGCTGCGGCGCTTTCGCTGATGGCGTTTGCGCCCGCCCAGCTATCCGCGCAGGAATGGCGCGGCTGGAATATCCACGCGGCGGATTACCCGAATGGCCGCGGCATGGACCGCTTTGCTGAGCTGGTCGGCCAGCGCACCAATAACCGCATCCGTATGCGCAGCTTCCATTCCGCGCAGCTTGGCCAGCAGGATGAAGCCATTCAGCAGATGCGCCTTGGCACGATTGATTTCGCCAATTTCAATCTTTCGCCTTTGAATAATCTGGCCCCTTCCACCGCTATCCTGACGCTGCCTTTCCTGTTCCGGGATGTTGGCCATAGCCACCGCGTGGTGGATGGCGCGATTGGGGAAGATATCGCGCGGGATTTGGAAGCGATCGGCATCGTCACCCTTGCCTGGTATGATGCCGGGGCGCGCAGCCTTTACACAACCCGTCCGGTCCGCACGCCCGCCGATGTGCGCGGCATGAAAATCCGTGTGCAAACATCGGATCTATGGATTGATATCATGCGCGCCATGGGGTCCAACCCAACGCCGCTGCCTTTTGGAGAAGTCTTTACCAGCCTGCAATCCGGCGTGATTGATGGCGCGGAGAATAATTGGCCATCCTATGAAAGCACGCGGCATTTTGAAGTGGCGAAATTCTTCACCACGACAGAACATTCCAATGTGCCGGAAATTTTGGCCATTAGCCGCCAACGTTGGCAGCGCCTGAATGAAGCAGATCGTGCCATTTTGCGTGATGCGGCGCGTGAGAGTGCGGCCTTCCAACGCCAGCTTTGGGCCGAACGGGAAAAATCATCGCGTGAACGCGTATCGGCTGGTGGCGCGACGGTGATTGAAATCACGGATCGTGGCCCTTGGCAGACGCTGATGGAACCCGTTTATGGGAAATACGCATCAGCGCCACGTATGGCAGATTTGCTGAAGCGCATTCGGGAAACCCAGTGACAAGCCAGGAAAGCGCAGGGCGCGGGGCATTACCCGCGCCGCTGCGGGCATTCTCCCGCGCGCTGGATCTACTGGCGGGGCTGACCATTGGGCTCGCGGGTGCGGCGCTGGTGGTGCTGATTGCCATGATGGGCTGGCTGGTCTTTGGCCGATACGTGTTGAATGACACGCCAACCTGGATTGAACGCGGCGCAACCTTGGCGATTTTGGCGATTTCCATGCCAGTGGCAGCCGTGGGTATCCGCGAACGCTTCCATCTTTCTGTCTTGGGGCTGCGTGAATCGCTCTCACCCACTGCGCAGCGCTGGATCGCGCTGGGCTGCGACGCCTTGGTCGGTGCCTTTGGCGTTGGCATGGCGATCTGGTCTTGGGAATTGGTGGAAATGGTGGCGAATTTCCGTATTCCCTTGCTCGGCATCAGCCAGGGCTGGACCTATGTGCCCATGGTGGTCGGCGGCGTTTTAATCGCCCTATTCGCCGTGGAGCAGGTGCTGCGCGATATCTTCGTGCCTGAAGCGCCCGAAAAACGCGGCCCCGCCGCAGCCTTTCTGGAGTAGCGGCAATGGAGCCGGGGCTTTTTCTGATTTTTGCTGTTTTTGCCGCAGGTGTCATCGCGGGCGTGCCAGTAGCCTTCTGCCTTGGCATCGCGGCTGTTGCCGGCTTCATTTATGAAGGGCTGAACCCCGCCGTTGCCTTCCAGCAAATGGCGAGCGGCATGAGCATTTTCTCATTGCTCGCCATTCCCTTCTTCATCTTTGCTGGCGAGATTATGCTGCATGGCGGTATTGCGCGCCGCTTGATTGCACTGGCGTCATCCTGTGTTGGCTGGATGCGCGGCGGCTTGGGGATGGTGGATGTTTCCACCTCCATGCTCTTTGGCGGGATTTCCGGTTCTGCGGTGGCGGATACCTCGGCCACCGGCACCATCCTGATCCCGGCGATGAAGGCTAAGGGCTATGGCGTGGATTATGCGGTGTCACTCACAGTCACCAGCAGCATTGCGGGTATTTTGATCCCGCCCAGCCATAATATGATTCTCTATTCGCTCGCCGCCGGCGGTGGAATTTCTGTCAGCGCGCTGTTCATCGCTGGTATCGTGCCTGGCATCGTCATGTGCCTTTTCCTTGGAATTGCGGCCTATGTCATGGCGGTGCGGCGCGGTTATCCATCCGAAGGTTGGGCCGGGTTCCGGCATTTGTTTTGGACCTTCATTGATGCACTGCCGGGCCTACTGACCGCGGTGATCATTCTTGGGGGCGTGCTGTCTGGTGTATTCACCGTGACGGAAAGCGCGGCCTTTGGCGCCATTTGGGCGTTGTTGGTCACACTGCTGGTTTATCGCAACCTCTCCTGGCCGGATTTTCTGATCGCGGTGAAGGCCAGTGTGCGCACGACATCGGTTGTTTTTCTGCTGGTTGGCACGGCAACAGCTTTCGCTTGGTTGCTTGCCATGTATCGACTGCCAGAATTGCTTACAGAAGGCATGTTGGCGATTAGCGCCAATCCGATTGTGATCCTGCTGCTGATCAATGTTTGCCTGCTGCTGCTTGGCTGCGTGATGGATATGGCGGCGCTGATCCTGATCACCACGCCGATCTTCCTGCCAGTGGTTACTGCCATTGGCGTTGATCCAGTGCAATTCGGCATGGTGATGATGATGAATTTGGGGCTTGGCCTGACCACGCCCCCGGTAGGCGCGGTGTTATTCGTGGGCTGCGCCATCGGGCGAATACCGATCGAACAAGTCATGCGCACTATTTGGCCCTTCTATGGCGCCATACTGCTCGCGCTGTTGCTCACCACTTATTGGCCGGCCATGTCGCTGACGCTGCCGCGCCTTTTGCTTGGCTATGGAGGCTAAGGTGATGACCGCGCCCACGAAACCCGTGCTACTCACCGGCGCTTCTGGCGCGCTGGGGCGACACCTCACGCAAAGCCTGGGCATGCTTGGCTGGCAATTGCGCCTGACCGATATCGCGTCCTTCCCGGATCCGCTGCCGCCCAGCGCGCGCTTTGTGCTGGCGGATTTGAATGATGGTGTGGCGCTGCTGCGCCAGGCGGAAGGCTGCGGCGCCATTCTGCATTTTGGTGGCGTCAGTGTGGAACGCCCGTTTGAGGAAATCCTTGGCCCCAATCTGCGCGGGCTATATCACGTATATGAAGCCGCGCGGCGGGAAGGGGCGCGCGTGATTTTCGCGAGTTCCAATCACACCATCGGCTTTCATGAACGCCCGCGCGGCAATGATGCGAAGCTGGATGCGGATTGTGCGTTCCGCCCTGATGGCTATTACGGCATTTCAAAAGTCTATGGCGAGATGATGGGGCGGATGTATTGGGACAAGCATGGGGTTGAGAACATCAACCTCCGCATCGGTTCTTGCCAGCCAAAGCCGCTTGATCGGCGCATGCTCTCCACTTGGCTTTCCTACCCTGATCTCACGCGGCTGATCGAATGCTGCGTGATGGCGGAAAAGGTGGGGCATGCCGTGATTTGGGGCCAATCCAATAACCCGACCGGCTATTGGGGCGAAGATCATCGCGCGCGCATTGGCTGGGCGCCGCAGGATAATGCGGAAAGCTGGCGCGCCGAGCTTGAAGGCATGACGTCTGATCCTGTTTCGGAACGCTATCAGGGCGGCGCTTATACCGCCATTGAATATTCCCGCGACGCACCCGCGCCGCGCGATACTTTCGCGCTGGAATGAAGCAACTCCGTCTGCTGGCGGGGGATTGGGAAGCGCTGATCCTGCCTGAACAGGGTGCGGCTTTCGCGGCGCTACGCTGGCGCGGATGGGATATTCTGGTGCCAACGCCTGCAGGCGCCCTGCACCCCGGTGCTTATGGCGCTTTTTGGATGCTGCCCTGGGCCAATCGCCTGGATGGCGGGCAATGCGGCCCGCATCGCCTGCCGGTGAACCGCCCGGATGAACATACGGCCATTCACGGTTTTGCCCGCGATTTGCCGTGGCAGGTTGAAGCGGCGGATGCCTCTCATGCCATTCTGGCGCAGCGCATCGCGACCGCGCCTTTCACCTACCTGGCGCGCCTGATGGTGACCCTGAGCGGGCAGGGGCTTCGGCTGGACATGACATTGCTTCATGAAGGCGCCGCGCCCTTGCCCTATGGCATGGGCTGGCACCCTTGGTTTCCCCGCCCCGCAGGGTTTCACCTGGACATGAAAGCCACCCAGCGCGCCAGCCATGATGCGCGCGGCCTGCCTTTTGCCTTTGCCCCAAGCCCGGGGGTTACGGGCGGGGAAGATAGGCTGGGTGGCCTGGATCATTTTTTCGTGGGCTGGGATGGAAGGGCGCGACTATCTTGGCCGGATTGCGCGCTCAATCTGCATGCCACGGGTGATTTCGCCATGGGCTTGCAGGTTTACGCGCCCCGGGATCAGGCGGTGATTTGTGTAGAACCCGTCAGCCATATGC
>JBEDHL010000010.1:0-22925 GCA_041174145.1 Pseudomonadota bacterium
CTTCTTTGATCTGCAGCGCTTTGCGGAAGGCATGCCTGCGCTCGGCCAGCTTTTCTCCGAAATGATGCCGCCGGATTTCTCCCGCTGGCGCGATTGGCTCAATCCGCTGCTGGATACGCTCGCCATGTCCATTGCAGGCACGGCTTTGGCGGTGGTGATTTCTCTGCCACTTGGTTTGCTGGCGGCGCCCAATATCTCGCCCCACCCGGTGATCCTGATGGTCGCCCGTACCTTATTGGCCTTTTTACGCTCCGTGCCTGAATTGATCATGGGCATTCTTTTTGTGGCCGCGGTTGGTTTTGGCGCCTTGCCAGGTGTTCTGGCGCTTGGCCTTCATTCGGTGGGCATGGTTGGCAAGTTTTATGCTGAGGCGATTGAACATGCTGACCCCAGGCCAATCGAAGCGGCACGGGCCGCCGGTGCCTCCCCATTGCAGGTCATCACCCATGCAGTGCTGCCGCAGGTTCTCCCGCAGCTTGCTGACGTGACGATTTACCGTTGGGAATATCACTTTCGTGCTTCCACCGTGCTTGGCATTGTTGGCGCGGGAGGCATTGGCTTTCAGCTTATCGCGGCGTTGCGCCTGCTGGACTACGCGCAGGTTTCGGCCATTTTGCTGGCTATTCTGGCCTGCGTATTGGTGGTGGATGCCGTGGGTGCGGCGCTGAGACGGAGATTGAAATGACTGCCCGCATCATTGCCACAGCGCGGATTTTCCCCGCGACGCGTGCCCTGCTGGAACGCGCTGGCCCGGTCGCCCATCCCACTGGTGATGAACCTTGGGACAATGCCGCCTTGCGTGGTGCTTTGGCCGAGGCAGAGGCCATGATGGCCTTCATGACAGACCGTGTGGATGCGGAGCTTTTGAAGGCTGCGCCCAAGCTGCGGGTTCTGGCCTGCGCGCTGAAGGGGGCCGATAATATTGATATCGCGGCCTGCGAAGCGCGCGGTATCGCGGTTTCCATCGTACCTGATCTGCTCACTTCCCCCACTGCCGAACTCGCCATTGGTCTTGCGATTGGCCTGGCGAGGCATATCCGCGCTGGGGACGCGGCAGTGCGTGCGGATTTTCGCGGCTGGCGTCCGAAATTCTATGGGCTCGGCTTGGACGGCGCAAAGGTGACGATCCTTGGGCTTGGGCGGCTCGGGCGCGCCATTGCCATGCGGTTGATGCCCTTTGGCTGCCAACTGCGCGGTGTTGACCCTGTGAATGATGTTCCTGGTGTTGAGCGCATGCCGCTGGAACAGGCCTTGCACGGGGCAGATTTGGTCATCGCTGCCCTGCCGCTCACAGCAGAGACACGAATCCTCGTTGGCGCTTCCGCCATTGCCTGCCTGCCCAAGGGCGCGCTTTTGGTGAATATTGGCCGCGGTTCCACCGTGGATGAAATGGCCGTGGCTGAAGCGCTGCAAACCGGGCGATTGGGCGGCTATGCGGCGGATGTCTTTGCGATGGAGGATTGGGCCCTGCCTGACCGCCCCCGCGCCATACCCCGCGCATTGCTTGATCATCCGCGGAGCTTATTCACACCGCATCTTGGTTCAGCAACGCTTGCCGCGCGTCAGGCAATTGAGGCCGAAGCGGCTCTCAATATCCTTGCCGGTCTTGGTGTCTCATTGCGGGAATTAAGTTCAGCTACGGCTTAGAGCGATTGCAAACCAAGCTCGCGCGCCAAATGACCACGCCTCCCTATTTCCGGCGCACATGAAAATTCGGCAATAATCTTCGGCATGTCAGGTTAAGACGTCATCAATATTACGCATAATCGTCATGCAGCTGAAAATCTCAACCGTTATCGGATCATCGAGATTGAAGTCAAGGCGATCCGATGGCTCCCCCAAAAAATGTCCTGCTTATTGTTGTTGATCAATGGCGTGCGGATTTTGTTCCGCATCTTGGCGCAGATTTTCTACGTACCTCGAACCTTGATCGCCTATGCCGCGAAGGGGTTACCTTCCGCAATCACGTCACGAACGCAGTCCCTTGTGGGCCGGCGCGGGCAAGCCTGCTCACCGGGCTTTATTTGATGAACCACCGTGCCGTGCAGAATACGGTTCCGCTTGATGCGCGCCACACTAATCTCGCCAAGCAATTGCGGTTGCTTGGTTATGATCCCGCCCTGATCGGTTACACGACTTCCACGCCAGACCCGCGCACTTCCGGCCCGCGCGATCCGCGTTTCACAACGCTTGGCGATTTGATGGATGGTTTCCGCAGCGTTGGGGCCTTTGAACCGAGCATGGATGGTTATTTCGGCTGGCTCGCGCATCAAGGATATAAACTTCCGCCGCGTCGGGAGGATATTTGGCTACCTGAAGGTGAGGATGCTGTCCCCGGTGTCACAGACCGGCCCTGCCGTATCCCGGCTGAATTATCTGACAGCACCTATTTCACCGAAAGGGCGCTGACCTACCTGAAGGGCTGCAATGGTAAGCCTTGGTTCCTGCATCTCGGTTATTATCGCCCGCACCCGCCCTTCATCGCGCCGGCGCCCTATCACAAGATGTACCGCCCAGAGGACATGCCGGCACCCATACGTAAGCCGCATTGGGAGGAGGAAGCGACTCAGCACCCGCTGCTGCAGCACTATTTGCGCGACATCAAGCAGGGTTCCTTCTTCCACGGTGCCGGCGGTACGGCGAGCACGCTGGATGAGGCTTCCATCCGCCAAATGCGCGCAACCTATGCTGGGTTGATTACCGAAATTGATGATTGCCTTGGCCGTGTCTTCACCTGGTTGGAGGAGAATGGGCAATGGGAAAACACCATGATCATTTTCACCTCAGATCATGGTGAGCAGCTTGGCGATCATTGGTTGCTCGGCAAGGTCGGTTATTTTGATGAAAGCTTCCGCATCCCGCTGGTGATCAAGGATGCAGGGCGGAATACCCGCGCGGGTGCCATTGAAGAAGCCTTCACCGAAAGCGTGGATGTGATGCCCACCATCCTTGAAGCGCTTGGCGGTGCCGCGCCGCGTTCCAGTGATGGGCATTCATTGCTTCCGTTGCTGGAGCATCTGCCGAGTGAGTCTTGGCGTGATGTATTGTTCTATGAATATGATTTTCGGGATGTACACTACTCGAAACCAGAAAGCGCTCTCGGCCTTTCCATGGATGAGTCTTCATTGTGCGTGGTGCAAGACGCGCAATACAAATATGTCCATTTCGCTGCTCTGCCACCGCTTTTCTTCGATCTTACGCGTGATCCACAACAATTCACGAACCTCGCGGAAGACCCGGATTACGCCAATCTCGTGAAAGCCTATGCGCAAAAGGCTTTGTCCAAGCGGATGCGCCATGCCGAGCGGACGCTGACGCATTATCGCGCCACACCGCTCGGCCTTGAAGAACGCAAGCCCCCGGTCTGACCCGACCGTCACGCCCATCAAGCACCAACGCAGGAGAACCCCCATGCTGCGCCGTGAACTTCTTGCCCTTCCGGGCCTGGCCTTATTGCCGCGCTTCGCCATTGCCCAATCGGATCAGCGCCCGTCAATCACGATTGCCGTGCAGAAAATCTCCAATAGCAACACGCTGGAAGTATTGCGCGAACAATCCAATGTGGGGGAGCGCGTTTTCTATACCTCTCTCTGGGAAAGCCTGATCGGTCGGAACTGGCTCGGCAATCTGGAAACAATGCCGGGGCTCGCCACGGAATGGCGCCGGCTTGATGATCGCACGGTTGAACTTTCGCTCCGCCGCGGCGTGATATTCCATAATGGCGATGAGATGACGGCTGAGGATGTGGCATTCACCTTCGGGCCGGAACGAATGTTCGGGACGGGTGCGCCTGGCGCAACGCCTGGTGGCACATTATTCGCCCGCGTTCCAGGTCAGGGGCCGCAAGGTAAGGAGCTTCCGCCGGAAGTGGTGGCTGTATCACAACGCATTTGGCCGGCGCTTGAGAAGATTGAAATTGTTGATCGTTATACCGTGCGTTTCGTGAACCGGACGCCGGATGTGACCATGGAAGGGCGACTCGCCCGATACGGCAGTGATATCTGCTCACGCCGCGGCTTTCATGAAGCTGCAAGCTGGCTTGATTGGGCGCGCAAACCGATCACAACCGGTCCGTATATGGTGGCAGAATTCCGCCCCGATGTCTCGCTGACACTGGTCGCGCATGATCAATATTGGGGTGGACGCCCGCCCTTGCGGCAAATCCGCTTTGTTGAAGTGCCGGAAGTTGCCTCACGCCTGAATGGCTTACTGTCGGGCGAATATCAATTCGCCTGCGACATGCCGCCTGACCAAATTTCCGGTATTGAACGTAACCGTGCCTTTGAAGTGCAGGGCGGGACTATTCTGAACCATCGCCTTACCGTGTTTGACAAGAACCACCCCCAGCTTCGTGATGCGCGGATCAGGCGCGCCATGACGCATGCCATTGATCGGCAGGCGATTGTTGACAGTCTTTGGGCTGGCCGCACCGTGGTGCCGAAGGGTCTGCAATGGGAATATTACGGTGATATGTTCCATGCGGATTGGGCAGTGCCCGCCTTTAATTTGAATGAGGCGCGGCGCCTGTTGCGTGAGGCGAATTACCGCGGTGACCCGATCCCCTATCGCCTGCTGAACAACTACTACACCAACCAGAACGCCACGGCCCAAGTGCTGGTTGAAATGTGGCGCCAGGCTGGGATCAATGTTCAAATCGAAATGCGTGAGAATTGGGCGCAGATATTCTCCCGCGAAACCCCGCGTGCGTTGCGGGATTGGTCCAATAGCGCGCCCTTTAACGATCCTGTCTCCTCCATCGTCAATCAGCATGGCCCCAACGGTCAGCAGCAACAGGTCGGCGAATGGACAAATGAGGAATTCAACCGCCTGTCTGCTGAACTTGAAACCAGTACAGATCGTCCGCGCCGTCGTGCCGCCTTCCGTCGGATGCTGGAGATTGCGGAACGCGAAGATCCTGCCTTCACCGTGCTGCATCAGAACGCGACCTTCACCGCCAAGCGGCGGGATACCCGCTGGAAGGCAAGCCCGGCCTTCGCCATGGATTTCCGACCTGGCAATTTTGGGGGTTGAGGTGATGTTGCGCCGTCGTAGTCTTCTCGCCGCCCCAGCCGCCTTTTTGGGGGCGCCTCTTGCGGCGCCTGCCTTAGCTCAGGCCGATAATCGCCCAACGCTTACCATCGCGGTTCAGCGGCTTTCCAATTCGAATACCTTTGAACCGCCGCGTGAACAGTCCAATGTCGGCTTCCGCATCCACGGGCTTTACTCCGAACAATTGATCGCAACCGATTGGCTGGGGAATGCCGCGCTGACGCCCGGGCTTGCCACTTCCTGGCGGCGCGTTGACGCGCGCACCCTTGATCTGACGCTGCGGCAAGGCGTGAAGTTCCATGATGGCAGCATTCTCACCGCGGAGGATATCGCCTTCTCCTTTGCGGATCGCCTGTTTGGTACACAAGGGGCAACGGGCGCTGGCCGCACCACGATCCTCGCCGGGACTGCGACCAAGGAACCGCCCGCCGAGGTGATTGCCATTGGGCGCCGCACTTATCCTGGGCTTGAGCGTGTTGAAGTGCTCGATGCCCAAACCGTGCGCTTCATCAATCGCATGCCCGATGTCACACTGGAAGGTCGCATCGCGCAAAGTGTGGGCGCCATTTTCTCCCGCGCGGCCTTTGCGCGTTCGGATAGTTGGCTTGGTTGGGCGCGCGCGCCGATTGGCACTGGCCCCTATCGCATCACTGAGTTTCGTCCCGATACCCTGCTGGTGCTAGAGGCGCATGATGAATATTGGGGCGGCAGGCCGCCCGCGCGACGCATACGGTTTGTTGAGGTGCCCGAGGTTTCAGGCCGCTTGAATGGCCTCTTTTCTGGGGAGTATGATTTCGCCTGCGATATTCCGCCGGATCAAATCACGGTTGTTGAACGCAATTCGCGGTTTGAGGTTCTGGGCAGCCCAATCAACAATATCCGCAAGCTTGCTTTCGATAAGACGCACCCCGTTCTGGCAGATGCCCGCATTCGGCGCGCCATGACGCATGCCATTGATCGGCAGGTGCTGGTGGATGCGCTTTGGGCGGGTCGCACCAAAATCCCGCGCGGTATGCAAATGGAAAGCTATGGCCAGATGTTCCTGGCCGATTGGGAAAATCCCCGCTTCGATCCCGCCGAGGCGCGGCACCTGCTGCGTGAGGCGAATTATCGCGGACAGCCTATCCCATATCGGCTGTTGAACAATTACTACACCAACCAAGTGGCCAATGCGCAGATCATGGTGGAGATGTGGCGCGCGGTTGGCATAAACGTCGTGATCGAAATGAAGGAAAACTTCGCGCAGGTGACGGAACGCACACCTGGCCGCGGCGTGCGCGATTGGTCCAACACTTCCGTCTTTGGCGATCCGGTGGCAGGGCTGCTCCGCAGCTTTGGCCCGGGTACCGAGGCTGAGCGCAATGGTGAATGGGCGAATGAGGAATTCAACCAGGCATCCACTGCGCTTGAGGCCGAAACCGACATGAACCGCAGGCGCGAGCTTTTCCGCCGTATCCTGACCATCGTGGAACGGGAAGACCCTGGCTATATCACCCTGCACCACGCGGCGGCCTTTACCGCCAAAAGGCGCAATATCGAATGGCGCGCTTCTTCTGGCTGGGCGATGATGTTTGGTCCCGGTAATTTGCGGATTGGTGCATGAAGCCGCTGGTTCGCCTGACCGGGCTTTCGGTCGCTTTTGACGGCGCGCCAGCGCTGCGCGGCATAGATCTTTCGATCGCCAAGGGTGAAGCGGTTGGGCTTGTTGGCGAAAGTGGCTGCGGCAAGTCTGTCACTTGGCTTGCGGCGCTTGGCCTGCTGCCGCCCAAGGCCCGCATTACCGGCAGCGTCATGCTGGATGGGCAGGAATTGATTAGCGCCGCGGCACCTGTTCTGGAACGGGTACGCGGTGGCCGTATTGCGATGATTTTTCAGGATCCTTCCAGCAGCCTCAATCCTGTTCATCGTATCGGCAAGCAGATCATCGAAGCGCTCGGTCTGCACCGGGGCATGACAGGCAGCAATGCGCGCGCCGAGGCAAAACGCCTGCTTGATCTTGTCGGCATCCCTGACGCTGCCAGAAGGCTTGATGCCTATCCGCATGAACTCTCAGGCGGCCAGAATCAGCGCGTGATGATTGCCATCGCGCTTGCCGGTCAGCCTGAATTGCTGGTGGCGGATGAACCCACGACCGCCTTGGATGTGACCATCCAGGCGCAGATTTTGGAATTGCTGCAATCCATACGCCGCCAGATGGGCATGGCGCTGGTGCTGATCAGCCATGATCTGGGCGTGATTGCCGAAGCCTGTGAACGCGTGGCGGTCATGTATGCCGGCCGCATCGTGGAAGAAGCACCGGTGGAGCAACTTTTTCAATCAGCCGCGCATCCCTATACGCAAGGATTGATTGGGGCGCTGCCGCCCATGAATGGCCCGCGCCGGCGTCTTGCTGCCATTCCGGGTGGTGTGCCGGAACCCTGGGCCATGCCACCTGGCTGTGGCTTTGCGCCGCGCTGCCAATTTCGCGCTGCCCCCTGTGATGCCGCAATGCCTGGCCTGATGGGCCTTTCTGGTCAGCATCGCGCGGCCTGCATTCGCGTGGCGCCGGCTGCGACGCAACTTGAAAGGATACCCGCATGAAGGCCGGCAGCGCATTGCTGGAAGCCGAGGGGCTGGTACGCCGTTATGCCATGCGGCGGGGCTTGCTTGGCCGCGCGGTAGAAGTGCGGGCCGTTGATGGTGTTTCGCTGAAATTGGAACGTGGGCGCACGCTTGGCTTGGTGGGCGAATCAGGTTGCGGCAAGTCAACCACAGGCCGGCTCGTGCTCGGCATGGAAACCCCGGATGCGGGAAGCGTTAGTTTTGACAGTGCAATCATGCCGCAACCCGGCAGCGCTGCCTGGCGCGCCATGCGGGCGCGCATGCAGATGGTGTTTCAGGACCCTTTGGGCGCGCTCGATCGTCGCCTGCCGATTGCGACCCAAGTGGGTGAACCGCTCGAGATTCACGGCATCGGCGCCCGTTCCGAAAGGGCCGCGCGGGTTGAGGCCTTGTTGCGCGCGGTTGGGTTGCGACCTGATCAGGGTGCCCGCTATCCGCATGAGCTTTCCGGCGGTCAGCGCCAACGCGCGGTTTTAGCGCGTGCCTTGGCAACCGATCCCGCGCTGCTGGTTTGTGACGAACCTATCAGCGCGTTGGATGTCTCAATTCAGGCGCAGGTCATGAATTTGCTGCTGGATTTGCAGGAGCAATTCGGCACCGCCATGCTTTTCGTGAGCCATGACCTCAGGGCAGTTCGGCAAGTGAGCCACCGTGTCGCTGTGATGTATCTTGGCCGTATTGTGGAGGAAGGGGAACCGGATGGCGTTCTGCATGAACCGGCCCATCCTTATTCTCGCGCCCTTGTTTCTGCCATTCCGCATCCTGGCCGCGCCGGCCAGCGCATTGTCTTGCAGGGGGACCCGCCCAACCCGGCAGATCGGCCTTCGGGCTGCGCCTTTCATCCACGCTGCCCGGTCGCAACCAACCTTTGCGCGCGTGAAACGCCCACGCTGAAGGCACGCCCAGATGGGCGGCTTGTTGCCTGCCATGTCGCGCATGGGGAAATGAGCGCGGGCCAAGGATACATAGGGCAGGAGGCCGCCTGATGCTTCGTTTTCTGGCCACACGCCTGGCGCGGGCTGCCTTGACCATCGCCATGGTCGTTACCTTTGCCTTTGTGGTGCTGCGCCTTTCGGGTGATCCCGCGCAAATCATCATGGGGGCAGATGCACCACCGGAAGCGGTGGAGGCATTCCGCGCGGCATGGGGATTGGATGAGCCGATTTGGGTGCAGTATCTCTCCTATTTCTGGGCCATCCTGCAGGGTGACCTTGGGCGGTCCATGCGCGATGGGCGGGATGCGATTGTGCTGGTGACGGAACGTATTCCGGCCACGCTGGCGCTCACGCTCCCTGCGCTTGCGATCAAGATTTGTCTGGGCATTCCCGCTGGCATTTATGCTGCCTTGCATCGCAATTCTCTGGCGGATCGGGTGGTGATGATCATCGCGGTGGCAGGCTTTACCGTGCCGTCCTTTGTCTTGGGGCTGCTGCTTGTGCTGTTGTTTGCCGTACAGCTTGGATGGCTACCTTCAGGTGGGCAGGAAAGCTGGCGCCATGGCATTCTGCCAGTGATTACCTTGGGCCTTGGCGGTGCTGCGGTTTTGGCGCGCTTTACGCGTAGCGCCATGCTTGAGGTTCTGGGCCAGCCCTATATCCGCACGGCCAGCGCAAAAGGCGTGCCCTGGCGCGCGGTTGTCACCGGCCATGCCTTGCCGAACGCCGCCATTCCTACCGTCACCATCATCGGCTTCATGGTGGGCACATTGATTGCGGGGGCGGTAGTGGTGGAAAGCGTTTTCTCCTGGCCCGGGGTAGGGCGATTACTGGTGGTCGCGGTCGCCAATCGTGATTTGGCGGTGGTGCAATGCATCTTGCTACTGGTCGCCATCACCATGGTTTGCGCCAATCTGATTGTTGATTTGCTCTACGGCTTGCTTGATCCGCGCTTGCGCGCAGCGCCGCGAAAGGCCGCCTGATATGCCTGAAGCTCCTCTTGTAATCACCGCCCCAACGGCGCCCACCAAAACGCGGCGGAAAGCACCGCCGGCCTTGGTCATTTTTGGCATCGGCTGGCTGATGCTGATGCTTATCGTCGCGCTGCTTGCAGATATCCTGGCGCCCTATGCCTATACGGCGCTTGATCTTCGCAATCGTCTTTCCCCACCCATCCTGCTTGGCGGCACTTGGCTTCATCCGCTCGGCACTGATGAGCTTGGGCGGGATGTGCTGTCGCGGCTTATCTATTCCATCCGGACCAGCCTACTCATCGCCTTCGGTGCCACCATCATCGGGGCGGCTGTCGGTACATCACTTGGCTTCCTTGCGGCGCATTTCAGAGGGTTTATCGAACAGGCAGTGCTGGCGCTGGTGGATTTCTCCGCCTCGCTCCCCTTCCTGATTTTAGCGTTGGCGGTGCTGGCGTTTTTCGGTAATTCGCTGCTGCTGCTGGTTTGCCTTCTGGGGCTGCATGCCTGGGAAAGATATGCGCGTATTGCGCGCGGGCTTGCGCTTGCGGCTGGGACGCAAGGCTATGCGGCTGCGGTGCGGGGGCTTGGGGCGTCACCATGGCGCATCTATGGGCGGCATGTATTGCCCAATATTGCCTCGACACTCATTGTTTCCATGACGCTCGCCTTTCCGGAAGTGATCCTGCTTGAATCCGGACTTTCCTTCCTGGGCCTGGGCGTGCAGCCGCCAGAGACATCGCTTGGGTCAATGGTCGGCTATGGGCGGGAATATTTGACGCGGGCGCCCTGGATCCTACTGGCACCCGCCAGTACGATTGTGCTGACCACTCTCTCAGTTTCGCTGATTGGAGATTGGCTACGTGATGGGCTTGACCCAACGCTGCGGTGAGGGGATTCACCGCAGCCGTTAGTGCTGAGCGCGAGTACTAGCGCCGGCGCATCGCAGTCGGGTAGAGCCGCCCATTTTCTGCCCGCATGGCTTCAAGGACGAAATCGCCCGGCAGATCGTGAATTTCTTCGCTGGGTGGAAGGTCTGTCGCGGCATCCAAAGCGCCGCGCAATGGGCGCCCTTCCATGCCGGAAGGGTCAACCCCCAGCATATGCAGAACCGTCGGCACTATGTCCGTCAAGTCAGCAGGTTCTTGGATCACCGAACCCTGACGGAAGGGGCCACCCTGCATGACCAGAACGGTCGCAAGCTCCGCACGATGCAGGCCGCCATGCATACCGCCGCCTTCGGGTACATCGGGCGCATCGAAGGGGGCCGTGCCTGGCAGGCCCCATTCATCCAAGCCTTCTTCGCCCGCGAATGTCGCGACCAGATCGGCGCTGCGTGCATGGGCTGAGCCCAGCAGTGCAAGCGGCGCCGCCCGCCCCGGAGAGAGGATGGCAGGATCACGCGCCAATAAAGGACCAGCCCAATTTTGTGTGGCCAGGAAATCCGCCACCTGAGAGGCAAGGGATGGATCCCTCAGCCAAAGCCCAGGCGCCGCCGCTGGCGCAACAACAATATCCACATCCGGCGCCATGCCGGTGCCAGCACGGAAGCCGGCGCGCTGCAATTCGCTCCGCAGGCACTTCTTGCCCCGCCCGGTAACATGACCATGGTCCGAGAGAACAATAATGGCAATTTCCTGCGCATTCGGCTGCGCATCACGCCAGGTCATGATTTGCCCGAGCACCGCATCCGCCGATTTAAGCGCGCGTTGCGTATGTTCAGCCCGCAAGCCACCCCAATGGAAGGATACATCGGGTTCTGAGAGCCACAGCAGCGCCACATCCGGTTTGATTTGCGGCAGCACATGCTCAAGCAGAACGCGTCCGGCAAATTCAACCCTCGCGATATTCGGCACGGCAGCGGGCGGAGTCTTACCCAGTGCTTCAGCCACGCGCTGCGCTGTCTCACCCTCAGTATCCTCGACATTCCAACGAAAGGCGCCAAGCCGCTCTGCCGCCGGGTGAAGCAGCCGGGCCGCCCCCGCCGTGCCGGCGCTGACGAGGGCGAAACTCATTCCATGCGGTGCAAGACGCTCCGCCAAGCTGGCGCGCTGCAAAGGCGATTCCGCACCGGCGGCGAGGGTAAGAACATCCTCAACCAGCTTGGTCCGGATCAAACGATCCGGCGCCACCGATGCGTCGAATAGCGTATTGGCGACCAGGCCATGACCCCCAGGGCGGCAGCCTGTGATGAGCGATGGCGTCGCCACCCGCGTTTCAGAGGGGAACACACTCCTTGCCCGAGAAAAGCGCGCGCCAGCCATACCAAGCGCATGCAAGTGAGGGGTCGCCACAGGGTCCACCATATCGGGGCGCAGCCCATCCAGGGCGACCATAATTACGGTTGTCATGTCATTCTCCCAAAGGTCATCGGCGCGTGAGGTAGGAAGCCAAATTTTTCAGCACGCATATGCCAGTTTCACGATATTCGACGTGTTATGACGCACCAAGAAGCGCCACAACAGCGCTTCAAGACGTGGCGCGCGGATAGGTCAGATGGCGGATAGGGCCAAGATAAGGCACTTCCATACCATCCGGTTCCAGCAGAACCGTCTCCACGTGATCCTCATGCAAATGATGCAGTAAGGCACCGCAACGCCGCGCCCCGGGCAGGCCTTGCTGCTCATCCTCCTCAACCACAAAGGAAAGTGGTGGCGCCCAGACGAAGGATACGGCGTCTCGCTTGAATTCATGATGCAGGTGCAAATGACCAGAGGCGACCAACCGAAGCCCTGGATGCTCCAGTAACGGCATCAAGGTGTTCCGCGCATGCGGTGGCACCGACCAGTAATCAAAAACTGGATCGTCGGGATGCGTTATGAAGATTGGCTTATGCAGAAAAACTGCCAAGCGCCGAGCCTCCGCGCTTTCAAGCGCTTCGATGATGAAGCGTGCTTGGGCGTCTTCCTCCGGATGCCCCGTGCCCATGACCTCCGAATTGAGGCCAATGACGCGCCAGCCCGGCAGATCATGCAGACCATAGCCCGTACCCAAATATTGCTGGAACCTAGTCAGCCGGGTGGCATCAAAGGGCTGACGGGGCATGGTATGCGGGTGACTGCCCGTATCATGATTTCCAGGCAGCGCCAGAATTGGGCCAGGAAAGCGGCCCAATTCTTCAGCGGCGAAAGCCATATCCGCCTCATGATCCGCGCCATCAAGCGAAAGATCACCGCTGGCAACGGTAAGGTTAGGCGGGCTCGCCACTGCTAGGTCGTAAATACGCGCGATATTACCGCGGAACAATTCATTCCGCGGCGACAGGTGTGCATCAGTAATCTGAAGGATCGTTTGCATGTATCAGCCCCGGCGCGGCAGCAGACGGCGAACTTCACTCGCCATATCGGCCAAAGCTACTTCGGGGGTCGCATTCCCTTCGACAACACGGGCCATGTTATTCACCATCACTTCGGTAACACGAACGCTGTTCGTGCCGGGGAAAGCATACCAGGGCACCATGCGCCCCACTTGCATGGTCGCGGTCTTGAACAGAGGATTCTCACGGTAGAATTCCGCAAGATAGCGCGGATCATCAATGGCAAGCTGGTTTGTCGGCACATAGCCGGTGTTTTTGACCATCAGCGCCGTTCCTTCAGCACTTGTCGAAAAGCGCAGGAACTTCCAGGCGGCCTCCCGCTTCGCTGCATCACGCGCGGTCAGCATCCCGGCGGCACCGCCGGTGGGCAGGCGGCCATTTACCGGGTCAATCACAGGCAATAGCGCGGTTTGCATTTCGAAATTACGTCCCACGCTGGTGATCATATTGCGCAGGAAGGCGGTGGAGCCAAAGCGCATGCCAAGCTTGCCGGCGGCAAAGGCCTGCAACGCCGTGGTGGCATTCAGTTGCGGCATGCCCCCTTCGGTCACCATGCGGCGGAGTAAGCGCAGGCTAGCGAGGCCTTCCGCGCCCGCAAAGCCAACATCGCGTTCATCCGGCGTCAGCATGCGCGCACCATGGCTGAACAGCAGCGCGGAAAACATCCAATCATCGCCCGGCCATTGGAACCACATGCCTTCAATGCCATCGCCAAGCGCCTTGATGCGCGCTGAAAGCGCAATCACCTCATCCCAGGTTTTCGGGAAGGCTTCAGGGTCTGGGTTTGCACCAACGCGGCGCAGGAGTTCAGTATTGTAATAGGAAATCGCATTGGATGCGGCATAGGCCAGCCCCGATTGCATGCCGCCAAAATGGCCAAGGGCAAGGATACCGGGGGTATAGCCATGGGCCGCGGGATCACCCTCACGCGCAAGCAAGGGCGCCAGATCCTGCGCGATGCCGCGTTCGGCGAATACCCGCAGGCGATTGAAGCCCTGGTAGGAAAGATCGGGCAATTGATTGGCAGCGGCCTGGCGCAGGATAAGCTGATTGCCTTCCTCATAATTCGGCGTGGTGATGAAGCGAACCGTCACATTGGGTTCGCGCTTGGCGAATTCCGCCGCGATCGCGTCATAGCTTTCCTTGAAGATTTGCGGCTGGGCGTAATGCACCGTGATGTCCACATTGGACTGAGCGCGCAGTTGTGGTGCGCTGAGCAAGCCTGCCGTGACGCCTAAGGCCGTGCGACGGGTAAATGATTTCATGGGTTACGTCCTTCTGGTTTCGGGGGTCAGGAAGCGCGTGGTAACAGGCGCGTGACTTCGCGCTGCATGTCTTGAACCACCTGTTCAGGCGTGGCACGTGCCTCAACAAGACGCTGCAGATTATCGGATATGGTTTGACTGATGCGCACACCATTCGTGCCTGGGAATGCATACCAGGCGACAGTGAGAGGAAGCTGGCGCATCGCCGCCGAGAAAAGTGGATTGGCCCGGTAGAATTCACCCAACCAGCGCGGGTCATCCACCGCCAGCTGGTTGCAGGGGACGTAGCCGGTGTTTTGAACCATCAGCGCGGTGCCTTCGGCGCTCGTGGAAAATCGAAGAAATTTCCACGCGGCTTCCTGCTTCACCGGATCGCGCGTGAGCAGCATGCCGGCTGAACCACCTACCTGAAGTCGGCCACGCTCTGCATCAATGACTGGCATGATCGTCGTTGCAAGGGGAAAGTTCTGCCCGACTGACTGCATGACATTACGCAAGAAGGCGGTTGACCCGAAGCGGACACCGATACGCCCGGCGCCAAATGCCTGCTGTGCCGCGGGTGTGTTCAGATTTGGCATTCGCCCCTCGCGCAAAATGCGCTGATAAAGCCGCATGGCAGCGAGACCCTGGGGCGTATCCATCAGAAAGCGGCGTTCATCGCCGCTCATGTATTGGCCGCCATGACCGTAAAGTAACGCCGACCACGCCCATTCGCCGATATCGTAATAGATCGGATCAGGCGCATTCGGCAGCCGTGCGATGCGAGCCGCGAGGTCAAGCACGCCATCCCAATTGGTTGGAAAGGTTCTGGCATCCACACCGACATCGCGCAGAACATCAAGGTTCATATAGGTGATCATTGTCGAAACAGCATAGGCAAGGCCCGCTTGCATACCGGCGGTTCTACCAAGACCAAGAATGGTCTCACTATATCCCTGACTGGCAGGATTACTTTCGCGATTCAGGAAAGGTGTTAGATCCTGACAGATACCGCGTTCCGCAAGGACGCGCAGCCTATTCAAGCCCTGATAGGTTAAATCCGCCTGAGTACCCGCAACGGCCTGACGCAAGATAAGCTGTGTTCCTTCATCGTAATTTGGAGTGGTCACCCAATTGATGCGTATGCCGGGTTCGTGGCGCGAAAAGGCTGCTGCAACGGCTTCCTTTGATTCACGAAAGACGTGTGGCTGAGCATAATGAACGGTGATTTCTACGTTTGGTTGCGCGCGGAGCGCAGGTGCAGCAAGCGCCCCAAATGCGATCCCGACCAGGCTTCTTCTGCGTAAATTGAGCGGTTTTGGCATCATGATGGCTTCATCCCTTCAGCCCAGTGGTGGCGATACCTTCAACGAAGCGGCGTTGTGCAAAAAGGAATGCCAGGACAAGAGGCAGTGTCATGATGACGGCCGCCGCCATCAATGCGGCAAAATCATCGCCGGCCTCATCGGAGCGGAAATACAAAACGCCAAGTGCCGGGGTGGCGCGTGCCTGCCCTTCAATCACAATCAGCGGCCAAAAAAGATCATTCCAATGCGCGACGACAGAGAAGATCGCAAAGGCCGTGGCCGCCGGCCAGGCATTTGGCAGGATCACGCGCCAAACGATTTCAAACTCACCGATCCCATCCAGGCGTGCCGCATGGACCAGCTCATCGGGTAGTGCCCTGAAGAACTGACGGAACAGAAAGATCGCAAAGACTGAAATGGTGAAGGGCAGGATCAGCGCGGCATAGGTATTCAAGAGACCTATTTTGCTAAAGGCTAAGTAGAGGGGAAGCGCCGGCACATGGGGCGGCACAAGAAGGCCAAGCATAACAAGGCCAAGTGCCAGATCACGCCCGGGGAAGCGAAGCTTCGCGAGTGCATAGGCTGCCGGAACGGCGAAAAGCAGCTGGAAGAAAAGTATGCCAGCGCATACAACAATACCATTCCAGAGATAGCCAAATACTGGAATCTGCGAAAACACCTTCCCGTAATTCTCAATGCCGTGAAAGCGTTCTGGCCAGAGAATAAGGCTGGCACGAAACAACTCATCCAGCGGCTTTACGCTTGCTGAGATCATCCAGATGTAGGGCATGAGCAGCAATAGCGCGAGGCAGCCTAGCACAAGCAGGCGCGGCACATCCGCCCAAAGCGATTTTGGGCCGCGCTCAGCCATAATGCACCCGCTTATCCAAAGCCTTGGTTTGCAGCCAGACCAAGCCCAGAACCATCAACAGGAAAACCAGGGTGATCGCCGCGGAATATCCAAGCCGCAGAAACGTGAAGCCTTCCTTGTACATGGTGTGCAGCAGGACTTCACTCGCCTTATTCGGCCCGCCTTGGGTCAAAACAGCGACCGTATCAAAGACCCGAATGCTACGGATCATGGTGATGGTCAGCACGAAGAGTGTTGTGGGTCCAAGCATGGGCCAAGTGACAAGCCGAAACCGATCAAGCCAGGATTTCGTCCCGTCAACTTCAGCGGCTTGATAGAGTTCCCGCGGAATGGCGCTGAGGCCTGCCAGGAAAAGTACCATATTGTAGCCGACATTCTCCCAAACGCCGATTGCCCCGAGACTGAGAAGTACCCAATCCGAAGATGAAAGCCAGAAGGGTGGGGCGGTAACGCCAAGAAGGCGCAAGAAGGCATTCAAAGGCCCAATCGTCGGATGCAGCAGGTATTGCCAAGCAGCTGCCATGGCGACCGTCAGTGAAACAACCGGCAAGAAGAAGACAGCGCGAAACAGGGCGCGACCACGCATCCCCGCTTCAATCAAAAGCGCGGCGCCCAAGCCGAGCAAGATGGAAAGTGGTGTGACGAGCCCGACATAGATGACCGTATTGCGAAGCGCGATGGCAAATCCACGATCTTCAAGCATCTCCTCAAAATTCGCTATGCCAATCCAGCCCCATTCAAGCGCGCCCAATTCATAATCTGTGAAGGCCAAAAGGATCGTGGCCAAGCTGGGCAATAGGAGCATCAGAAAATAAGCGATGCCTGCCGGCATGTTCAGCATAAGGCCGACCAAGGCTTCGCCACGTGTCAGGCGGCGCGATCTTCCCTGAAATGATGCAGGCTGCGCTGCAGATAAGGTTTCAGGCAAGGGTAAATTCCTGACTGTGAGCAGGATGATCGTGCAGCGCGACACGTTTGCCATTCTTGTCAAACAGCAGAGCGTGCTTAGCTTCAAAGGTAAGCTGGATTGCTTCCCCAGCATGCGGTCGAGGCATGTCTGGCGGAAGTCGGACGACCAAGGCTTCATCACTGGCTGTATGACGCGCATGGAGCAGCAAGCTCTCGCCCAGAAATTCGAAGCCTTCTGCCACGCAGGGCATACCGCTGGAGGCAAGCCGCAGATTTTCCGGACGAATGGCAATAGTCACTGGTCCAGGCGCAGCATGAAGCCCGCTCGGCCTTCCCGCGATATGGACATGGCCTGCGGCATCGGCTTCAGCAGAGATTAAATTGATCCGTGGACTACCGATGAAGGTCGCTACGCGGATATCCTGCGGATCGTGGTAGATTGCCTCGGGCGACGAAACCTGCAGTATCTGGCCGGCTTGCATGACGGCCACACGGTCCGCCATGGTGAGGGCCTCAGACTGATCATGCGTCACGTAAAGTGTCGCGGCACCGACGCGGCGATGAATCTCAACAATCTCACGCCGTGTTTGCACGCGAAGCGCCGCATCCAGATTGGAAAGCGGCTCATCCATCAGAAACGCGTCAGGATGGCGAACAATTGCCCGGGCCAATGCTACGCGTTGCCGCTGTCCGCCTGAAAGCTGCCCAGGCTTTCGATCCAATAGGGCATCCAGGCCGAGCGATTGGGCGGCCTTGAGGACATCGGTGGCTATGGCCGCCCGCTTTTGTACAATGCCAGGCATCACACGACCAAAAATGGGGAGGCGTTCCACGGCAGAAAGCCGACGCATAGCGAGAGGGACGGCGATGTTCTCGCTCACGGTCAGATGCGGGTAAAGCGCATAATTCTGAAATACCATTGCAACATTACGCTCAGCGGCGCGCAAAGCTGTGACGTCCCTAGAACCGATGGAGAGTGAACCCGCATCGGCGGTTTCAATACCGGCCACAATCCGCATAAGGGTGGATTTGCCACAGCCGGAAGGGCCCACAAGGGCGACGAACTCACCTGCGGCCACGTCAAGGGAGACATTATCAAGCGCTCTTACTGCCCCGAAATGACGCGATATGGATTTGATGGAGAGGCCCTGCACGCGGAGAGTTCCTGAAAGTCCAGAGACCCTCCCTTGCCGATGAAGAATGGCAGTGGTGTTTCTGACTGATGATAGTTTTAAGAAGGCGGATTTGGCGTGGGTGGAGGCGGTTTGGAGAAGGCGTAGAAAAATCAGTGAGTCAGTCGAAGCTGAGACCATCACTAAATGCCTTAGCCTCCTACGGCTTCCCGCCCAATGCGTCGCAGCGCACAGCGTGGAATGCGGTTAGGGCGGCTTGCCAATCAACTTCGGGCGCTGCGCCTATCGCGCGCAGCAGTTCCAGCGTCAGCTTGCTCCGGCGGTAGTATCCGCCCTGCAGCCGCGCCAGCCAGCCGGAAAGCTCCTGCGCAGTAAGGGCGTCGCTGGCGCTGGCTCTCTCTCTCGCGCGCTTGGTTCGGTGCGTCCGAGGGAAACATGCCGGCAATTGGTGCGAAGCATCATTCAGCGGATTTCAGTTTCTGCTTGTGCTATAGGATGGCCTTCAGCCCAGCCGAGCTGGTGAGGCGCCAGGCGGGATGGTCAAGCGAAATTTCGGCAAAACCCTCTATACTTTAACCAATTTTTTCTCTTCAGTCCCCACCGCACACCAGTCCATTTCCGCAACTACGCTGCACTGCAACACAACCCAAACCATTGCAGATCAACGCGTTAAACCTTGTTGGAAAAGTCGACCTACCCTCAAGCTTTGGAGAGAATTGGGCTGTTCGGAGAGAAAACGCCGGAACGTTCCGCCGCTGCACCATCAAGGTCGGTCGCAAAACCCTTGCGAATACACGGGAGTTTTAAGCCTTTCGGCCCCGGTAGAATTTCATTTTTGGAAGACACTGGAGCAGGAAAGGGGACCGAAAAGGCGAAACTCTCTGAGGCCTCAATTACAGCTCACCGCCCGGGCGGATTGCCGCTGCTGCTCGACCTGCGGTTTGCGGTCCCACGCTTGCGGGCAGAACCCGTAGTCAGAAGGTATTCGCCCGCATCTACAAGTCGGCGCTCGTTCAAGCGAATGCGCTTCTGCGCATTCTCGCCGAGTTTCGCTACCGTCAGCGCCGCAAGCAGATTGGCCACAGCGAGGGCTCCGCCCGCTGATTCTGGAAAGGCGCGGCTCATTGTCGGCGCCACGAAGAAAAGGTCACCAGCCAGATCGCGCAGGGGGGCCTCGTCGATATCGGAAACGACGATAATCCTTGCCCCGGCATCGTTCGCTCGCCGTGCCAGCGCATCGGTCACGCGACTGAACGGCGCGAAGGTAAAGGCAACAAAAGCATCCTCCGGCGCTGCATCTTCAAGCGCAGCTTCAGGTGCACCGCCCGCGTCATCAAGCAAGCAGACACCGGGCCGGGCCTTGCGGAGGGCGTAGGCGAGCGTGAAGGCCGCAGAGAAAGGCGTGCGACGGGCAGCCACAAACACACGCGGAGCAGTCGCAAGGACCGTCGTGGACCGGTCCAGCGTGGTCTCGGTGAGCCCCACGAATGCTCGGCGAAGCACGTCATGCTCCGCCGCAAAGAAGCTTTGCGCGAAGGCCAGCGCCCCGGTGCCGGCACCGACGGCTGCCGCGATGGCGCGCGCGCTGTCGACGTTGCGTGTCGCGGCCACCTGCGCTGCCGAAGCGTTGCGCAAGACGCGGTCCACAAAGCCCTTGCGTAGTTCATTGTATCCGGGAAGGCTCAGCCGCTGCGCAAGGCGTACCAGCGTGACAGGCGGAACATCGGCCCGCCGTGCAACCGCGCGCATCGAATGGACGGCGACGTCCTCAGGGTGCGCCAGCAGATAGCGCGCCGCCTGGGCCATCGGCCCCGTTAGTTCGACGAGCATCCCCCGGAGCGCCTTGAAGGTCTCGGCTTCATTCATGTCGGTGGGTTCCCCATGGTGACCGCTTCGGATAAGCAATGGAACAAATGCTCCTATTGACTCATAATGGAACCATATGGTTTGATCCAGCCCGCGTCATTGAATGGAAGTCCGGGCATGGATCATCCCGCCGCATCCAACATCGACCAGATCAGTAATCGACCGCCGCGTTCGCGGTCTGCCGCCGAGTTCGAGAGGGCCAAGCACGTCATTCCCGGCGGCAGCATGCGCCAAGCCACTTGGTTCGCGCCGCACCCTCCCTACGCGGTCAGGGGCGAAGGCTGTTGGGTGGAGGACCTGGATGGCCGTCGCGTCCTTGATTGCGCAAATAACTTTTTCTCGCTTGTGCATGGCCATGCCTTCCCGCCGGTGGTCGAGGCGCTAAGGAAGGTGGTGGGCGACGGCACGGCGTTCGGCATGCCCACGCGGCATGAGACGGCCCTGGCCGAGGCTATTCGCAGCCGCTCGCCGCGCTGCGAGCAGATCCGCTTCTGCAATTCGGGCACCGAGGCGGTCATGTTTGCTGTCAAGGCAGCGCGCGCGCTTACCGGTCGCCCCGCAATCGCGAAGTTCGAAGGCGCCTATCACGGCAGCTATGATTCGCTTGAAGTCAGCCTCGGCTCCGATCCTTCAAACTGGAATGGCCCGCACGGCGATCCTGCGGCGGTATCTTATGATCGCGGCACGCCGGCCGGTGTGGTCGCCGATACCGTGGTGCTGCCCTACGCCGATCCCGAACGCTGTGCCGCAATCCTGGAGAGGGAGGCCCCGCGCCTTGCCGCCATTGTTCTTGACCCCCTCGCTTCGAAGATTGGGATGGTGCCCCCACCCGCGACCACCATTGAAGCTTTACGAAATGCCCGCCTGCGTCACGGTATTCTGCTGATCTGTGATGAGGTGATAACCTTCCGATTGTCCTATGCTGGCGCGCATCCGCTTTTTGATCTGAAGCCGGATTTGATCGCGCTTGGCAAGATTATCGGTGGTGGCCTGCCGGTTGGGGCCGTAGCCGGTCCAGCTGATAACATGGCCATCTTCGATCATACACGTGGGCAGCCGCCTGTGGCCTTCGGCGGCACATTCAGCGCCAATCCCTTGACGATGGCAGCCGGTCTTGCCGCCCTTGAAGCCTTTGATCTGCAAGCTGTTGATCGGCTTGGTCGGATTGGGGAAACACTGCGCAATCGCGTCAATGCCGCCTTCGCTGCTGCGGGAGAAACGGCGCAGGTGACAGGTATGGGTTCACTATTTCGCTTGCACCTCACGGATGCACCCATTCGTGACTACCGAAGCAGCTACCCCGATGCCAAGGCAAAGAAGGCGCTGGCAGCGATCCATCTAGCCATGCTGGAGGCCGGTATATTGCTGACCCCCAACTGCTCCGGCGCGCTCTCAACACCAATGACCGCGGCTGAGATTTCGCTAATCGCGGATAATCTTGTGGAAGCCACAATTTCGAGGAGGAAAGAGGAATGAAGAGGTTTCTTCTTGCCGCCACCCTGCTGCTGACGGCCTTCGGGTCGGTGGCGCAGGCGGGCCCGATACTGGACCGTGTCAGGGCCAATAATACGATCAGATGCGGTGTTGGTGGATCGCTCGCCGGCTTCTCGCTGCCTGATAGCCGTGGAGAGTGGCACGGCATTGATGTGGATTATTGCCGGGCTGTTGCCACCGTCGTGCTCGGCGACCCTAGACGTGTCACCTTCGTGCCGGTGACGCTGCAGACGCGCTTCACGGCGTTATCTTCTGGCGAGATTGGCCCTTTATTTCTACCATCTTGATGATGAAGTAACTCGTATCGCGCAGGAAGCCTATCTCGCCTACTGGACCGAAAATGCCATGGGCCAACGCGCCTTTCCCAGTATGAAGCGGCTGGAAGGCGAAGTGCTGTCCATGGGCCTTGCCTTGCACCACGCCCCGGAAGGGGCCGGCGCGACCTTCACCTCCGGCGGATCAGAGAGCATCTTCCTTGCGATCAAGACCGCCCGCGATTGGGCTCGGGAAACCAAGGGCATCACAGAGCCCAATATCGTCATTCCCCGCACGGGCCATCCCACCTTTGACCGTGCGGCGCAGTATCTGGATGTGGCAGTGCGCCGCGTTCCGACCACGCGCAATGATTTTCGCGCCGAGCCGCAAGCGATGGCGAAGCGGATTGATGGCAATACCATCATGCTTCTGGGTAGCGCGCCCAATTACCCATTTGGCGTCTTCGATCCGATCCGGGAGATCGCAGCGCTTGCTGCGGCGCATGGGCTTTGGATGCATGTGGATGCCTGCGTCGGCGGTTTCCTTGCCCCCTTCGTCCGCAAGCTGGGTCGTGAGATTCCTGATTTCGATTTCGCCGTACCGGGCGTCACATCCATTTCCGCTGATCTGCATAAATACGCCTATGCAGCCAAGGGCGCATCAATGATGATGCTGCGTGACGCTGACTTGCAGAAATGGCAGAATTTCACCTTCAACGACTGGGAACGCGGCGCCTATATGAATGCGACCGCACAGGGCACTCGTGCAGGTGGTGCGGTGGCGGCGGCCTGGGCAGTCATGAATTTCCTTGGCGAAGAGGGCTATGTAAAATGGGCCGGCGTCCTGATGGATACGGTGGATAGGTTTGCGGCGGGAATCGGCGCCATTCCAGGGCTGGAAGTGCTGCAACCGCACGAACTTTGCATCTTTGTCTATCGCGCATCCGATCCGACGCTTGATATCGGTGCCGTGGC
>JBEDHL010000011.1:0-8233 GCA_041174145.1 Pseudomonadota bacterium
ATTATAATAGAATGGTCACCGTCTCTCTCGATCCCAGCACGAATGTAACCACCTTGCGCGTGAAAAGTTTTCGCGCTGAAGATTCGAAGGAGTTGGCTGAGGCCCTTTTGCAGTCAGCAGAGGCTCTGGTAAATAGGCTGTCTGAGCGGGCGCGTAATGATACATTGAAAATCGCACTACAGGAAATGGGCATTGCGGAACAGCGTGTTCAGGAAAGCCGTCAGGCCCTTACGCGATTTCGTGAGCAGGAGAGGGAGCTTGATAGCGCAAGCGCAGTCCAAGCAGCCAGCCTGCTACGTGGGCAATTGGAAGCTGCACTCGCGCAAGCGCGGGCGGAATTGACCGAAAGGCTGCAATTCATGCGCCCTGATAATCCCGCATTACAGGGCACGCGTAATCGCATTGACGCGTTGGAACGGCAAATAGCTTCTGAACGTTCGCGTCACACAGATACAAATTCGGCTGTGGATAATGGGATACTATCGCGCCAATTAGCCGCCTATGAAAGGCTGATGTTAGAACGCCAATTCGCGGATCAGCAATTGGCGTCCGCCACGGCAAGCCTTGAAGCTGCGCGGGTGGAAGCGCAGCGTCAGCATCTATATCTCTCGCGCATCGTGCAGCCCAATCTTGCTGTCTATCCCTTGTATCCGCGCAAGCTGACCAGTGTGGCGAGTATTTTTGTGGGCCTTGCCATCGCCTATGGCATTGGCTGGCTTCTGATTGTTGGGATGCGTGAACATGCGGCATAAAAACCTTCAAATGATGCGCGCGGCCTTCCTGATCCTTTTGGCACTGTTTTGCGTGGTGCAGGTTTCAACTTCCGCCGCGCAAGGCCAATCCAATGCCGGGTCATCCGGGGTTATTCCTGGGATGCCAAGCTTCCCACGACAAATCATCCCAACCCTTCCCGGCTTGCCGCCGGGTGGGGATCAAATGCAACCGCCGCCGGTTTTTGACCAAAGAAGCCTCGCGGATTTGCCGGGCCAGTCACGCGGCACGGAACGCGTGGGCAGCTCAACCCAGGCAGAAGGCGGACCAACGCTGGTAACGCCACTGGGTGATTTGCAGCGTGCGGCGGGGCCCGCCACGGCGGTATTTGGCGCAGCACTTTTTACAGGGCAGGCGCAATCTTCATCAGATGCTCCCAACCCCAATTATGTGCTGGCACCGGGGGACCGCGTCAGTGTGCGTGCCTGGGGCGCGGTAGATGCGGAACAGGTCGCGCAGATTGATCCTTCCGGCAATCTGTTTCTGCCCAATATCGGGCCCGTCCGCGTGGCGGGAACGCGGGTTGGCGATTTGCAGCGAGTGGTGGAAGGCGAAATTCGGCGCGTTTATACGCAGCAGGTTCAGGTCTATGCCACAGTGCTTTCCACACAGCGTATCGGCGTTTTTGTTGCGGGCTTTGTCAAATCCCCAGGCCGCTACGCGGGCGTTGCCTCGGACAGTATCCTTGATTTCTTGCTGCGGGCCGGCGGCGTTGACCCCGCACGCGGCTCCTTCCGGGAAATCAGCGTGCAGCGCGGTGGCGCCACCGTAACCAGCCTCGATCTCTATCGCTTTTTGATGGATGGCCAAATTCCGCAAATTCGCCTGCAGGAAGGCGATACAATCCTGGTGGGCCGGCAGCGCCCGCTGATTGGCGCCGATGGGGCGGTGCGGAATAACTATTTGTTTGAAAGCTCAGGCCGTGGCCCCATGCGTGGCCAGGATTTGATCAACTACGCTAGGCCCTTGCCTGCTGCGACCAATGCCGTAGTACGCGGTGTGCGTAATGCCCAGCCATTCTCGCGCTATGTCACCATCTCTGAACTCGCACGCCAAACCCTGCAGGACCAAGACACGGTGACCTTTGTGGCCGATGTTGCGCTCCGCACCATACGCGTGACCATTGAAGGCAGCCGGCTTTATCCTTCTGTGCTGGTGGCAGATCGTGATTTTTCGCTCTGCCAAATCCTGGATCATATTGCGGTGGACCCGATGCTCGCGAATACATCGGCTGTCTTCCTGCTGCGCCCCCGCCTTGCCATGCAGCAGAAGCGTTCGATTGATGACGCTCTTGATCGGCTGGAGCGTCAGCTTTTCCTCTCCCCAGCCATGACGCCAGGCGTGGCCCAGGCCCGCACGGCCGAAGCCAACCTTATCGGCTCCTATATCAGCCGCGCGCGCCGCAGCCTGCCTGAAGGCCGGTTGGTCGTGGTGAATGAGGACGGCACCTGCGCCCCGGTGCGCCTTGAAGATGGCGATGTCGTCGTCATTCCCGAAAGATCACAAACGGTGATGGTGCAGGGCGAAGTCAGCATGCCGCGCGCTGTTTTGTGGCGCCAGGGCATGAGTATTGATCAATACCTGGATCAGGCGGGCGGCCTGACCGCGCGTGGGGCGCGTTCCACACTCATGCTGCGCCGGCCTAGCGGGCAGGTAATTCTTGACCCGCGCCAGCCGCCGCAACCGGGGGATGAGTTGATCGCGCTGCCCTATCTTGATCCAAAGCTATTCATCATGGGCCAGGAATTCATCACCGCCCTGTTCCAGGTGGCGCTGGCGGCGCGGGTTTTCCAGAACAATTAGCAGGTGGATAAGCCCGGTTTTGCGCCGCTTGGGGGATTGATCCAAGCGGCGTGACGGGTTCCTCTGCATACATGACTGATTCTCCCGCCCCGGTGCCGACCCGAACTGATCTGTTCCTGACCTATGGCAAGATCGGGCTGATCGGCTTTGGCGGCATCAATGCCTGGGCGCGGCGCGTGCTGGTGGAAGAAAAGCGCTGGCTGACGGAACAGGAATATGCCGAAACCCTGGGCCTTGGTCAGGTGCTACCGGGCCCCAATGCGCTGAATGCGGCGATCATGGTGGGGGATCGGTTCCATGGCGCGGTGGGCTCGCTGCTGGCCTCATGCTCCATGTTTGGGGGGCCGCTGATCATCCTCATGGGTCTTGCGGTACTTTATGATTCCTATGGTGAGGTGCCATTGGTCAAAGCGGTGCTGGCTGGTGTTGCGGCCGCAGCGGCGGGGATGGTGATCGGGACTGCCACCAAAATGGCGCAGAAGCTGAAACCGACCTTGGCGCTTTTAGCCGTTGGGCTTTGTGCGCTGGTGGCAGCCGGTTTCTTCCGGGTACCGCTGCCCATGGTGGTGCTGGGCTTGGCGCCCTTTGGCATCCTTGCCTCCTGGCATGGGGGGCGCGGGAAATGACGGCGACCATCTTCTGGCAATTGCTGCTGGGCTTTGGCGCCATATCCTTGGTGTCGGTCGGCGGCGGCATTGCCGTGCTACCGGAATTGCATCGTCTGGTCGTGGATGTGCATGGCTGGATGAGTGATGCGGATTTCGCGCGCCGCTTCGCACTCGCGCAAGCAGCGCCGGGCCCCAATATCCTGGTGGTGGGGCTATTTGGCTGGCATGTCGGCGGTATTTTAGGGATGCTGACTGCCTCTGCCGCCATGACCGTGCCCACTAGCCTGATGGCCTTTGGCTTTTCGCGCCTGCGGGCAAGGCTTTTGGGGCGGCCTTGGCTGCGCATTGTGGAACGAGGCCTGGTGCCGATTGCGGTTGGGCTTATCGCTTCATCCGGGCTGCTGCTCGCGCAGGGTTCCGCCGAAAGCTGGATCACGGTGACGCTGACCATCTTTTCCGCGGTTTTTGTCTGGCGGACTGATTACAGCCCGCTTTGGGTGCTGGGTGCCGGCGCCATTATCGGGGCCTTGGCGTTGTGATGGGGGGCGGCATCGCGGCCCCCGGCCTGCGTGATGCCGCGCCGCGTGGGCTATGCACCGATTGCGGTGTTTCGCGCATGCAGGACCCCAAGGCTTGCGGTGCCGCCTGCCAATTCATCAAGCCCGATTACCCACGCCTGGAAGCCGCCGTGCATGGCCGCGCACGAGACCCAGCGCGCCCCGATGAACTGCATTTCGGCCCCTTCCGGCAAATGCTGCGCGCATCCTTGAAGCCACCGCAACCCGGCGCGCAATGGACCGGTATCACCACACGCCTTGCGGAAAAGCTGCTGGAAGCCGGTGCGGTAACTGCTGTGCTGACCATGGCACCGGACCCGAATGACAAATGGAAGCCCGTGCCCGTGCTGGTGACGAAGCCGGAAGCCATGGCGGCCTGCCGGGGGATGCGGATGGGCTATGCGCCCTTGCTTGCCCTTTTGGAACCAGCCGTGGCGGCGGGGCATAAGCGCATCGCGGTGATTGGCATTCCCTGCCAAGTCTATGCGCTGCGCGCCTTGGAAGCGCGGCTTGGGCTGGAAGCGCTTTACGTCATCGGCACGCCTTGTTCAGACAATACCACCACCGAAAAATTCCATCGCTTCCTGGAATTACTTTCCGACAAGCCAGAGACCATCACCTATCTGGAATTTCGAGCCGATTACCATGTGGAACTGCGCTTCGCTGATGGCCGCAAGCGCGAAATTCCCTTCCTGCAACTGCCGATCAGCCAGCTACCCTCGGATTTCTTTCCACTCACCTGCCGCAGTTGTGTGGATTACACCAATGTGCTGGCCGATATCACCGTGGGCTATATGGGCGGGCAGGGGGAGCAATGGCTTTTGGTCCGCAATGAACGTGGCGAGGAATTGCTGCGCCTGCTGGGTGATGAAATCTCCACCGCCGAGCCGGGTAGCGCCGGCAAGCGCGCTGGCGCGGTAAAGGGTTTTCTGGAGAATACGCGCCGCGCCGCGGGCGGCTTGCCTTTGCGTCGTATGCCCGATTGGCTCCGGCCCATTATCGGCTGGCTGATGCCGCGCATCGGCCCGCGCGGCTTGGAATTCGCCCGCGCACGCGTTGAAATGAAGGCCGTGGAAAGCGTGCTGCATCTTGAACGGGCAGAGCCCGCCAAGATGCGCAATATGATCCCAGACCATGTTTGGGCGCTGGTCGCGCCCTATGGTCTCAAAAAACCCGATCAGCCTTCGGCGCGGTAATTCGGCGCTTCCCGCGTCACGGCCACATCATGCACATGGCTTTCACGCAAACCCGCGCCTGTGATGCGCCGGAAGCGCGCCTTGGTCTGCAATTCGGCGATTGTGGCGCAGCCCGTATAGCCCATGGCCGCACGCAAGCCGCCCACCATCTGATGGATCACGGCGCCCACCGGCCCCTTATAGCCAACGCGGCCTTCGACACCTTCCGGCACCAGTTTGAGTGAATCCTGCACCTCAGCCTGGAAGTAACGATCCGCCGAACCCCGCGCCATAGCGCCGAGTGATCCCATGCCGCGATAGGATTTGTAGGACCGGCCCTGATAGAGAAATACCTCACCAGGCGCTTCATCAGTGCCGGCGAAGATGCTGCCCATCATGGCGCAATCCGCCCCGGCCGCCAAAGCCTTGGCAAGGTCACCGGATGAACGAATGCCGCCATCGGCAATCACCGGCACGCCCTTTTCGCGCGCGGCGACGGCACTTTCCAGAATGGCGGTAAGCTGCGGCACGCCAACGCCAGCCACAATGCGCGTGGTGCAAATGGAACCGGGGCCAATGCCGATTTTCACCGCATCCGCCCCCGCTTCAATCAGCGCCAGCGCGCCTTCGGGGGTTGCAACATTGCCGGCAATCACCTGCACCGAATTGGAAAGCCGCTTGATGCGCTCCACCGCCTGCATCACGCCACCGGAATGGCCATGCGCGGTATCCACCACGACAACATCCACACCGGCCGCCACCAGCAATTCCGCGCGATGTATTCCATCCTCGCCAACGCCGGTCGCCGCTGCGGCGCGCAGCCTTCCCATGCCATCCTTCGACGCATTGGGATTGGCCTGCGCCTTGTCCATATCCTTCACCGTCACAAGGCCCACGCAGCGCTGCGCATCATCCACCACCAGCAGCTTTTCGATGCGATGCTTATGGAGCAGCGCGCGCGCTTCATCCGGCGTGACATCGGGCGATGCGGTGACAAGATTTTCCCGCGTCATCAATTCATAGACACGCAAATTGGGATCAGTCGCGAAGCGCACATCGCGATTGGTGATAATGCCGACCAGCCGGCCCGAACCCCGTTCCACCACCGGAATGCCGCTGATGCGGTGGCGGTCTTGCAGCGCACGCACTTCAGCGAGTGTTTGATCCGGATGCACGGTCAGCGGGTTCACCACCATGCCGCTTTCAAACTTCTTCACCTGGCGCACTTGCGCCGCCTGATCTTCAGGTGAGAAATTCTTGTGGATCACGCCAATGCCACCCGCCTGCGCCATGGCAATCGCCATGGGGGCTTCCGTGACCGTATCCATCGCCGCCGAAATCAGCGGGATATTCAGCCGGATTTCCTTGGTCAGCCTCGTATGCGTGACGGTCTGCGCCGGCAGCACCGTGGAATAGGCCGGCACCAGCAACACATCATCAAAGGCGTAAGCCTCGGCAATGCTCGTGCCACGAATAAGTGGGGCTGTGGGAATGGGAGAAGAATCTTGGGCCATGGAGGGGCTTTCGCGTTGCGCTACCTTGGCGACCCTCCATAACCACATGATGCGCCTGCGGCAAGCAGGCCGGGCACGGAAAAGGCTTTCAGCCGCGAAAGCCGCTTGCCACCACGTAAAGCTCGGCGGATTCCTTGCGGCTGGCAGGTGGCTTCAGGTGCCGCACGGTCCCAAAATGGCGCTTCAGCGTAATGAGCATGTCTTTTTCTGAACCGCCCTGAAAGACCTTGGCGACAAAGCTGCCACCTGGGGCCAGTACTTTCAACGCGAACTCCAGGGCCAGTTCCGCGAGCGCCATGATGCGTAAATGATCAGTGGCGGCATGGCCCGTGGTATTGGGCGCCATATCGGAAAGCACCACATCCGCCCGGCCACCCAGGGCGGCGATAATGCGCGCTTCGGCTTCTTCTTCCTGGAAATCACCCTGCAGGGTGGTGGCGCCCGGCATCGGGTCCATGGGCAGGATATCCAGCGCCACCACCTGGCCGCGCGGCCCGACCGCTTCCACCGCCACCTGAGTCCAGCCACCGGGTGCGGCGCCCAGATCAACTACCCGCGCACCGGGGTAGAGGAGTTTAATCTTATCCTTCATTTCCAATAACTTGAACGCCGCGCGGGAACGCAGCCCGCGTTCCTTGGCCGCGCGCACATAGGGGTCGTTTAATTGCCGGTTGAGCCAATGTTGGCTCGCCGTGCTGCGCCCTTCAGCGCTACGCAGGCGTTGTGAGAGGCCCCGGCTCCGGCCAGGTGGGCTTGGTTTACTCATGTTTGAAAGCCTTAACTGCGCCGCAGGGCAGGGCGTCGGGCAATAGCACGGTCAGCGCGCATCATGCGCATCAAAATGCCCTCTCTGAGCCCTCGATCCGCGACGCGGAGCGTTTTGGTCGGCCATATGCGCCGGATGGCGGCATAGATGGCGCAGCCCGGCAAGACAAAGTCCACTCGATCCGGCCCGACACAAGGGTGCGCGGCAAGGGCAGCCCGGCCCATGGCGAATAAATCACCAAGCGCGGCATCCGCAGCCTCACAATCCAGTGTGGAGCCATCGACCAGCGGGCGGCGATAGCGCGGCAGCGCCATGACCACGCCGGCAAGCGTGGTGACAGTGCCCGAAGTGCCCATCAGGCGCACACCGCCCGCGCGAATTTCCTGGCCGATGCAATGCAAGCGATCAAAGGCCTGAAGATGCGCGGCCACTTCATCCACCACCGCGAAGAAGCCGGCTTCGGTAAAACAGGCGGTGCCGCAGCGTTCAGCCAGCGTCACCACGCCAATGGGCAATGAAATATAGCCGATGAGTTCCGGTACATCGCCCGGCTTTGCCGCGGCCCGGATCCAGGCGATTTCCGTGCTGCCGCCGCCAATATCGAAAAGCAAAGCGCGCCTGTCACCATCGCCGAGCAGGGGCGCGCAGGATTCCATGGCGAGTTCCGCTTCTTCCCTGCCCGAAATGATGCGAAGCCTGATCCCTGTTTCCGCTTCCACGCGGGCGATGAAATCCGCGCCGTTAAGCGCTTGGCGGCAGGCTTCGGTCGCTACAGCGTCAAACCCGCGCAAGGGCCGGCGGGAGAGCTTGTCTGCGCAAGCCCCCAAGGCCGAGAGGGCACGATCCATGGAGGCTGCGGAAAGCTGCCCAGAATTGCCCAGACCTTCGCCAAGCCGGACGATCCGGCTGAAGGAATCAAGCACGCGAAAGCCCGCCTGGCTTGGGGCGGCAATCAGCAAGCGGCAGTTATTGGTGCCGAGATCAAGCGCCGCATAGGCCGCGCCCGAGGCTTCCGCCCGCGCAAGCGCTGGGGCAGGGC
>JBEDHL010000012.1:0-8179 GCA_041174145.1 Pseudomonadota bacterium
AAGGGAAACGCCATGAAACACACCATCATGCCGCGCCGCGCGGCGCTATTTGGGGCTTTGGGCCTGGCTGGGGCGCAAGGCGCCGCCGCGCAACCGGCTGGGCGCTGGCCGGATCGACCAATCCGCTTCATCGTCGCCTTTCCCGCCGGCAGCGGCACGGATGTCACCACGCGCAATTTCACTGATGCGCTGAGTGCGGAATTGGGCCAGCCGGTGGTGGTGGATAATCGCGGCGGCGCCAATGGTTTTATTGCCTCTGAAGCCGTCGCGCGGGCGCGGCCTGATGGCTATACGTTCCTGTCCACCGCCAATACCACGCATGGATCAAACCCCGCGCTGTTTCATCGCCTGCCTTACGATCCGGTGGCGGATTTCGCGCCTGTCGCGCTGATTGGTGTGGGTGTGCTGTTGGTGGTGGTGAATAATGATTTGCCGGTGCGTTCCATGCGGGAATTGGCCGATTATGCGCGGGCCAATCCGGGCAAGCTCAATTTCGCCTCTGGCAGCGCATCATCCCGCGTCGCTGGGGAGATGTTCAAAGCCATGGCGGGCGTGGATATGGTGAATGTTACCTATCGCTCAAACCCGCTTGGCATCACGGATGTGATCGGCGGTGTGGCGCAGGTGATGTTTGTGGATGCCACAACTTCAATGCCGCAAGCGCGGGAAGGGCGCGTGCGCGCGATTGGTGTCAACAGCCGCCAGCGTGTGTCCATGATGCCCGATGTCCCAACAGTCGAAGAACAGGGTTTCCCCGGTTATGAAATGCTGTCCTGGAACGCGATGTATGCGCCGGCGGGCACGCCGCCTGAGATTGTCGCGCGCGTGAATGGCCTGGTGAATGACATCATGGCGCGCCCTGCGGTGCGTGAACGCCTGACTGCAAGCGGCATGGTGCTGCGCCCAGGATCGCCTGAGGATTTGGCACGCTTTCAAGCCAGTGAGATCGAGAAATGGAAGCGCCTGGTGCGCGAATCCGGGATTGAATTGCAATGAAGGGCGTCCTGGATGGTGTGCGGGTAGTTGAACTTGGCCAGGTATTGGCCGGGCCATTCGCGGGCGCGATTTTTGCTGATCTGGGCGCGGATGTGATCAAGGTGGAAAAGCCCGATGGCGGTGATGATGCGCGCCGCATGGGCCCGGATTTCCGCCATGGCGATGCGCTAAATTTCCATGAATTCAATCGCGGCAAGAAATCCGTGACGCTTGATCTGAAATCACCGGAAGGGGTGGAGGCTTTGCATGGCTTGCTCGCCGGCGCTGATATCATGCTGCATAATCTCCGCCCCGGCGCGGCGGATGCGCTTGGCATTGGCGCGCAAGCCGTCACCGCGCGGCATCCGCATCTGATTTATTGCGAAATGTCGGCTTTCGGGCATATCGGGCCGGAAAGACTGCGACCTGGCTATGAACCGCTTTTGCAGGCTTTCGGCGGGCTTTCTTCCATCACCGGTGAGCCGGATGGCCCGCCGGTGCGCATGGGCGCTTCGGTCGTGGATCAGGGCACCGGGCTTTGGACGGTGCTTGGCGCGCTTGCCATGCTGGAACGCCGCCACCGCACGGGCCAGGGCGGTGTGGTGAATACATCGCTGTTTGAAACCGCGCTGCTTTGGGCGGGGCAGAAAATCAGCGCCTATGTGAATATGGGTAAGCTGCCGGAACGCCATGCCTCTGGCCATCCGAACCTCACGCCCTATGAAGCCTTTGATGCCGCCGATGGGCCGGTGCTGGTGTGCTGTGGGAATGATCGGTTGTTTGCGAAGTTTGCCGCTGAACTGGGCCATGCGGAATGGGCCAGCGATGAACGGTTTTCCACCAATCGCGCGCGCCTCAAACATAAAGCGCTTTTGCTGCCGATGATCGCCGCACTCATGCGCATCACGCCGCGCGCAGAATGGCTGGAACGCCTGGCGCGGATTGGTGTGCCTTGTGCGCCAGTGAACAACATTCCCGAAGTGCTGGCGGAACCGCAAACCCAGGCGCTTGGCATGGTGCAGCCTGTGCCCGGCGAGGATTTTTCCCTGGTCGCGATGCCGCTTTCCTTCAATGGGGAAAGGCCGCGCATGGCCGGACCGGCGCCACGGCTTGGTGCGCATAACAAGGAAATTTTGGGCGGCGGCTGATCGGCCGACCGCGCCATGGCTTACGCGGCCAAAATGGCCTCCACAATTTCCTGCACTTCCAAAGCCTCTCGCAGAGAGGCCAGCCGATGGGTCTCTCCACGCGTCATGGCGGCCACCTGCGCCAATTGGCCCTTCAGCACCATGGGGCGCATTTTCTCATTGGGCAGCGCATCCGGCGCCTGCGCCCAGGCGCCATCAGCGCCGAGCCTTTCAGCGAAGGACCAATCACGCAGCCGGATCGCGCCATTCAGCGTCCAAGTATTGTGATCATCCTTGGTGGTGGTGCCAACCGAACCCTTCAGCGTCACCGGCACGCCACCTGCAGTCAGCCGGGCTGCAATGGCCGTCTCCGCGCCATCTCCGGCCGGGTAGGTGGCCTTCGCTTCCAGAAGCTGCAGCGGCCCCAATTGCCGGCGCGTCAGAAACAGGAAGTGGGAAACGACTTCGCGCGTGAAGCCACCCTCGGCCCGTTTTGCGAGCCAGCTTGCCGCCGCCTGTTGCCAGCCGCGCGGCCAGGTGGGGAAGGCAACTTCAATATCGAGGGTTTCCGCCTGCATGTCCGCCCGCCAGGCGGAAAGCTGCGCGACGGCGGGCGATGACGCCATGGGGAAATTCACTGCTGCCCGTGCGCCCGCCGCTTCCGCCCGCGCGACGAAGCCGCGCGCTTCGGCGGGCGATGTCGCCAGCGGCTTTTCGATGAAAACCGCCCGGCCTGCCGCAATGGCGGCCTCGGCCAAGGGAATATGCGCGGCCGGCGGGGCGGCGATATAGAGGCAATCACATGCCGCGATCACCGCATCCGGCGTTGCCAGCATGCGCGGCGCGCCGGCAATGCCAGCCAGGCGCCCGGCGGCAGCGGGTGCCGGATCCCAAACCGCGACCGGGGTGACGCTTTCCGCCGCATGTTCCAGCGCGGCGCGGAGCAATCTTTCGCCCATGATACCAAGGCCGATAATGCCAAGTTTGATGGGGGTGGGCATGCTGATATCCTTCAAGGGGCTTGTTCGGCAGCCTGACTGCCACCACCATGGCGTAACCGCAACCTAAAGGCCGAAGTAGCGCGCATGGTCCAGAATATCCCCGAAGCGGGCTACCGCTTCATCCCTGGCGTCTATCAATATAGTGCGGGCGTTGCAGCCGAACCCGGCTTCCGGCTGGAACGCGTGCGGTTTGCAGAACCCCTGCCCTTGATGGCGGGATTTGCGCGGATTGCTGCTTGGCTTGAAGCGCAGGGCCGGCCCAAGGCGGCTTTTGCAGCTTGCGAATTACGCTCGCCCGCGCCTTTCACAGAGGAAGGCTTTGCCGCGTTTAATCGGGTTTATGGCGGCGTATTGCAGGAATGGGGCTTGTTTCGCGATGGGTTGAACCCGATCGCGCGCAGCAATGTCTGCCCAGAAATCGCGCCACCGGCCGAGCCCTGCTTTCACGCCTTTGTCTATACCGTGCCGGATGCCGCCGCGCTGCCTTCCTTCGCGGTGGCTGGCAGTGGTGAGGCGGCGGAAGGCAAAGGCGATTACCGCAGCAATACGGTTGCCTTCGGCGATATCTCGCCTGCCGCGATGCGTGCCAAGGCGCGCTGGGTCTTGGGGGAAATGGAACGGCGCATGGGTCTGCTCGGCGCTGATTGGCGCGCCACCACGGGCGTGCAGGCTTATACAGTGCATGACATGACACCCTTTTTCGCCGAGGAAATCGTCCGCCGTGGTGCGGCGCGCCATGGCCTGACTTGGCAATATTGCCGCCCGCCGGTTAAAGATTTAGAATTTGAAATGGATTGCCGGGGCATTGGGCGGGAGATCGTGTTGGCCTGATCCAGCCCGCGACCCGCCTCCAGAAGGTGGGTGAGCAAGTTCATGTCCGATACAGGCGGGGCCACAGGGGAAGCTTCCTATGCATTCACGCGGGATTGGTTTTCGATCTATATCCCCGTGTGGAAACGTATTCTGGATCAGGAAAAACCCAGGAAAATACTGGAAATAGGCTCTTTTGAAGGTCGTTCCGCCTGCCATATCATCGAATATGGGGCGAGTGTCGCTGATGGCGAGGTTTCGCTGACCTGCGTTGATACCTGGGAAGGCAGTATCGAACACCGCCAAGGCGCCGGTGCTGAGGCCAATATGAGTGATGTGGAGCGCCGTTTTGACCATAATACCCGCCTTGCGCTTGCAAAAGCGGCGAAGCCCCTTGCCTTGCGCAAGCTGAAGCAGAAATCGCAGCATGCCCTGGCCGGCCTCATCACCGCTGGCGCCACTGAAAGCTTCGATCTGATCTATATTGATGGATCGCATGAGGCGCCGGATGTCTTGGCCGATGCCACCATGGCATTTCCGCTATTGCGGGTTGGCGGTACAATGATTTTTGATGATTATCTTTGGTCGATGGATCGTCCGGGGGCGCAGGATGTGCTGCGCATGCCAAAGCCGGCGATCGATGCTTTCATGAATCTTTATCAGCGCAAGATGGTGGTCTATCCTGGCTTGCCGCTACGTCAGCTTTACGCGCGCAAAATCGCGCCGTGAATCGCTGCGCGTTTCATCTCACGCGCCGAAAGGCCCAAAATGACCCAGCCCCTCATTCAAAACCCCGGCCGCATCCGCGATCTTTCCACCGCCATGGCTCAAGGCGCCATCACGGCGGAAGCGCTGGTGCAGCGTTATCTGGAGCGTATTGCCGCCGTGGATGGTCAGGTGAAGGCCTGGATCCATGTGTTGGCCGATAGCGCTTTGGCTGAAGCGCGGGTGCTGGATGCGGAACGCAAGGCGGGCAAGCTGCGTGGCCCGCTGCACGGCATCCCTGTTGGCATTAAGGATGTGATTGATGTGCGCGGCCTGCCGACCCGCGCCAATAGCCCATCGCGCGCGGATATCGCGCCGGCCACCGCCGATGCCACGGTGGTCGCGCATTTGCGCGCGGCGGGCGCGATTATTCTGGGTAAGCTGCACACCACGGAATATGCGTTTTTCCAAAGCCTGCCACCCACGCGCAATCCATGGGATTTGGCGCGCACGCCGGGCGGTTCTTCGGCTGGTTCGGGGGCGGCGATTGCCGCCGGCATGGTGCCCTTGGCGCTTGGCACGCAAACCGCCGGCAGCGTCAATCGCCCTGCCGCCTATACCGGGGTTTGCGCCTTCAAGCCTTCAACGCTCGCGATTGGTGGCGTTGGTGTCGTGCCACTTGCCCCTTCCTTCGATACCGTCGGCGCCTTTGGCGCCAGCGCGCAGGATGCGGCCTTTCTGGCGGCAGGTTACGCGGCGGATCATCTGCGCCTTGCCAGCCGCCCTGCCACCACGCCGCGCATTGTGCTGCTGCAAGACCCGCTGATCGAAAAGCTGCAAAAGCCCTCAACCGCCGCGCGGGTGGCGGCTTTGGCGCAACAGCTTGGCGCTGCGGGCCTTACGCTGCATCGCGCCAGCGCCGCTGCGGGGTTTGAGGAAATGATCGCGCGCCATCGCCGCGTGATGCTGGCGGAATTAGGCCGCACCCATGCCGGGCTGCCGCGCGATCGGATTTCGCCCTTTATCGCGGAAGCAATTGCGGAAGGGCTGGCGATACCGGATGCGGAATACCAAGCGGCTTTGCGCGATTTGGCGGGGCATCGCGCCAGCTTCTGGGCCGGCTTCGCGCCGGATGATTTCATCCTGATCCCCGCCGCGCCGGATGTGGCGCCGGATGCCAGCAGTACGGGCGATCCTTCATTTGTTATCCCCACCACCGTGCTGGGCGGGCCGGTGGTGACACTGCGCGCGGGCTTGGCGGCGGATTGTGGCATGCCTGTGGGTGCGCTGTTATTCGCCCGGCCCGGCGCGGATGCGGCCATGGCGTCCTTTCTGTTTTCGGCCACTGCCTCGGCGCTTGATCTTTAACGCCCGAAGCTTGCCGCGCCGGGCCGGGCAGCGCATCTACAGGCTGGCTTGGCTTCCGTGATAGGAAGCGATTGGGCTTAGCCGTGCAGGAGGCAGTTTGAGTTTCTGGGGCAAGATGTTGGGCGGGGTGGCGGGCTTCGCCATGGGCGGGCCACTCGGCGCCATGGTCGGTGCGGCGCTTGGCCATGCCGCGGATGCCGGGGCGCTTGGCGGCAAGGGTAGCGCCATTTCGTCTGCCACACCCGATCTGATGGCGTTTTTCGGCACCAAGGAAAACCTGTTTTCCTTCTCGGTCGTTGTGCTTTCGGCCAAGCTTGCCAAGGTGGATGGGCCGATCAAGCGCGAAGAAATCGCAGCCTTCCGCAACCTGTTCCATGTGCCGGAAGAAGCGCTTGGCGAAGTGGGGCGGCTGTTTGATCAGGCGCGGGAATCCGCCGAAGGCTGGGAACCCTTCGCGGAAAAACTGGGCGAGGCCTTCGCCGACAACAAGGCCATGTTGGAAGATGTGCTTGTCGCTTTGGTGCAGATTGCGCGCGCCGATGGGCCGGTTGCGAAATCCGAAGGCGATATGCTGCGCGGCATTCATGCGCGTTTCGCGCTTGATGCCGCCGCCTGGGAACGCGCCAAGGGCGGCACACGCCGCGCCGCGCCGGAAGCAGAACGCGAAGACCCCTATCAAATGCTGGGCCTCACACGGCAGGCGAGTGATGAGGAGGTGCGCCTCGCCTGGCGGAAGCTGATGCGGGAAAACCATCCGGATAGCCTGGCTTCCCGCGGTGTGCCGCAGGAATTCGTCAAGCGCGCCACGGAACAAGTGGCGCAGATCAATGCCGCCTGGGATCGCATCAAGCGCGAAAGGGGCTTGTAGCCGTGCTGCGCATCCGTGAAGTGCCAAGCCCCAATCATGAAGCGCGGCCCGATGGCGCGGTAATTGATACACTTGTGCTGCATTACACAGGGATGCGTTCAGGCGCCGAGGCAATCGCGCGGCTTTGCGACCCCGCCGCCAAGGTTTCCGCGCATTATGTGGTGGAGGAAGATGGCGCAGTGTTTCGCCTGGTGGCGGAAGAACGTCGCGCCGCCCATGCCGGCATTTCCCATTGGCACGGCAAAAGTGCGCTGAATGGCAATAGCATCGGGATTGAGATTGTGAATCCCGGCCATGAATGGGGCTATCGCGCATTCCCCGCTTTGCAAATGGCCGCCGTCTGCGATTTGTGCTTGGAAATCATGGCGCGCCACCCGATTGAACAGCGCAATGTGGTGGCACATTCGGATATCGCGCCGGACCGCAAACAGGACCCAGGGGAATTATTCGATTGGCAGGGCCTGGCCGCGAATGGTGTTGGGCTTTGGCCCGGCGCTGACCCGGCGCCCGCCGAGGAAGCCGCGCTGCTGCCGATGCTGGGCGCCATTGGCTATCGCACGGATTTGCCGCTTTCCGTTTTGCTGACAGCGTTTCAGCGCCATTGGTTGCCCGGGCGCGCCGATGGGATTGCGGATGCAGTGACACGGGCGCGCATCGCCGCCGTTGCCGCCATGATGGATTGTGCTTGACCACCCCACCCCCAAAGCGCCACATGCGATCAGCGTCAGACGGCCGGGCGGCCGCTGGTTCGTGAGCGATCACGGGCTGGAGGAAAGTCCGGGCTCCACGGGAATAGGGTGCCGGTTAATGGCCGGCGAGGGCGACCTTAGGGAAAGTGCCACAGAAAACAAACCGCCGCGGCGTGGCGACACCCTGCGGCAAGGGTGAAACGGTGCGGTAAGAGCGCACCGCGCCCCCAGCAATGGGGGCGGCACGGTAAACCCCACCCGGAGCAAGGCCGAATAGGGGCGGACGGCGCGGCGCTGCAAGGCGCTGGCGCAGGGGCATTCCCGCCCTTCCGCCCGGGTTGGCCGCGCGAAGCCCGCAGCGATGCGGGCTCCAGAGGAATGGCCGTCCATGCCCCGCAAGGGGCAAGACAGAACCCGGCTTACAGGCCGTCTGACGCCGCTTTTCATATCCCTTAACCTTTGCCGCCGCGGCGCCCTGACATTGCGGCGAATTTATGCGCCAAGCGCCTTCACAATCGCGTTTTTTGGCTTGTCGGCCCAGACTTTCCCATGGTATCCCATGGCATCCCATAAAACCCCAATGCGCTCGGGGGGGCGAGCGGGGTTGAAACGGGATGGTCGGGCGAGCCGGCGGGG
>JBEDHL010000013.1:0-20629 GCA_041174145.1 Pseudomonadota bacterium
CTCACCATAGCGCTGGACCCCGGCGAATTGGGTCGGGTGGAAGTCAGTATCGGCCAGGGGAAAGAAGCCGGCCAGCTTCGGATCGTGGCCGAACGGCCCGATACCCTTGCCCTGCTGCAGCGTGACCAGCGTGAATTGGACCGAGCGCTGAACCAGGCGGGTCTTGGAGATATGGCGCGATCGCTTTCCTTCTCCCTTGCCTCAGATCAGGGCCGCCAGCAGCAGCAGGGCATGACCCGGGAAAGGGCCAATCGCCCTTCAACTGCCCTAACAGGCACCGAGGATACCCGGCCCATCGCCAGCAACCCGGCCCCGCGCCGCACCGCCACCTCCCTCATTGATATTGCAGTCTGAACGGAACCCTTGCCATGTCCGCATCCATCGCCGCCGCTTCCGCCAATGCCGCCACCAGCAGCTCGCAAAGCCCCAGGCTTGCGGGGGATTTCAATACCTTCCTCACGCTGCTGACGACGCAGCTCAAGAACCAAAGCCCGACTGACCCGCTTGATACCAATCAGATGACCAATCAATTGGTGCAATTCGCCTCGGTTGAGCAGCAAATCGCCATGAACCAGAACCTGCAGCGCTTGCTGACGCTGGAACAGGCTTCCCAGCTTACGGCCAGCGCGCCGCTGATGGGCCAAAGGGTAGAGGTGGAAGCAGACAGCATCGCCCTGCAAAGTGGTACGGGCACGCTCAAGCTGCCGGCAGCCGGCGCAGCACAAGCGGCGCAGATTACCATCCTTGGGGCGGGTAACCGGGTGATTCGCCAGGAAACCGTGCCCCTTGGAACCGGAACCACCAATTGGACCTGGAATGGCAAATCCACCGACGGGCTTAACCTGCCGGATGGCAGCTATACGGCGCGCGTGGTTGGCGTTGGCGGCAATGGCCAGGCCCAGGCGCTGCCCTTCACCACCATTGGCAGGGTCACAGGTGCGGAACGTGTGGGGGGTGAGCTTAAGCTGATGCTGGGCCAGCTGCAGGTCGGCTTCGATAAGCTGAGAAGCTTAAGCACGGGAAGCTGAAACACTGACCCTCCCCCCCCCCGGGGGGGGGGGAGGGAAATATACGGAAAAATTAGGATTTAAGGCCGAGTTTTTGGGTTTATTTACTCTTTTCTCATTTTTACCTTATTAAAATCTTTTACGGAAAATTTTGCCGGGCATGGTATAAGCGGATTGGTCCAGGCGGGGTTTCGGCCCTGAGGGTTCCTGGGGGAAGGTTCAGGTTCATGGCGAATTTCGTCGCACAATTACGCGCCTTGGGGCTTTGGCGTTTGGGTGCCCTTGCGGGGACGGCCCTGATGGTCCTTGGCTTGATTGTTTGGTTCGCCATCCGCGCCAGCCAGCCTGTCATGGGTTTGCTCTATGCCGATCTTGCGCAACGCGATGCGGGGCAAGTGATCGCCGCGCTGGATAGGTTGCGCATCCCCTATCGTGTCGAAGGCAATGGCAGCCGGATCATGGTGGCGGATGACCAGGTGGGGCGCGTGCGCCTTTCACTGGCCCGTGAAGGGCTGCCTGCCGGTGGCAATGTCGGCTACGAAATATTCGACCGCAATGAAAGCCTGACCACCACCCCGTTCCAGCAGGACATGAATCGCGTCCGTGCCATGGAAGGGGAATTGGCGCGCAGTATCGCTTCCCTTTCTGGGGTACGCGCAGCGCGGGTCCATTTGGTCATGCCGCGGCGGGAAGCTTTTTCACGGGAACGCGGCGACGCCCAAGCTTCGGTCATGCTGACCATGCAGGGGGCGCATCGGTTGGACCGGGAAGCCATTCAAGCTGTGCTGCACCTGGTATCCACAGCGGTGCCGGGCTTGCGGCCGCAGAATATCTCGATTGTCGATTCACGCGGCGCCTTATTGGCGCGCGGCGGCCAAGCGCTGGCCGGCCCAAGTGCTGCAGCATCGCAGGATGAAGTGCGCCGCACCCAGGAACTGCGCCTGGCACGCGCGGTGGAAGAAATGCTGGAACGCAGCCTGGGCCCAGGCCGGGTGCGCGCCGAAGCTTCGGTTGATATGGATTTTGATCGCGTTCAGGTCACCGAAGAACGCTTTGATCCGGATAACCAAGTGGCGCGCAGCCAGCAAAGCGTTCAGGAAACGTCCCGTGGTTCTGAAGGTGCACCCACTTCTGTGCAGAATAATCTGCCGGGCAATGAGAATACCGGCGCCGGCAATCAGGAAAGCCGGCAGGAAGAAACCACCAATTTCGAAATTGGCCGCACCACGCGCAGCACAACGCGGGATCAGCCGAGCGTTCGGCGCATCAGCATTGGCGTTTTGGTGGATGGCGTTTGGGAACCGCAAGCCAATGGTCCGCCCCAATACCGCGACCGTTCAGCGGAAGAATTGGCACGCATCGCGACCCTTGTGCGCACGTCGGTGGGTTTTGATGAACGCCGGGGCGATAAGGTTGAAGTGGTTGCCATGCGCTTCGCCGAACCACCCCTGCCAACCGAAAGTAATGAACGCAGCTTCTTCGATATCGCCTTCACCTCCTCTACCGTGGCGCGGATTGTTGAAAGCGCGCTTTTCGCGCTTGTCGCGCTGATTGCCATATTGTTGTTGGGTCGGCCTGCCGTTAAGCGCCTTGTCACCCTGGCCAAGCCAGCTCAGGCAAATGGGCAAATTGGGTCCGCAGCTGCCAACACCATGACTGGTGGTGCCTTGGCGGCGGGTGGCGCAGCCCTTGCCGGGCCACAAGGCGGCGCGGGACTTCCCATGGTGCAAGGTGGCGCTGCTTCCGCTGAACCGGAAAGCATGATCAGCCTGGCCATGGTGCAGGGCCAAATGCGCGCTTCATCCATCAATCGCTTGCAGGAATTGGTGGATAGCAACCCAGAACAATCACTCAATGTCATCCGCCGCTGGATTGCCCCGTCCGAGGAAGTGGTATGAGCAGTAAGTTGAGTGGTCCGCAGAAGGCCGCGACCTTCATGCTGGCGGTAGGGGAGGAGCACGCCTCAAAACTCTTCGCCATGATGCATGAAGATGAGATCCGCGATATCTCCCAAGCCATGGCCAGCCTTGGCACCGTATCAGCATCAGCGGTGGAGGATCTAGCGCGGGAGTTTTCCGAAACCATCGGGCAAACCGGCCATCTGGTCGGTTCTTGGGAAACAACCGAACGCATGTTGCTGCGCACCCTGCCACGGGAACGCGTTTCGCAAATCATGGAAGAAATTCGCGGCCCTGCTGGGCGCACCATGTGGGATAAGCTTGGCAATGTGAACGAAGCCGTGTTGGCGAATTATTTGAAGAATGAATACCCGCAAACCGTGGCGGTAGTGCTTTCCAAGGTAAAATCCGAACATGCGGCACGGGTGCTATCCATGCTGCCGGAAAGCTTCGCCATGGAAGTGGTCATGCGCATGCTGCGTATGGAAAGCGTGCAAAAGGAAGCGCTTGAAGGTGTGGAGAAAACGCTGAAAGCGGAATTCATGTCGAATCTGGCGCGGGCACAACGCCGCGACGCGCATGAAATGATGGCCGAAATCTTCAATAATCTGGACCGGCAATCCGAAACCCGCATCCTGGCTGCGCTGGAAGAACGCAATCGCGATGCTGCTGAACGTATCCGTTCACTGATGTTTACCTTCGATGATCTGGTGCGTGTTGATGGGCAGGGCGTACAGGTGCTGGTGCGTAGTGTTCCCAAGGAACAATTGCTGCTGGCGCTGAAGGGGGCGTCAGAAAATCTGCGCGATCTGTTCTTCAAGAACATGAGCGAGCGGGCCGGCAAGATGTTCAAGGAAGACCTCGCCAATTTGGGCCCAGTCCGCCTGCGTGATGTAGATGAAGCGCAAGCGGCCGTTGTGATGATGGCGAAGGACCTTGCCGCACAGGGTCAGATCACGCTCCAGGAAGGGCGTGAGGACGAGATGGTGTACTGACATGTCGCAGATCTTCGTTCCAGTTCCGCGCGGCCCCGCCTTACCCGATTTCGCGCCAACATCGCTGATCGAAGCCCTGGATGCTGCACGGGCGGAAGCCGCGAAGGCGCCACCCGCCCCGCCTGCGCCAGACCCGATGGAAGAAACCATGCGGGCCGTGGCCGCGGCGGCGCGCGAAGATGGCTTTGCCGCAGGCCGCGCTTCCATGACGCAGGAAGCCGTCAATCGGGCTGCGGAAAGCTTGGCGCAAATCGCGAAATACCTGACCGCCAGCGAGGAAGCTTCTGCACAGATCGCCGTCCAAGCCAGCCAAGGTGTGGCACGCATCGCCCTTGCCATGTTGGATGCCGCCCTGCCTGGCTTGGCCGCACGCCAAAGCGCAAATCTGGTGGCGGATTTTGCTGAAAGGCTTCGCCCGGCACTTGGTTTTCTGCCGCAAGCCCATTTGCATGTATGCCCTGCCTTGCTTGAGGATATTCGCACCTTGATCGGTGATATGGCGGTCACATTGGTGCCTGACCCAAAACTGGCACCAGGCGAAGCACGCGCGGTCTGGCAGGGCGGCGGTGCAGAATTCAACCTTGAAGCACGCCGCGCCGCCATTGCCGAAGCGCTGCGTGCCGCCGGACTTGGTCCTGACAATGCTGATGTGCCCTGACCCGCGACCCGAAACCAGGCGATATCTGCCAAGCCCCAATTTTCAGGATAAATGAACATGAGTGGATCGGATAATTTCGAAGCCATGGCGCCGCCGCCACAGGATCAACGGCCGCAAGCGCAAAACGGTACCATGCGTGATCTGGATGCGGTTTATGATATTCCGGTACAGATCAGCGCCGTGCTAGGCCGCGCCACCATGCAGGTAAGCCAATTGCTGAAGCTTGGGCGCGGGGCGGTGGTGGAATTGGACCGCAGGCTTGGTGAAGCTGTAGATATCTACGTCAATAACCGCCTTGTCGCACGCGGGGAAGTGGTGATGGTTGATGATAATCGCCTTGGCATCACCATGACAGAAATCGTGAAATCAGATCGCGGCGGGTGAGATGGCGCGTGTTCTGATTATCGGTTCGCTGGAAGCTGAACTCGGCCAGGCAGCCCGCATTGCTGTGGCGCGCGGCGCCCGCCTTTCAGTTGCTGAGGGGGCGGCGGCTGGGCTTGCGAAATTGCGCGCCGATGGTTCCGATCTGGTTCTCTGCGATGTGACGCATGATGTTGGCTGGTTGATTTCCTGTCTGGCCGAAGAACGCATTGCCTGCCCGGTTATTGCCTGTGGGCGGCCCAATGATGCTGAAGCCGCAGTGCGCGCCATCCGCGCCGGCGCGAAGGAATTCCTGCCGCTGCCGCCCGATGCGGAATTGATCGCTGCCATGCTGCAAACCGTGGCCGGTGAAGCGGAAAAGCCCATCGTCAAAGACCCGTCCATGGTGACGCTGCTGGAACGCGCCAGCCAGATCGCGCGCGCTGATGCTTCAGTACTCATCACCGGGGAAAGCGGCACCGGGAAGGAAGTGCTGGCACGCCACATGCATGCCGCATCACGCCGTGCCAATGGGCCCTTTGTTGCCCTTAATTGCGCTGCCCTGCCGGAAGCCTTGTTGGAAAGCGAATTATTTGGCCATGAGAAGGGCGCTTTTTCCGGCGCCATCGCCGCACGCAAAGGGAAATTCGAACAGGCCAATGGCGGCACGCTTTTACTGGATGAGATCGGTGAAATGGATCCGCGGCTTCAGGCCAAAATCCTCCGCGCCATCCAGGAACGTGAAATAGACCGGCTTGGCGGCACTTCCCCAATCCGGGTTGATGTACGCATCCTGGCGGCCACCCATCGTGATTTGCAAGCGGAAGTGGCTAAGGGCCGCTTTCGAGAGGATCTTTACTTCCGCTTGGCGGTTGTAAGGTTACGCATTCCTCCCCTGCGAGAAAGGTCGGCCGATATCCTGCCGCTCGCGGGCTATTTTGCTGAACGCTACGCGCAGGCCAATGGCCTGCCCAAACGCCCCTTGTCACCGGAAGCGGAAGCGATGCTGCTCCGCCATCCCTGGCCCGGCAATGTGCGTGAATTGGAAAATGCCATTCATCGCGCGGTGTTATTGGCTACAGGAAGCACCATCGCGCTCGATGCGATCGAATTGATGGAACCGGCATTGATGCCAGCCACGCCGGTGCCGGCAGTTGTGGCCGAAACAATATCACCACCGCTGCCCGATCCTATAGTCCCCGGTTTGGCACCCAAGGCCACACCCGCGCGTGCCGTCACGCCCCTGGTTGGGCGCAGAATGGAGGAGGTGGAGCGGGAATTGATCCTGGAAACCCTTTCCCATTGCCTTGGTAATCGCACGCGCGCGGCGGAAATGCTGGGTATTTCCATCCGCACCTTACGCAACAAACTGCATGAATACCGCGCTGCCGGTGTGCCGGTTCCGCCCATTCCAGGGCAGATGCCAGCTTCCGCCGCGGTTGATTGAAGCGCGTGTCGGAAACCTTAGTTCCTTCCTGGTTGCGTCGGGCACAGCCCGGCAATGATGTTTCGCTCGCGCTTGGTGTGGCGCTGCTGCTTGTTGTTCTTATTGTGCCGCTGCCGGTATTATTGCTGGATCTGGGGCTCGCAATTTCCATCACGCTTTCAGTGCTGGTACTGATGACATCGCTTTTTCTGCAGCGGCCGCTCGATTTCACTTCCTTCCCCACATTGCTGCTGCTGACCACCCTACTGCGGCTTTCGCTGAATGTTGCCACAACACGCATTATTCTGACGCATGGGCATGAAGGGCCAGAATCGGCCGGCCATGTGATTTCTGCCTTTGGCGGCTTCTTGATGGGCGGTGATGTTGCCGTCGGGCTGATTGTTTTCTTCATCCTGCTGATCGTCAATTTCGTTGTCATTACCAAGGGCAGCGGGCGAATTGCTGAAGTTGCCGCGCGCTTCAGCTTGGATGCCATGCCTGGCAAGCAAATGGCGATTGATGCAGATCTTTCCGCCGGGCTGATTGATGAAGCGCAGGCCCGTGCGCGGCGCAAGGAATTGGAATCAGAAACCGGTTTTTACGGCTCCATGGACGGTGCTGCGAAATTTGTGCGCGGCGATGCCATTGCTGGTTTGATCATCACGGCGATCAATCTGATTGGCGGCATTGCCATAGGCATCGGCCGCCACGGCATGGGTTTTGGCGATGCTATCACCAATTTTGCCATGCTGACTGTGGGTGATGGGCTCGTCACGCAAATTCCGGCACTGCTTGTTTCTGTCGCCGCTGGTATTGTGGTGACCAAGGGCAGCACGGAAGGCACGGCGGATCAGGCCTTGATCGGGCAATTGGCTTCTGGCCCCAAACCCCTTGCCATTGCATCGGGCGCTTCGGGCATTATGGCGCTGATGCCGGGCATGCCTTTTCTGCCCTTCATGGCACTTGCTGGCGTTGCAGGCTTTGCTGCTTGGCGCCTGATCAAAACAGAAGAACAACGCGCAGTTGCCGCCCGTAGCCCCACCCCACCGGTGGCGGAGGCTGATTTGCCAATCGGCGAATCGCTCAAGATGGATTTGCTTAGGCTGGAATTGGGTTATGGGCTGCTTTCCCTGGCTGCCGGGGATGCGCCGCGCTTGACGGAACAAATCAAAGGGCTACGCCGCAGCATCGCGCAGGAAATGGGCTTTGTGCTGCCTTCCGTGCGTATTCAAGATAATCTGTCGCTGCCTTCGGATACCTACGCCATCAAGGTGAAGGAGATTGAGGCTGGGCGTGGGCAATTGCGCCACCCCATGCTGCTGGCGATTGATCCATCGGGTGGCATGCCAGAAATGCCTGGTGAACGCTGCATCGAACCAACCTTTGGCCTGCCCGCGCTTTGGGTTGATGAAGCGCGGCGCGAAGAAGCGCTGGCGAGGGGTTGCACCGTGGTGGATTGCGCGGGAGTGGTTGCCACGCATATCACCGAAATTGTGCGTGAATACATGGCGGAGCTTCTTTCCTTCGCTGAGACGCAGAAATTGCTGGATGAACTGCCGGCAGAACAGAAGAAATTGGTGTCTGATCTGGTGCCTCAGCCCATTGGCGTGGGTGGCGTTCAGCGTATTCTGCAAAGTCTGCTGGCTGAACGCGTTTCCATCCGCGACCTGCCGACCATTCTGGAAGGCATTCAGGAAGCCAATGCCGCCGGCGCCCGCACGGTTGCCGCCATTCTTGCCATTGTACGCCAGCGCTTGGCACGCCAGCTATCGGATGCCGCACGCGGTCCGCAAGGCTATGTGCCCATGATCACGCTTTCGGCTGATTGGGAAGTCGCCTTTACCGAAGCCTTGATTGGCCCCGCCGATGACCGGCAACTTGCCATGGCACCATCCAAGCTTTCTGATTTCATGCAAAAGCTGCGTGAGGTTTTTGATAACGCGAATGCCGCCGGTGAACAGCCTGTGCTTGTCTGTTCGGGTGCCATTCGCGCCCATGTGCGCGCCATTATGGAACGCTTCCGCCCCGCAACGCCGGTGCTGGCGCATACTGAAATTCACCCGCGCGCGCGCATCCGTACTGTTGGATCGCTGTGAACCAATGGCAGTGACACCAGGTATAAGCGCATATCCTGCTGGCGCTGCTGGTCCGGCAGGCTGAAGTCATGCGCATCAAATTATTCCAAGCGGCCAATATGGCTGACGCCATGGCGCAGATCCGCGCAGAATTAGGCGCTGATGCCATCATCTTGGAACAGCGACGCACACGCTACGGCGTGGAGGTAACAGCCGCTCTGGAGCCGGATGAACCACTGCTGATCCAGCCAATCACGCCCCCCGCGCCCTTGGTCACAGCGAGTCCGCTCGCTTTCCACAATATCGCGCCGGGCTTGGCGCAAGCCCTGGCCACGGCACCGCTGGCCGAAAGCCTGGCAACGGCTTTGGGTTTTGCGCCCCTGCCCGATGGCCGTGAACATCCCTTGCTGCTGGCGGGACCACCTGGTGCGGGTAAAACCGTGACAATTGCGAAACTCGCCGCGCGGATGGTGCTGGGCGGTACAGCGCCCTTGGTGATCACCACTGATGGTCAACGCGCCGGCGCCGTGGAACAGCTTGCCGCCTTCACACGGGTGCTGGGCGTTACTTTGGCGGTGGCGCCAACGCCGGCCATGCTGGCCAAGGCGCTGACACACCGCGGGCCTGGCCAGCCCGTACTGATTGATACCGCCGGCTGTGATCCATTCAATGCTGCCGAGGCGCGGCAATTGCACCAAATCTTTACGCAGGCGGGGGCGGATATGGTCTTGGTCTTACCAGCCGGGCTTGATGCCGCCGAATCTGCCGATTTGGCGCGCGCCTTTGCGGCACTCGGGGCGCGGCATTTATTGCCAACCCGGCTTGATGCCGCGCGGCGTTTGGGTGGCGTACTGATGGCGGCCAAGGCGGGGCCGCTCGCGCTTACCGAAGCGGGCATAGGCGCAGAAGTGGCCGATGGTCTTGAAGCCCTCACCCCCGAAGGCTTGGCATCACGCCTGCTGGCCGCACCGCCGCAAGGTGCCGATACGCCCGGTAAGGAATTTTCCTGATGTCGCAACATCATTCCGCCCCGCAGGCTGGGCGCATGATTGTCATCGCTTCCGGCAAAGGGGGTGTGGGCAAAACATGGTTTTCGATCAGCCTGGCCCAGGCATTGGCACGCCAGGGCCGGCGCGTTCTTTTGGCAGATGCCGATCTTGGGCTGGCCAATATTGATGTGCAGCTTGGCATTCAGCCCCAAAATGACCTGAGCGCCGTTTTGGCTGGAAGAATGACGATCACACAAGCCGCCACGAACCTGCCCCATCTTGGTTTTGATGTGCTTGTGGGGCGGTCTGGCTCGGGCGCGCTCGCCTCTCTAAGGCCGGCGGCGCTGGATGCTTTCCTCAGCGCCCTCACTGCTGCGCGGCAGCATTGGCAGGATGTGGTGGTGGATCTGGGCGCAGGGCTTGATGTGGCGCAGCGCCGCATGGCAGCGGCTGCGGATATATTGATGGTGATAGCAACCGAAGAACCAACCAGCCTGACAGATGCCTATGCTGTCCTGAAACTGCATGGCCTGGATCAAGGGCATGGGTCCCCCAGGATCGCGGTGAATATGGCGGATGACAGGGCCAGTGGGCAGCGCACCTATGAAGCCTTGCGCCACGCTGTTGGCACCTTCCTGAAGCGCGAAGTTCCCTTGGCGGGGATTATTCGGCGTGATGCCAAGGTGCGGGATGCCATCAGGCATCAGACAACGCTGCTTACCCGCCACCCAAGCAGCCTGGCCGCGACCGATATCGAAGCCATAGCGCAGTCACTCTAGAAAGACGTTTCTACCCATGCGCGTTTTTGGGATCAGGCAGCAGGATCGGCTGGAGTAATGCCTCACCCTTCTTCATGGCGGCGATTCAAAATAGCCGCGATCTGAGAGAGTAGTTCCGAAATACGGAAGGGTTTTTGCAAGAAAACAAATTTCTCGGCCGCAACCTCAGCACTCAAGCTACCCTCAGCATAACCAGACATCAGCACAACTGGCAGTTCAGGATTGCTGATGGCCAGGCGCCTTGCCAGTGTCAGCCCATCAATGCTGCCGGGCATGGATACATCGGAAATAACCAGATCTGGTTTCAACCCAGCGGCAATAACACCAAGCCCCGCTTCGCCATCTTCTACCGCCGTCACTTCATAGCCGGCGGTGGTCAGGGCGCGGGTCAAAAGCCGATGCAGTGGCGCTTCATCTTCCACCAATAAAAGCCGCCGCCCGGCGCCCACGATATTGACGCCAGGGGAATGATGCAGCGTGTCATCCGGTTCTACCGCAACACGCGGAAACCACAAACGAAAACTGCTGCCCCGCCCGGGGCGAGACTTTACCGAAACCTGCCCACCTGATTGGCGCACAATGCCGAGAACGGTTGAAAGCCCAAGCCCGGTGCCGCCACCATCGCGCTTTGTGGTGTAGAAGGGTTCGAAAATCCGCGAAATTTGCTCGGGCGCCATGCCAGCGCCCTCATCAGCCACTTCCAGCACGGCCCAGGCGCCCGGCGCAATGGTGCCGCCTTGTGCCGCTTCAGGCACTAATAGATCGCGGCTTTTGACTGAAATACAAAGCCGGCCACCTTGCGGCATGGCATCACGCGCATTGACCGCAAGGTTCATCAAGGCCTGATCAATATGACTTGGGTCAAGACGTGCGCAGGGCCCCGGGCGTTCCAGATCAAGTTCGATCAAAATACGCCGGCCCAAAAGCCGTGTCAGAAGCGGCGCCATGCCATCAACAGCACGATCGAGCGCAACAACGCGTGGCTGCATTGCTTGACGGCTTGCGAAGGTCAAAAGCTGGCGCACCAAACGCGCGCCACGGCCGGTGCTATCAAGGATTTGGCGCAAATCTTCCGCCGTAGCGCCATCCTGACCGCGCGCGAGGGCTGTTTCCGCTGCCGCGCCGACGGCGGCCAAAAGATTATTGAAATCATGGGCAACACCACCGGCAAGCCGGCCCACGGCTTCCAGCCGCGCCGCTTCTTCCAATTGCGCCTGGCGGCGCAGTCGCGCCGTAATATCAAGCACGCGCAGCAGCGCACCTGCTTCGCCGCGCAAGGGCCTGCAATGCACCTCCACCGCTGCATCAGCTGGCTGATCAGGAATGGCGAGCCGCGCTTCAATGGCTGGCGGCACGGGTGGTCCGGCCAGGGCGACGCTGATGATCCGGCGCACCGCTTCCTGGCTTGCTGGCGCGAATAGCAGGGCAGGATCACCGCCTGGCCCTGGCGCTGTTCCATGTGCGCAAAGCCGTTCCAACACGGCACTCGCCGCGCGGATGCGCCCTTCGGCATCCAGCACTGCAAGGCCGGCTTCTTCTTCAGATTCGAATAATCGGCGGAAGGAATCAGCCGCCGCTTCAATCCTATCTGTCATGCGGCCCCCGCACGGCCACGCAGGCGCCAGACATAGGCGATGATTTCAGCAACCGCCTGATAATGTTCGGCCGGAATTTCAGTTTCCAATTCCAATTTGAACAAGGCCCGCGCAAGTGGCGGATTGGATACCAGCGGCACACCAGCTTCTTCGGCAACTGCACGGATGCGCGCTGCCACGGCCTCGGTCCCCTTGGCAACCACCCTCGGCGCTGCCTGAGAAGTTTCATCATAGGCCAGCGCTACGGCATAGTGGGTTGGGTTGGTGATGATGACGGCAGCTTTGGGAATTGCCGCCATCATGCGCCGCCTTGCGCGCGCCATCCGTAAATTGCGAATGCGGCCCTTGATCTGGGGGTCGCCTTCGCTTTCCTTCACTTCTTCGCGCAATTCCTGGCGTGTCATGCGCAAACGGCGCAAATGACGAAAGCGAACCACCAGGTAATCCAGCACGGCAATAGCTGCAAAAGCCAAAACGGCAGCGATGAAAAGATCCATCGAAGCCTGCATCATTTGCTGCAAAAGATCACCAGGGCTAAGCGAAAGGACCATGCGTAATTCCTGCGGATCACCCAGCGCCCACCAGAGCGCCGCGCAAATAACGGCAAGCTTGATAAGCGTGCGCAGGAATTCGATCGCGCCCTCGGGGCCCAATAAGCGTTTGATGCCTGATGCAGGATTGATGCGCGAAAATTGCGGCTTGAGGCCCTTGGCTGAGATAAGGCCGCGGCTTTGCAACATTGTCGCGGCAATAGCGCCGATCATTCCCATGGCCATGACAGGCAAAACAGCCATCAGGCCAAGCCGCATCATTTCCGAACCAACCAGAGCGATCTGTAATTGATGCGTGTTTTCCATTACACCGCGCATGCCGCGCATCAATTCATAACCAAGCGTTGGTAGCCCAAAAACCATACCGAGCAGGCAGGCACCAAGGACGGTAAAGCTTACCAGTTCCCGCGAAATGATAACCTGGCCTTCTTCCCGCGCCTTTTCCAGGCGCCGCGGTGTCGCTTCTTCTGTCTTGTCTGCCGCACCATCTTCTTGCCCGGATTCAGCCATGCTCAGCGTCCACCCGGCAGGGCCAGAAAGGTATCGCGCGCGATGCTGGCGTAAAGGCCCAGCATGGCCGGCAACAGAATGCCCAGAAGCAGAACGCCCAGCAGGATTTGTCCTGGCACCACAAGAAAATAGATTTGTACCTGCGGCGCGATACGGGCGAGCAGCCCAAAGGCCACATTCAGCACCACAGAAAGCAGCAGAAAAGGCGCCATTAATTGCAGCGCGAGTAGAAAGCTTTGCCCAACGGCCGCGGCCATCGCTTCAGCACCAGGACCCGCAAGGAAGCCACCACCCACCGGCAGCACCGCATAGCCTTCCAGCAACGCACGCAAGGGCAAAGCGTAGAGCCCACTACCCAGTAGCAGCACAACCGCCATCAATGTGAAGAAGCGCCCAGTCACCGCATTCTGACCGCCCATGGCTGGATCCGGCACCAGCATTTGCGAAAGCCCCAGCAGCAAGGCAAAAAGCTGCCCGGCCATGGTCATCGCAAGGCTGACCAGGCGCGCCAATGCGCCATACCAAATACCGATGACCAGTTCCGTGCCAATCAGGCGCAACATTTCGCCAACACTATCTGGCGCTGACGGGATGGAATCGGCCAGCAAGGGATAGAGCACCATCACCAAAGCCAACCCAAGGCCCAGGCGTATATTGGCAGGGATTTCCTGTTCACCCAGTCCCGGCAGCAACATCACCACCGCACCAATACGCGCCAGCATCAGCACAGCACGAAACACCATATCCGGCAGGGCGGTGAGCAATTCCGCTTCTGTCATCTTATGGTCTGCCGCCAATCTGAATGATCATATCGAAAAGCGACTGCGCGTAACCGCGCATGACACCATTCAAGAATGGCATCAGCAGAATAAGGCCAATGCCAAGGGCAGCGAGCTTCGGCAGAAAGGAAAGGCTTGCCTCATTCACCTGCGTTAAAGCCTGGAAGACCGCAACAACAAGCCCAACAATCAGCAGCAACAACAAAAGCGGTCCGCCCACTTGTAAACTGACCCAAAGGGCTTGTCGGCTTGCCTCTGCGATGTCGTTCATCGCGATGCCCTTTCCGTTGCCTACCGAATGCCCGGAAGGCATTCAGATCGGCATACGCATCACTTCCTGATAGGCTGCGACCACACGGTCACGCACGGCGACAGCGGTTTGCAGCGTCAGTTCAGCGCGCCCCACCGCAATCACCAGATCTGTCACGCTGCCTTCACCCATCAGCCCGCGGTTTGAAGCTGCCTCTGCCTCACGGCTGGTTTCAATGGCACTCTGCACCGCGCGCGACAGAACATTGCCAAAGCTTCCACCTTCATCTGGCGCCGTTGCCGCAGTGGCGGAAGGGGTCGCCATATTGGCACGATAGGCAGCCGCCGCGCTGCCCGGGGTCAAAGGCGCGGGCATTTAGCGCAAGGCCTCAATAGTGCGGGTCAACATGCTGCGGGTCACTTCAAGCACCGAAAGATTGGCGCTGTAGCTGCGCTGCGCTTCGCGCATATCCATCACTTCAGTGGTGGAATTGACATTCGCGACCTTAACATAACCCTTGCTGTCCGCAGCGGGATGCCCTGGATCGAAACGGGTTTGAAATTCTCCCGGTGCGGTACCCAGGCGGGACACACGGACAATATTGGCACCCAGCGCCCGGTCAAAGCGATTGGTGAAGGTAATGGTCTTCCGCCGGTAGGGATCACCCCCCGCAACTTCAGAGGTTGTATCCCTATTGGAGAGGTTTTCCGCCACCACCCGCAGGCGTGATGACTGCGCTTCCATCCCCGCCGCTGATATGCGCAATGCGCGATCAAGTTCCATGGCTTAGCGGGCCTCCTATTGCTGGGGCCGCCCAAGGGCGGTCATGAACATGCTCATGTAACGGCGGCGCACGGAAAGCGCCGCAGCATGGGCGCTATCGGTCTCGGCAACGCGCATCGCTTCGCGTTCCAGGGATACGGCATTGCCGCTGGGGTCACTGTTGGCGGATTTGCCTTCCTTCACCACCCGCGCATCCACATGGCGCGTCGCCGGCAAGTGATTGCCGCTGGTGGTGCGCAGCGTCTGCTCCGCCAGGTTGCGGGACAGCACCTTGCCAAAAGGCTGCATATCGGAAGGCCGGTAATTCGGCGTATCGGCATTGGCGATATTCTGGGAGAGCACCCGCTGGCGTGCCTCCAACCAGCGCAGGCGCTGTTCAGAAAGAGCGATCGGGCCGGTCTTTGTCGGGTCCATACAGTCTTCCTTGCACAACTCGGGCCAAAATGCGTTAAAGAATGTTGATTTGCAACTTTTACTAACCGTTTTTTTCCACCAATGCGCTTGGATGGGCCCGTGACCAGGGAATTTGAAGAAAACATGCAGGTAGCGGCCAATCGGCAGGGCGAAATCGTGCTTGCTGCCATCGCGGCCATGGGGGAAAGCCTGGCCCTGGCCGAGGCAAAAATTGCCGGTGGCCATCCGCTTGATCTGACCGGCCTTGACCTTGAAATCGGTCGGCTTTGCGCGGCTTCCCGTGCGGCGCCCCCGGCCATGATACCCGCCATTCGCCGCGGGCTTGAAGCGCTCTTGGCGCAAACCGAAAGGCTGCGTGCTGGCTTGCCCGTGCCCGACCCCAAGGGGCCGCTGCCATGACCCTTTCACTGACGCATTTGATCACGGCGGGCCTGGCCCTGGTCTTTGTCCTTGGGTTGATCCTGCTGCTGGCCCGCCTGCTACGCGCAACAGGGCTTGCGCCCCAGACCGGGGGGCAGCGGCTGCAAATACGGGAAGTGCTGGCGCTGGATACGCGCCGGCGCCTGATCATCCTGCGCTGTGATGGGCGGGAGCTACTGCTGCTAACCGGTGGCCCGCAGGATTTATGCCTGGGCTGGATACCCCCGAAGGATGAGGAGCAAGCCCAGCCATGACGCGCAAATTTCTCTGCTGCGCTGCCTTAGCGGTGATACTGGCCGCGCTGCCAAGCTTGGCCTTTGCCCAGAGCGTTTCGGTCGATCTCGGTCAAACCGGCCAGCCCGGTGCGACCGCGCGGCTTGTGCAACTGACAGCGCTGATCGGTCTGCTTTCCCTGGCCCCTTCCCTGCTGGTGATGGCAACCGCCTTTGGGCGCATCATCATTGTCTTGTCGCTATTGCGGAGCGCCATTGGCGCGCCCGGCATTCCGCCCAACCCGGTGCTGATCGGCCTGGCGCTGTTCCTGACCTTCTTCGTCATGCAGCCCGTTTTCGAAGCATCCTTCAATCAGGGCATCATGCCGATGACCGAAGGACGCATTTCAGAATTGGCGGGGCTGGAGGCAGCGGCGCAGCCCTTCCGGCTGTTTATGGTGGCCAATATCCGGGAAGATGATTTGCTGCTGTTTCTGGATTTGGGCGGCATTCAAGCCGTGGCGGACCCGGCGCAAACCCCTTGGCGTGCCCTGATCCCGGCCTTCATCGTGGGCGAATTGAAGCGCGCCTTTGAAATCGGCTTCCTGCTTTTCCTGCCCTTCCTGATCATAGATATGGTGATCGCAAGCCTGTTGATGTCGCTCGGCATGATGATGCTGCCGCCATCCGTGGTGGCGCTGCCCTTCAAGCTGATTTTTTTCGTGCTGGTGGATGGCTGGCGCTTGGTTTCTGGCAGCCTGGTGCAGGGCTTCAATCTGAACTGAAGCCCTGCCGTAGTTAAAATAGCGTCACGCGCCCGGCAGGTTTTCCGCGATATAGGGCGGCAGGTTGAAGGCGCCGGTGTGCATTTCCGGCGTCCAATAGCGCGTGGTGCCCAGAATGCCTGAAGCCTCCGCGCGGCGGCGGATTTCATCGTTGGCAACCGCGCGGCAGGATGCATCCTTCGCCGCCCAGCCAAGCGTCATGAAGCCGCCGACATAGGTCGGCACAGCTGCCACATAAGCCCAGTTATCCGGGAAGGATTTGGCGCGACGACGAGAGGTTTCGTGCAATTCATCGGCCTGCATGAAAGGCACGCCGCATTGATTGACGATCAAACCGCGCGGGGAGAGGATACGCGCCGCATTGGCGTAGAATTCATCGGTGAACAGCACTTCACCCACGCCGATGGGGTCTGTGCTGTCCACAATAATCACATCGAAGCTTTCGGCGGGTGCCACGCGCACATAATCAATGCCATCGCCGATAATCACCTCGGCGCGCGGATCGGTCCAGGCATTGCCACCGATGCTGGGCAGGAATTCCTTGGAAAGCCGCACCACTTCGCCGTCAATTTCCACCATCACGGCCTTTTCCACGCCACGATGCTGCAACACGCGCTTCAGCACACCGCCATCGCCGGCGCCAATGATCAGTACGCGCTTCGCCGCGCCATGGGCCAGGATAGGCACATGGGTGATCATTTCCTGATAGACGAATTCATCGCCTTCGGTGATCTGCACCACGCCATCCAACAGCATGACGCGCCCATGGGTTTCGCTTTCAAAGACAACAATGTCCTGAAAATCCGACTGCACGCGCGCCAATTCACGCTTCACCCGGAAGCGCTGGCCCCAGGCGGCGTAAAGGGTTTCATTGATCCAGCTATCGGTTGCCATGGCGATATCCCTCATAAGGAAAGGCCGGGTGCTGCCACCCGGCCCTTGAAACAACGTCAGTGCTTTCGGCTTTAGCCGATCAGGCCGCGCTTATGTTCGGCAAGCTGCACACGTTCCGGCAGGAAGCCGCGCTTGAGCGCCGGGATCGCCTTGTAAGGATCGCATTCGCCGCAGACGAAAATATCAAGCGCGGCGTAATCGCGTTCCGGCCAAGTGTGAATGGACACATGGCTTTCCGCCAGCACCAGCACGCCAGAAACCCCGCCATTGGGCGAGAAATGATGGAAATGCCCGTGCAGGATCGTCGCCCCCGTGGCGAGCGCCCCTTCGCGTAGCACCGCATCAATGTGGTTAGGGTCGTCCAAATTGGTCGCCCCCCACAAATCAACGATCAGATGCGTCCCGGCGTAGCGCACACCGTTACGATGAACGAAATAATCCTTCTCGGCATGCGCCGAGACGTCTTCGTCGGTATTCCGGGTGTCGCTCGGCAAATCCGAAACCATCCCCGGTTGGACGAGAGCTTCCATAGCAGGGCTCCTTCCAGCCAGCAGATGACCAGGGCGATCAGACTATCCGATCAGGTCAACAGCGCGCGCATATGGGGCAAAGGGGGGGTGGACGCAAGTGAAATCTACAGGAAGGACATAAGAAATTTCCGGCCACTTCCAGCAAGGGCCAAAATCTTTACCGCACAGGCGGCGCGGCGGCGTTCAGCCCGCCCAGACGTTCCGGCAGCAGGCGCAATTGGCTGATTTCCCGTTGCAGACGCGGCAGGTCCTGAACCCCCCGCGCCGAATCGCTGGTGAGCAAGACAAAGGCTTCAGCCAGCGGCCCACCGGCCATGCGCGCGCCATAGGTTTCGCGCAAATGGGCCAGCGCATCCGTATCATTCGCCATGGCGGCAAAGGCGCCCGCACGGGCCAGGTCACGCCGCTGCGCGGGATTGAGCGGCTCTGGCGGCGGCGGTGTCGCGGCGCGGATATGGCGCAGCATTGCCTGGCTTGCCCCCGGCCAATCCTGCGCTTCCGCACGGATTTCCGCGAGAGCCTCAGCCCCGCTATTGCCAAGCCCAGACAGCAAGCTTTCCGCGCGGTTGCGATTACCCGTGCGCGCCAGAAGCTTGGCGCGCAGAATGACGCGGTCTGGTTCCTCCACATCGCCGGGTGCGGCATCCAGCGCCGCCAAAGCGCCGGAAGCATCACCATCCGCGAAACGCAGCATGGCCAATTTGGTACTGACCAAGCGGCGGATGGCAGGATCCGTTGCGCGGGTCAGCACATTACCCAGCAGCGCTGAGGCGCGATCCAACAGATCAAGCGCAACAAGGCGATCTGCCAGCATCAGCACTGAACGTGCACTTGCCTCATCCTCCGGCATGAATTCCGGATGGGCGTCATAGAAGCTGGCGGCATTCAAGGGCGGCGCAGTTTCCAGCGCCACCGCGAAAGCGGCGCGCAACGGCCCACGCAATTCAGCGGCGCGATCAGTATAAAAGCGCTGGGTTTCCTGCAACAATTCAAAGGCAGCGCGACCATCACCGGCTTGGCGCTGCAATTCGGCCAGGCGGACCCGGGCGGAGACTTCTTCGTCATCGCCTCTCCAGGCGAAAAGCGCCGCCTGCAGTTCCGAAATCGCACCCGCGGTATCAAGCCGGCCCGTGGCAAGCCGCAATTCAACGCTGCGCCGAATGGCGCGGGCGCGCCGCAGCCGATCGCGGCCATGCTTAGCGCGCTCATAGGCAATCAGCGCCTCTTCAACCCTGCCATCGGCTTCAGCCACCATCCCACGCGCCAGGTGCAAGACAGGGTTATCGGGATCCGCTTCGCCAAGCCGGGCGGCCGCACCCAATTCACCGGCAGAAGCCAGCGATTCCATGGCAATCGGCGCAAGGCGACGCGCCAGGGGGCGAGGATAGGAAATCAGCAAGGGCAGCGCCGAGGCAATGGCCGGGCCCGCCACCGCGTGATCACCGCGCGCCGCCGCCAGAAAGCCGCGCCAAAGCGTGGTTTCATCCGTTTCCGGTATTTGCGGATTTTCCATCTGCCGTGCTTCTGCCTGACGGCCAGACAGCAAGGCCGCCGCAGCCTGCACCATCAAAAGCCGCATATCAGCACTTGCTTGCGGATCTTCCTGCAGGGCCGTGTTGGCCATGGCCTGCGCTTCCTGCGGCATGCCAAGCGCCAGCAGGGCTTCCGCCGCATGGCGCCGATGCACCGTTCGGCCGAGCGGCCCGGCCGCCGCAATATTCGCATTGGCCGCGCGCAGCCTTTCCTGCAACGCCGCTACTGAAGCTGTTGGCAATTCCATGATGCGGCTGAGCGTGGCCGCTTCCGCCAAGGGTTCCCGCCCGGCATCCTCACCAAGCCGCAAAGAATCAAGCCGCGCGGCCTGTAGAACAAAGCGATCATTCAGGGCGCGCAATTGCATATTATCGCCGCGCGGCAGCACCGCCACGCCCAGCATTGCCGGCAGAAGCTGGAATTCAGGTTGCCGCCGGGCGATGGCGACAGCATGGCCGGGTTCCCGCAAGGTGCCGACAAGCAAAGGGCTGCCGGTTTCGGGGTCCAGCACCGAAACACTGCGCCCAGGTCGCGCCGTGCGCAGCACAAGCCGCGCGGGCGGTCCCTGATCAACTTCCGGAACAATGGCGGTCAGGCTTCTATTTGCCTCCACCGCATCACGGAAGGCTTCCAGCACCCAGGTATTTCCATTCCGCCTTGGGCGCAGCGTGGCGGGTTGCGCCAAGCGCATCTGCAAGGTGGTCGAATCATTGCCCTCACGCGTTTCCATCGCGCGAAAAATCTCGCTCCGGCGCAGCGCCGCAAGATCAAGCGCCTCTGGCTGGTCGAAAACGACCATCATCCAATCACCATTGCGGAATACGGCGGCGCCGACATTCTCACCAAGGGTCAGCGAAATCGCGCGCCCGTCAGCGGCCAGGGTTACGGGGATGTTTCGCGCTGGCGGCACCACCGCAGCCGTATGCCGGGCTTCATGCGATGGCGCTTGGGGCAGGGCCACCACAGCCGGATCAGCCGCTGCCTGTGCCGGAGCCGGCGCCGGGGCCGCAGGTGGCGGAGATGGTGTTTCAGTGCCACCCGGCGGGGTAGCAGTGATGGGTGATGCTTGGCTTGCCGCTGCAGGCGGCACAGCGGTTGCGGCGGATTGGCCCAACGCGACACCGGCCGCAGCGGGAACCGGCGCGGCGGCAGCCGCCGCTGGGCTTGCGGGGGGCGCGGCGGGGGG
>JBEDHL010000014.1:0-16523 GCA_041174145.1 Pseudomonadota bacterium
GTGCGGGTGAAGCGGCCCGGGGGCAGGCCGGTATGGGGGCCGGTCGCCAGATCATCCTCAATCGCTTCAAAAGCGGCGCAAAGCCGGTCGCGCAATTCCTCAAACCAGGCGCGGGCGGGGGCCACGAAGGGGTGGCCCTGCGGGCCTGCGATGGTTTTTTCCATGCCTAGGTATCCTAATCTTTGGCCGAGACGGATTTACACCTTGCAAACCGCCCTACTATAAGAACCCGTTTCCTGGCGGGGTCGAATGCTCGGCGCCGCCGTTTCGTTGTGATCATGGCACCCTTCGGGTGCGGCCTAAAGCGTGCGGCGAAGCGGAGCCCTCGGCAAGAGGGTGCGCTCGCCGTAAGGGGATGGTGAGGATGGCTGATACCGCTCAAGCAGCGACCGATGGGGCGCCGCGGCGTGACTTCCTGAAACTGGTGACCGGGGCTTTTGCCGCGGTCGGTGTTGGCGCCATTGCGTGGCCCTTCATCGCTTCCTTGCAGCCGGCGAAAGATACGCTGGCGCTGGCAAGCACCGATGTTGATCTTGGGCCGATCACGGAAGGCCAGGCCGTCACGGTGATGTGGCGCGGCAAGCCGGTTTTCGTGCGCCATCGCAGCGCCAAGGAAATCCAGGAAGCGCGCGGTGTTGCGACCAATACCCTGCCCGATCCGGCTTCGGATCAGTCCCGCGTTCAGAAAGATCAGTGGCTGGTGCTGATCGGCATTTGCACCCATTTGGGCTGTGTGCCGCTTGGCCAAAAGCCCACGGATGCGCGCGGCGATTTCGGTGGCTGGTTCTGCCCCTGCCATGGCAGCCATTACGATACATCGGGCCGTATTCGGAAAGGTCCAGCGCCGAAGAACCTTGAGGTTCCAGGTTACGCCTTCACATCCGACACCAAGATCAAGATCGGTTGAGGTTAAGCACAGATGTCAATCGGGCTGCACAATAGCGAATTCAAGAACCCGGTGGTGCGCTGGATAGATCAGCGCATGCCCGTTTTCACCATGATGCAGAAGGAATACGGAACCTTCCCGACGCCGAAGAATTTCAATTATTTCTGGAATTTCGGCGCGCTGGCCATGGTCACGCTGATGATCATGATCGCGACGGGTATTTTCCTGTCCATGCATTACACCGCGCATACGAGCATGGCCTTCGACAGTGTCGAACGCATCATGCGCGATGTGAATTTCGGCTGGCTGATCCGCTACGTTCACGCCAATGGCGCCAGCATGTTCTTCATCGTGGTCTATATCCACATCTTCCGCGGTATGTATTACGGTTCCTACAAGGCGCCGCGCGAATTGCTGTGGATTTTGGGTGTGGTCATCTTCCTGCTGATGATGGCAACTGCCTTCATGGGTTATGTGTTGCCCTGGGGCCAGATGTCCTTCTGGGGTGCCACCGTCATCACCAACCTGTTCAGCGCCTTTCCGGTGGTGGGCAAGTTCATCGTGGAATTGCTCTGGGGCGGCTTCAGCGTTGACAATCCAACGCTCAACCGCTTCTTCAGCCTGCATTATTTGCTGCCCTTCGTGATTTTCGGCGTGGTGTTCCTGCATGTTGCCGCGCTGCACATCACGGGTTCCAATAACCCGCTGGGCATTGAACCCAAGGGCCCGCAGGATACGGTACCCTTCCATCCCTACTACACGGCGAAGGATAGCGTGGGCTTGGCGGTTTATTTCATCGTCTTTGCGGTGCTGGTGTTCTTTGCGCCGAATTACCTGGGCCATCCGGATAACTACATCCCGGCCAATCCGCTGGTGACGCCGGCGCATATCGTGCCGGAATGGTACTTCCTGCCCTATTACGCCATTCTGCGTGCGGTGCCGGATAAGCTTGGCGGCGTGTTGCTGATGTTCGGGTCAATCCTTGTGTGGTTCGTGCTGCCCTGGCTTGATCGTTCCCCGGTGCGTTCCATGCGTTTTCGGCCCTTGGCGCGCATTTTCTTCCTGATCTGGACAGTCTGCTTCCTTGTGTTGCTCTGGGCGGGTGGCAAGCCGGCGGAAGGCCATTACGTGCTGATCGCACGTATCGCGACCGCTTATTACTTCGCCTACTTCCTGGTGATCCTGCCGCTGCTCGGTCGGTTGGAGCGTCCGCTTCCGTTGCCAGAAAGTATTTCTCGCCCTGTTCTGGGTGGCGGGCCGCTGCCCAGCGGCGCTGCAGCCAAGCCGATGGAGAAGGCCTGATCATGTTGCGCAATTCCTTCAAGGCCCTTGCCCTGGCCATCGGCCTTTTCGCCACCGCCCCCGCCCATGCGGCGGGGGAGGCCATCGTCATTCCGGATACGAAATTCTCCTTTGATGGGGTTTTCGGCACCTATGATCGCGCCAGCGCCCAGCGCGGCTTCCAGGTTTACAAGGAAGTCTGTTCTGCCTGCCATTCGCTGCGGTTGTTGTCCTATCGCAATCTGCGCGAATTGGGGCTGACCGAAGCGCAGGTTGAAGCCATTGCGGCCGGATATCAGATTGTTGATGGCCCCAATGACGAAGGCCAAATGTTTGAGCGTGCTGGCCGCCCAGCGGATCGTTTCCGCAAGCCCTTCGCCAATGATGCGGCGGCGCGCGCGGCGAATAATGGTGCGCTGCCACCTGATCTTTCTGTCATCGCCAAGGCGCGCGAAGGCGGGGCCGATTACCTCTATGCCCTGCTGACCGGCTATGCCGATCCGCCGGCCGGTGTGACGGTGATGGACGGGATGCATTACAACAAATACTTCCCCGGCCATCAGATTGCCATGGGCGCGCCGCTCAACCCCGATCAGGTTGACTATGCGGATGGCACCAAGGCGACTGTTGAACAGATGGCGCGTGATGTCGCGACCTTCCTGCAATGGGCCGCGGAGCCTGAATTGGAACAGCGTCGCGCTTTGGGTGTGAAGATCATTATCTTCCTGACGATCCTTGCGGGTCTGACCTATGCCGTGAAGCGTAAGGTTTGGGCCGACGTCGAACACTGAACGCTGCTGAAGCGTCGTAATCAAAGGCACGCGTCCCGAAAGGGGCGCGTGTTTTTTTATGGCCGCGCCGCTTCCGCGTAATGGTTGTTTCCCTCGGCGCGCGATCTTTGCTAGTGGCTAACCGCATGGTGTCTGCCGAACCCGTCGCGCGCCTGAAGGTGCAGGTGACTTTCCTGCGCATGGATGCGCCGCCCTCCAGCCCCGCGCCGGCTTTGCCGGGCGATGCGCGGGTGGAACGCGTGCGGCATTGCTCGGTGCCCTTCTATCGGTACCTTTACAATACGGTTGGAGAACCCTGGCTTTGGTGGATGCGCCGCATTGCGACCGATGCGGAATTGGCGGGTTTGCTCGCGCATCCTTCGGTCAGCTTGCATGTGCTGATGCGTGATGGCGAACCGGCCGGGTTTTATGAGCTTGACCACCGCGCCGGGCAGGCGGTGAACCTTTCCTATTTCGGGCTGGTGCCTTGGGCGATTGGTACCAGGCTGGGCGCGGCCTTTCTGCGCCATGCGGTGGATGACGCCTGGCGGATCGGCCTGCCTGCCGTCACGGTGAATACCTGCAATGCGGATCATCCGCGCGCCCTGCCAGGCTATTTGGCGGCGGGCTTTGGGAAGCTCCGCGCGATAGAGGAAGTCTGGCCAATACCGCTTTCCCTTGGCATGCGCATCCCGGCGCATTTGCCGCGCCTCTGACCGCGGCGGTTATTTCCAAACATGGCTATTCCGCCTTTAATGAGGGCGGAGGAAGCACCAGAATGATCAAAGCCCCGCGCCGTGCGCTGCTGGCCAGCGCCATTGCCCTGCCCTTTATCCAGCGCGGCCACGCCCAAGCCCCTTGGCCAGATCGGCCTGTGCGGATCATCATCCCCTTCGGCGCCGGCGGGCCAATTGATCTGGTGGGCCGCTTGCTGGCGGAGCATTTGAAGGAAAGATTGGGCCAGCCCTTCATCATCGAAAACCGGCCCGGTGCCGGCGGCAGCATCGGCATTCATACCGTGGTGCAATCACCGCCCGATGGCACGGCCTTTGTGCTGACCAGCGCATCCTTGGCGTCCGTCCCGGCGCTTTACCCGAATAGAGGGCTGGACCCACGTACGGCCTTGGCCCCCGTCAGTTTGGTTGCGGATATTCCAACCGCCATGGTGGTGCGCGCGGCATCGCCCTACCAAAGCGTACAGGATGTATTGAATGCGGCGCGCGCGGCGCCGGGGCGGCTTACCTATGCCAGCGGTGGCGTTGGGTCTTCCAACCATCTTTCCGGTGCGTTGTTCGCGTTGGCGGCCAATCTTGACCTGACCCATGTGTCCTATCGCGGTGCGGCACCGGCCATGACGGCGCTTTACGCCGGCGAAATAGACATGGTGTTTGCCAGTACGGTGGAAACCCTGCCGCATGTGCAAGGCGGGCGTGCGCGGCTTTTGGGCGTTGCGGGGCCAAGGCGGCTGGAAGCCCTGCCGGATACGCCGGCCATCAATGAAACCGTCCCCGGCTATGTGGCGCTGAATTGGTACGCCATCGCCGCCCCGCGCGCGACGCCCCCCGCCATTATCGCGCGCATGGCAGAAACCTTGGGCAGCATTCGAGACCTGCCCGATGTGCGTACCCGCTTCGCTGCCGCCGGGACTACGCCCTTGCTGACCGGCCCGGCTGAATTGGCCGCCTTGCTGGAATCCGATGTGCCGCAATGGCAGCGCGTGGTGGCGGCGACGGGGATCAAGGTGGAGTGACGCGCTGCTTGATATGCCGCGCCGCGCTAGTTTAGCCTTTTCCGGAACAAAAATACGCCGCACCCAAGGGTGCGGCAGGGAGGATAGCGGCATGACCCATTCCGCCTTCAAGGCCGCGCGGGATTTCCTGCTGGCGCAGCGCGGCGATTACGCGACTAGTTATCGTGATTTCCGCTGGCCGGAACTGACCCATTTCAACTGGGCGCTGGATTGGTTCGATGCCGAATTGGCCCAAGGCCCGCAGGGCAGCAATCTGGCGCTGAAAATCATCGGCGATGGCGCGGCCGAGGTGAGCTTTGCCGAGCTTTCCGCCGCCTCCAACCGCGTTGCCAATGGGCTGCGCGCGCTTGGCGTGAAGCGCGGGGATCGCATTCTGCTCATGCTCGGCAATGTGGTGCCGCTATGGGAAGTGATGCTGGCGGCGATGAAGCTCGGCGCGGTGGTGATCCCCGCGACCACGCTGCTCGCCGGCGACGATTTGAAGGACCGTTTTACCCGTGGCCGCGCGCGTTTCGTGGTTGCCAATGCCGCCGATGCGCCGAAATTTGCGGGGCTGGAGGATGGTGTCACACGCATCGCCATCGGCGCTACGCCGCCGGGCTGGGTGGCTTATGAAACGCTGCACCAGGGCGCCGGGAGCTTCACGCCCGATGGGCCGACGCGGGCGAGCGATCCGCTGCTGCTTTACTTCACCTCAGGCACCACGGCGCGGCCCAAACTGGTGTTACATAGCCACCAATCCTATCCGGTGGGGCATCTTTCCACCATGTTCGTGCTGGGGCTGCGGCCCGGCGATGTGCATTTGAACATTTCCTCACCCGGCTGGGCGAAGCATGCCTGGTCCTGCCTGTTCGCGCCCTGGAATGCGGGGGCTACGGTCTTTATCGCCAATCAGCCGCGCTTCAATGCGCGCGGCATGCTGGAAGCGATTGCGGCCAATGGCGTCACCAGCCTCTGCGCCCCACCCACGGTTTGGCGAATGTTCGTGCAGGAAGACATGAAATCGCTCCGCACGTCGCTCCGCGAAGTAGGGGGCGCGGGGGAACCACTCAATCCGGAAATCATCGAACAGGTGCGCGATGCCTGGGGCCTGACGATCCGCGACTTTTTTGGCCAGACGGAAACCACGGCGCAGATCGGCAATCCGCCGGGCATGGCTTTGAAAGAAGGTTCCATGGGCAAGCCCCTGCCGGGCTATCGGATTGTCCTACTCGACCCCGATGACAAGCCCGCCGAGGAAGGGGAGGTCTGCATCGCCCTCAACCCCGCGCCGACCGGGCTGATGATGGGCTATCAGGGTGATGATGGCGCCATTCTGCCGGCGGGCGAGGCGGTTTACCGCACCGGCGATGTCGCCAATCGGGATCAGGATGGCTACCTGACCTATGTCGGGCGGGCAGATGATGTCTTCAAAGCCTCCGACTACCGGATTTCGCCCTTTGAACTCGAAAGCGTACTGATCGAGCATGAGGCAGTGGCGGAAGCCGCCGTGGTGCCGGCGCCGGATGCCATGCGCATGGCGGTGCCCAAGGCCTTTATTGCGCTGGCCCCGGGCGCGGTGGCTGACTCGGCGACCATGCTGTCCATCTTCCAGCATCTGCGCGGACGGCTTTCCCCCTTCAAGCGCGTGCGGCGCCTTGAAGTGCATGAATTGCCGAAAACCATTTCCGGCAAGATCAGGCGGGTGGAACTCCGCCAGCTTGAGGAAAAGCGCTTCGCCGCTGGCGTGAGGCCCGAGGGCGAGCATCGGGAGGAGGATTTCGCCGAATTGCGACAGGGCTAAACAAACCGCGCTTGCCCCCGCGCGCAAGTGGGTGTTTGTATCGGCTCAAATCCCGGAGAAGCCCCGATGAATGAGATCAATGTGCCGCGCCCGAATAATCTGGACGCGTTCTGGATGCCCTATTCCGACAATAAGTATTTCAAGGACCGCCCGCGCATGCTCGCGCGCGCTGAGGGCATGCATTACTACACACCCGAGGGCCGGGAGATTCTGGACGGCACCTCTGGCCTTTGGTGCTGCAATGCCGGGCATGGCCGGCGGGAAATTGTGGAGGCCATCCAAAAGCAGGCGGCGATCATGGATTTCGCCCCCGCCTTCCAGCTTGGCCACCCGATTGCCTTTGAAGCCGCCGCGCGCGTGGCGGATATGACGCCGGACGGCATGGACCGCGTTTTCTTCACGAATTCCGGCAGTGAAGCCGCTGATACGGCGCTGAAGATCGCGTTGGCCTATCACAAGGCGCGAGGCGAATCTTCCCGCGTGCGCTTGATTGGGCGCGAACGCGGCTATCATGGCGTGGGTTTTGGCGGCATGTCGGTGGGCGGCATCGGCCCCAATCGCAAGCAATTCGGCGCGCTGCTGCCTTACGTGGACCATCTGCCGCATACGCATCTGCCGGCCAAGAACAGCTATTGCCGGGGCGAGCCGCCGCATGGCGCCGAATTGGCCGATGTGCTGGAAAACCTGGTGGCTTTGCATGGTGCGGAAACCATCGCGGCGGTCATGGTAGAACCCGTGGCGGGTTCAACCGGCGTGCTGGTGCCGCCGGTGGGCTATCTGAAGCGGCTCCGCGATATCTGCACCAAGCATGGCATTCTGCTGATTTTTGATGAGGTCATCACGGGTTTTGGTCGCCTCGGCGCCAATTTCGGCGCGGAACGCCTGGGCGTGGTGCCCGATATCATGACCATGGCCAAGGGGCTGACGAACGCCGCCGTGCCCATGGGCGCGGTTGCCGTCAAGAATGAGATTTATGATGCCATCGTGACCGGCACCAGCGCCGGGATCGAATTCTTCCATGGCTATACCTATTCCGGCCATCCCTTGGCGGCGGCGGCGGCGATTGCCACGTTGGAATTGCACCGCGCTGAGGATTTGCCGGGCCGGGCGCTGGCGCTGGAGCCTTATTGGCAGGATGCGGTGCATTCGCTGAAGGGCCTGCCGAACGTGATTGATATTCGCGATGTCGGCTTGATTGGTGCGGTGGAATTGGCGCCGCGCCCGGGCAAGCCCACGCAACGCGCGCTGGATGTCTTCCGCCGCTGCTTTGATGACGGCGTGCTGATCCGCGTGACGGCGGATATCATCGCCATGTCGCCGCCGCTGATTTGCGAAAAGCCGCATGTGGACCGGCTGATCAATACCTTGGCTGAGGCGCTTGTCGCTGAAGCGGCGTAACAGGAGCATTTTCAAGCCATGTGGGCTCACATGGTGCCTCGGAAAATGCGACCAAAACGATAATACTGCCGGGCGGGGTGACCTCTGCCCGGCTTCGCCCCATATAGGGGCCAAATCCTTTTGACGGAGAGACAAACGTGAGCGACACCGCCCGCGCCCCCGTGCCCGTGACCGTGCTGACCGGCTATCTTGGCGCCGGCAAGACAACGCTGCTGAACCGCATCCTCACCGAAAATCACGGCCAGAAATTCGCGGTTGTGATCAATGAATTCGGCGAATTGGGCGTGGATAACGACCTGGTGGTGGATGCCGATGAAGAAGTGTTCGAAATGAACAATGGCTGCATCTGCTGCACGGTGCGCGGGGATTTGATCCGCATCCTGGCCGGGCTGATGAAGCGGCGCGACAAGTTTGATGGCATTATCGTGGAAACCACGGGGCTGGCCGATCCCGCCCCGGTGGCGCAGACCTTCTTCGTTGATGATGATGTGAAGCGCGCGACGAAGTTGGATGCGATTGTAACGGTGGTGGATGCCAAGCATTTGCCCGCGCGCCTGACAGATTCCGCCGAAGCGCAGGAACAGATCGCCTTCGCCGATATCATTGTGCTGAACAAGATGGATCTGGTGAGTGAGGCTGAAGCGGCCGAGGTGGAAAAGCGCATCCGCGCCATCAACCCCTATGCCGAAATTCGCCGCGCCACGAAATCCGATGTGCCGATCAATGCCGTGATCGGGCGTGACGCCTTCAACCTGGCGCGCATCCTGGAACGTGAGCCGGAATTCCTCTCGGGCGAGGATGATCACGAACATGATTCGGAAGTGAACAGCGTTTCCTTCGAAGTGGAGCGCCCCATTGATCCTGAGCGTTTCAACGCCTGGATCACGCAGGTTCTGTCCAGCAAGGGGCAGGATTTGCTGCGCACCAAAGGCATTCTGGCTTATGAGGGCGATGATCGTCGCTTCGCTTTCCAGGCGGTGCATATGATTGCCGATGGCGATTTCATTGGCCCCTGGAAGGAAGGCGATCCGCGGCGTTCCAAGCTGGTATTTATCGGACGCGATCTCAATCGCCCCTTGCTGCGTCGTGGCTTTGAAGCCTGCCAGGCCGGTGAGGATGAGGCGAAGATCAATGCCGAAATCGCGCGTTGGAGCCCGCCGGACGCATGAGCGGCGCAGAATATTTGCTGGATGGGCGCGGCACGTCGCATTCGCTCGGCGCCTGGGTCGCGGGGCTTGCTTTCGGCCATGAAGGCAAGACCTGCATTTTCGGCACCACTGATGGTGTCTTGCATCGCGCCTTGCTTGCCGCGCCGAAGGAGCCTTGGGCGCAGCATGAAGCGCATCAGGGCGCGGTGCTATCGCTTTGCGCCGATGCCAAGGATGGCGTGATTTCCGGCGGCGATGATGGGCGGGTGATGCGCCTTGGCGCTGACGGTACTTTGGTTGAATTGGCGCGTTATGGCAGCCGCTGGGTGGACCATGTCGCAGCGCATGAAAGCGGGCTGCGCGCCGCTGTTGTGGGCAAGGCCGTGCATCTGCTGGATGGCGCGGGGGCAGCGCTGAAATCACTCGCGCATCCAACATCGGTCACGGGCATTGCTTTCGATTCCAAGGGCAAGCGCATCGCGGCCAGCCATTACAATGGCGCCTCGCTCTGGTTCGTGGCCGCGAAGGAAGACAAGCCACGCTCGCTAGAATGGAAGGGCAGCCATATCGGCGTTGAGATCAGCCCGGATGGCACGCATGTGGTCACCGCCATGCAGGAAAACACCTTGCATGGCTGGCGCCTGGCGGATGGCCAGCATATGCGCATGGCCGGTTATCCCGCGAAGACGAAATCCATCGCCTTCACCGCCAAGGGGCGCTGGCTTGCGACATCGGGCGCGGATTGCATTGTGCTTTGGCCGTTTTTTGGTGGCGGCCCGATGGGCAAGGCACCAACCGAATTGGCCGGTGGCGATCAGGCGCTTTGTTCGGCCGTTGCCTGCCATCCGCAGCAGGAAGTGGTGGCAGCGGGCTTTGATGATGGGCTGGTCCTGATTGCCGAGGTTACCAGCGGGCGCGTGGTGCCCGTGGCCGCCCCGGGGCGTGGCGCGGTTTCCGCTCTGGCCTGGAGTGATTCCGGCACGCATTTGGCATTTGGTACGGAAGCAGGCTTTGCGGGGCTGATTGACCTCTCACGGCGCTGAATTTCTGGTCATTTTCTGACACGCATTTGCAACCTGATCGGGGCTGGCAAAGCCCCGTGCGCATGTGCTTGAGTGCGCTCATTCAGGCAGGAGAAGCGCCATGGCCGCACGCGATGAAGATGATGAGGAATTCGATCTGGGCATCAGCCTGGAATCGGTGGCCGCCATTGTGGATGCCGCGCGCGCCGTGCAGGAAGGCGAAGAAAGCGGCGCGCTGTCCCGCGCCGATGAAGATGAAGAAGGCCTGGACGCCGAAGATGATGAAAACATGGATGAGGATGCGCTGCGCGCCTTCATCAGTGAATTGAATGAGGATGAACAGGCGGCCCTGATCGCCCTCGCCTGGGTTGGGCGCGGTGATTATGAGGCGGATGATTGGGAAGAAGCCCGCAATCTGGCGCGGGAACGCAATATACGTGATCCGGCAACCTATTTGCTGGGCATCGAAATGCTGGGCGATATGCTGGAAGAAGGGCTGGAAGCGCTTGGCCTGTCGCTGGATGATGTTGAAGGGTGAGCATTTTCAAGCCAAGTGGAATCACTTGGCGGCTCGGAAAATGCGATCAAACAAATTTTAGGGCGCTTCCCTTGAATGAAGGTGAACGGGAAACGCTTTGAAAGGCGGTAGGCTTACCGCCGCCCGCCACCCAAAATACCCCCAAGGCCGCGCAGCAAATCCTGGACCGGTGCAGGGGTAGAAGGCTTGGTGCCGCCAGGTGCGGCTTCCGGCGCGGGGCGCGGCGCCGGGATCGCGCCTTCCGCGCCAAGGCGCGCGATCCGCAAGGGTTCGGCGCAATCCATTGCGGCGTTGCGGCCATTCTCGCCCAGCAAATTGCCGAGCGGTTCGGTCACGATCCGCCCGGTCAGCGCATCGGTGATCAGCCCCGTTGCATTCTGACCAAGCGCCGCCGCTGGCGCCGCACCAAGGCGCGGCGCTGCCAGCGTGCCACCCAGATTGACCGGCGCGCGCAGCCCAAGGCCAAAGACGCGCAGATTGGAATTGAGCCGCCCATCAAGGCTTTCATCCCGCAGATTGATACGGGCTTGCCCATTGATCTGCCCAATGCCGCTATCCGTGAAGAGCGCGCGGCTTTGCGCAACACCTTGTTCCGCAGCAAAGGCAATCGCGAGGCAACGTAATTCCACTACGCCAAGCCTCTGTGCATTGGGCGATAGCAGTCTCAGCACGGCGCCAAGCGCATCCATCACAACGCCCTGTTCCAGCCGGCCATTGGCCAAGGCAAGCCCGAAGGCGCCATCCAGGCTGGCGGCGACGGCGCGGGTGGATGCGCCGGCACCGCGCAAATCGGCGGCGATTTCAGCATTGCCAGCCAAGCCAAGTCCAGACAGCGCGCCACTTAGCGCGGAAAGCTCAAGCCCCGCGCCTTCGGAGCGGAGGCTCAGTGCATATTGCGCCGGGTTCGCGGCGGCATTCACCGTGACCTGCCCGGCCAGCTGTCCCGACGGGAGGCTGAGGTTGAAGGGCGCCAGGGCAAGCGCGCCATCCTTCAGGCGCATATCCGTCTGCAAGCCGGCCCGTGGCAGGTTGCGGAAGGAGAAGCCGCTCAAGGCAAGTTTCACCTCGGCATCCAGGGCCATCAGCAGCGCCACGGGCAGGGCGATATCGGGAATAATCCGGCCATCGCCGGCCGCCGCCGGGGCTGAAGGTGCGACGCCGCCGGGCGTGGTTGGGGCCGGGGCTGGCGGCGCCAGGGCGTCAAGATCAAGCTTGGTGATCTCAATACGGCCGGCCAAATTGGGCCGCCCAGACACGCCAAGATTGAGCGCAGCACTGGCCGCCATGGCCGGGCTGGTAAGCTGCAGATGTGGCAGGCTGAAATGGGCCGTATCGCGCCATTCCAGCCGGGCCGCGCCGCTAAGCCCTGAAGGGGCAGCGAAAAACCCCGCGAGTGCGGCGCCATCCGGCACTTCCAGCACCAGATCGAATTGCCCGCCCGCCATGTCCAGCGGGCGCGCCACGGCGCCCTTCAACGACAGATGGGCGTTGCCGGCGGCAAGCCGCGCTTCAATCGGTAATGGCGCGGAAGCGCCTTGCACCAACTTGCCAAGCGCGCCCAGCCTTGCTTCCAGGCGCGCCGTGCTGCGCCCGCGGGAAATCGCGCCGGTTAGTCGAGCCTCGGCTTCCGGGGGCACCACCAATTCCAGCCCATCCAGCCGCAGCCCTGGCAGCAGCCAGCCAAGATCACCCGCGCCGGCCTTAAGTGTTAACGCGCCAAGCGGCGGCAGCGCGCCGGGGGCGGTGCCAAGCAGCGGCCCAGCCTGGCCTGCCAGGGTGAAATCAATGCCGTTGAAGCGCCAAACCGCCGCCAGATCGCTTGCGCTGCTGGCACTCAGATGGCTGATGCTGAGGCGGGGGATTTGGATTTGGCGTGCCGGCCCGCCGGGTAGGGTGATGACCGAATCCGTGAGGCTGATCAGGCCAATAAGCGGCGCAGCACCGGGGGGCTTGGGTGCTGCAGCTTCGCTGCGGGCGGGGCGTGAGGGTTTGGCGGCCTCGGGCAGCGCCCAAAGCTTAGGGTCCAGATTGAGCTTCAGCCCCTCGGCCTCCACGCCCGGGATTTCCAGGCCGCCGCCAAAAAGGGAGAAAAGTGAAACGCTCGCTGCCAGCCTGGGCGCCACCAAGCCGGGCACGGCAGCATCAGGTGTGCTGAGCGTCACATCGCGCAATTCAAGCTTGGGGATCAGCCCCAGCGTCAGCCCAAGCCCACCAATACTGGCGCGATAGCCGGTGGCGTTTTCAATTTCAGCCTGGATGCGGGGCGTGAAGCGTCCGGACTCCAGGGCGGCGCGCAAAGCGAAAATGCCGCCAATCAGCAGCAGAAATACCAGCGCCGCCGTGCCCAGGGCATAGCGCGGCCAGCGCCGGGCTGGTTTCAGCGCCGATGCCGGCATGGCGGGGTGCGCGGGCGATCAAAGCCGAGCAAGCCGAAGGTTTCCTTCATATGTGCCGGCAGCGGCGCGGCAAGTTCCAAAACGCCGCCTTCCGGATGTGGCAAGCGCAATGCGCGGGCATGCAAATGCAGCGTATTGCCGAAGCCTTCCAGATGTGCGGCCTGACCGCCATATTTGCCATCGCCCATGATCGGGCATTTCAACGCCTCGGCGCAATGCACGCGAAGTTGATGCGTGCGCCCGGTCAGCGGCAGCAATTCCAGCATGGCGGCTTGGCGCTGTGCGGAATCCACCACGCTGTAAAGGGTCACGGCACGCGTGCCTTCCCCATCCGTCGCCGCCGCCACGCGTTCGCCGCGCTGCCCGCCAAGCTTGGCGAGTGGCATATCGATCCGCCCTTGCAGCGGATGCGGCCGGCCAATCACGATGGCCCAATAGGTTTTCTCAGCATCCCGGCCCCGGAACGCGGCGGCGAGTTTGGAAGCCGCCGCAGCGGTGCGCCCCAGGATCAGAACGCCTGATGTGTCCTTATCCAGCCGATGCACCAGGCGCGGGCGTTCATCATAGCCAAAGCGCAGCGCATCCAGCATGCCATCCACATGGCGGGTAATACCGGGGCCGCCCTGTACCGGCAGGCCCTGGGGCTTGTCGATCGCGATGACTGAGGCATCGCGATAAATCACCATGCGTTCAATCGCCGCCGCATCGCGGTCTGACACCGGGCGGGCTGAAGGCGGCTTGGAAGCTTCTGCCGGCAGCGGCGGGATGCGCAATTGCTGGCCGGGCTTGAGCCGCGTATTCGCTTCCACCCGCGCGCCATCGACGCGGATCTGCCCGGTGCGCAGCATTTTCTGCAGCGCGCCCTGGGTCAGATTCGGGTAGTGCCGATGAAACCAGCGATCAAGCCGGATATCGGCCTCGGCCGGGGCGATGGTGCGGTGCGTGACAGGCATGGCATTCCGTAACAGGGGGCGCGCTGATCTGAAAGCGGGAAATGCGGCGCGCGGTGGATCATTTCGCTGGTTCCATCCCTTATGGTTCTGCTTTAAGGGAAGCGAAAATGCTTCTGGGGGAGGGCTTCATGACCACATCAACCAATTTCACCTTCACGCGCCGTGCCCTTGCCGGGCTTGGGCTTGGGCTGGCCGCGACAGGCAGTGCCCGCGCGCAGGATATGGCCGGCAAGACGATTGAATGGATCATCCCCTTCGCGGTGGGCGGCGGTTCGGATGTCTGGGCGCGGTTTCATCTGCCGATGCTGCAAAAGCACATGGCCGGCAACCCGACCGTGGTGATCCGCAATGTCACCGGCGGCGGCAGCATCAATGGCGCCAATCAATTCGCGCAGCGCACGCGGCCAGATGGCCTGACTATCATGGGCACCAGTGGTTCCACGCAATTCCCGTATCTGATGGGCGATCCGCGCGTGCGCTATGATTACCGCGCCTGGAACGTGTTGATGGCAAGCCCGACCGGCGGCGTGCTTTATGTGCGGCCGGAACTGGGCGTGCGTGGGCCGGCGGATTTGGCGAAGCTGCAAGCGGCGCAGGGGCTGAAATTCGGCAGCCAGGGGCCGACTTCTTTGGATATTGTGCCGGCGCTGGCCTTTGAACTGATGAATCTGAATGTGCAGATTGTCTTTGGCATGCAGGGCCGCGGCCAGGGGCGCCTTGCTTTCGAACGCGGTGAAACGCCGATCGATTATCAGACATCCTCAGCCTATACGAGCCAGGTGCTGCCGCTGGTGCGCGAAGGCAAGGCGGCGCCGTTGTTTTCTTACGGCATCCTGAATGCTGCGGGCGATATCGTGCGCGATCCGAATTTCCCGGATTTGCCGACCTTCCCCGAATTCCTGAAGGCAGCCACGGGGCAGGATCCTTCCGGCCCGGCCTGGGAGGCCTATCGCACTTTGTTCGTCGCAGGCTTCGCCGCGCAGAAATTCGTGGTGGTGCCGAAGGAAACGCCGAAGCCTGTGCAGGATTTGTATCGCACGGCCTTCACGCGCATCTTCGCCGATCCTGAATACAAGGAAAAGCGCGGCACGGTGATTGGTGAATATGATGAAGTGGTGGGTGACGCGGCCGAGAAAGCCTATGCCGCCGGCACCGTGATCAGTGAAGCAACGCGCGAATGGATCAAGGAATGGTTGCTGCGCCGCTTCAACCATCGGCTTGGCTAATTTGGTCAAGCGCAGCGCGGCAACGGGAGTAAGGCAGAATGATTGACGCGCTGCTGATGGCGCTGACGGCGCTCGCAAGCCCGGAACGTCTTGGTTATATGGCGCTTGGCGTTTTGATTGGTTACGCCATTGGCGTATTGCCGGCCTTGGGCGGCCTGGCCGGGCTTTCGTTGGTGATGCCCTTCATCTACGGGCTGGATCAGGTCTCAGCCCTTGCCATGCTGGTGGGCTTGGTCGCGGTGGCGGCAACGGCGGATACTTTCAGCTCCATCCTGATGGGCATACCGGGATCATCGGCCAGCCAGGCAACGATCCTGGATGGCTTCCCCATGGCCCGACGAGGAGAGGCAGCGCGCGCCTTATCGGCATCTTTCATCGCTTCCATGATTGGCGGCTTGGTCGGTGCGGTGATTCTGACCGGCGCAGTGTTGGTGGCGCGGCCATTAATTCTGGCGCTCGGCACGGCAGAGCTTTTCATGCTGGCGCTGCTTGGGCTTTCCATGGTGGGCGTGCTGGCTGGCAAAAGCTTTGCCAAAGGCTTGATTGCTTGTGGCATGGGTTTGGCGCTTGGCACGGTAGGCACCGCGCCAGCGACAGCGGAATATCGGCTGGATTTCGGCCTGATCTATCTTTCCGATGGTCTGCCCTTGCCCGTACTGGTGCTGGCGATTTTCGCCCTGCCGGAAATCATTGATCTGGCGCGCGGTGGCGGCACCATTTCCCGCACGGCGGATTTGGGTCGCGGCTGGATTATGGGTTTGCAGGACATCATGCGCCATTGGTGGCTGCTGCTGCGGACTTCTTCCATCGGCTCCGTGCTCGGCGCGATCCCCGGGCTTGGTGGCAGCGTGACCGATTGGATCGTTTATGGCCATGCCATCCAGACGGAAAAGAATGGCCAATTCGGCAAGGGCGATGTGCGCGGCGTGATTGCCGTGGAGGCATCCAATAACGCGCGCGAAGGTGGTGCGCTGGTGCCGACGCTGTTCTTCGGCATTCCTTCATCCGGTTCCATGGCGGTGTTCCTGGGCGGGATGACGCTGCTTGGCATTGAAGCTGGGCCGCAATTAGTGGGATCACGGCTTGATCTGACCTATGCGATCATCTGGTCGCTCGCGATTGCCAATGTGATGGGGACGTTGCTGTGCTTTGCGACATCGCCCTTGATTGCGCGGCTGACCACGGTGCGCTTTGGCTTGTTGGCGCCCTTCATGATGATGGTGGTCTGCTTCGGTGCCTTCAACAATAATCGCGAATTGGCGGATTTGCTGCTGCTTTTGGGTGTGGGCTTGCTTGGCTTGCTCATGCGCCGCTTCGGCTGGCCGCGCCCGCCCTTCGTGGTTGGGTTTGTGCTGGCGCAGCCGATGGAAAC
>JBEDHL010000015.1:0-5086 GCA_041174145.1 Pseudomonadota bacterium
CAAACACCGTGGAGAGTTCGATATTTCCGGCGTCCGCCGGGCGCGGATAGGGGGTCGGGTCCGCTGCCCCAGGTATCTTGGGCCGGCCAATGCCGATGAAGAAATCTTCAAGCCCCGCCGGGATCAGCAGCCAAAGGAAGCGGAAGGGATGCGCGCCATCATTGATGAAGCCATGCCGGCTATGCGGCGGCGCCACCATGAAGCTGCCGGTCGGGATGCGCCGCACCACGCCATCCACCCGCCCCAGCGCTTGCCCGGCCACCACCCAGAAAATCTCGGTCTGGGCCGGGTGGGCGTGTTCGCGAATTTTGCCAAGCGGCGGCAATTCCTGAAGCCCCGCCGAAAACCCCGCCGGCATGCCGGCAATCCGCGGCGACGTCAGGACCTCAATCCAGCCATTGGCAGGCTGCGGCTGCCAATGCTGCGCCCCGCCCCCCGGCGGGATGAGAACAAAACCACCGGGCTCGGACATGGGCTTTCCTTTCAATACGGCCGGGTCAATGCAATCGAGGACGTTTCAGAAATTGCGCCCGGTCGGCGGAGGTGATGGTCACATCCCGCCGCGCCTTGCCGCGACTGACTTGCAAATGGACATTGCTGCCCGCAGGCCCAATCGCCCAGATGGCGCGCCAGAAATCGGCCAATTCGCCCACCTCAGCGCCTTCCACCGAAATGATGCGGTCCCCATTCCGGAGCCCCGCCGATTCGGCCGGGCCGCTTGGGGCGAGGGAAGCAACCGAAATCCCCTCCTCATCCTCAGTCGCGTAAAGGCCAAGCCAGGGGCGCGGCGGGCCTGGGCGGCGGCCCTGGGTCATCAGATCGTCCAGAACGGGCAATATTTGATGCACGGGCACGACCATATTGAGGTCAAGCCGGCGCCCTTCTTCCCCCTGCTGCAGGATCAAGGAACCCACGCCAACCAGCTTGCCATCAGGGCCGAATAGCCCGGCGCCGCCCCAGGAAGGATGGGCAGGCGCGATAAACAGCGCGTCTTCCATCAGATATTCCCAATAGCCAGCAAAGGGTTGGCGCGCGACCAGCTTGCCCGCCACCGCATGGGCACGGCCACCTGCTGCGGCCATCACCGTCGCGGCACCGATCTTGAGGCCAGCGCTATCACCAAGGGAGGCGGGATTGAGATTGATTTTGCCGAGCGCCTGCACCAGGGCAAAGCCGGTTTCCTGATCAACCGCCAGCGTATGGCCGGCCACGGCGCGGCCTTCGGCGGTGGTAATCCAAATGGTTTCAGCCTCGCTCACCAAATAGCCCATGGTCAGCACCAGCCCATCGCCAATCAGCACACCGCTGCCTTCGCGTTCCGTGCCAAGCACCCGGGCCGTAAAGGCATCGGGCGGGACCTGGCTGCGCAAGCCCACCACGGCGCGATAGGCCTGATCCAAGTCGAAGCCATGCTCCGTCGGGTCGGGCTGCAAATGCTCGGGGATGTCCCAGTCTTCTTCCGCCATGATGTCTCGGCTCAGTGGATCAGCCTTCTATAACACAGGCTTTGTAACAGGTCAGGCTACCGGATTTGGCAGCGGCGCCAAGGCCGGGCAGGATAATATTGTCTTGCCCCCAAACATCGGGGCAAAGGGGGGGAATGATGTTGTTGCGCTGGGTTTTGTCCGTGTCGGTCCTATTATTGGCCCAGTTGGCGCCGGCCAGCGCTTACCCAGAAAGGCCCATTCGCGTCATTGTGCCCTATGCGGCGGGCGGGGCGACAGATGTAGTGGCCCGCGTTCTGGCGGAAGCCATAACGCCGTTTTTGCCCCAACCCATGATTATCGAAAATCGCGGCGGCGCCGGCGGCATGGTGGGGGCGGAAGTTGTGGCGCGCGCCCCCGCAGATGGTCATACGGTGCTCTTCAACAATACCGGCCATGCCGCTTTGCGCGTGCTGGTGCCCAACCCGCCGGTTGACCCCATCACCAGTTTGCAGGCGATTGCGGTGGTGGCTGAATCGCCCATTGTCATGCTGGTCGCGAATAATGTGCCGGCCAATAATTTGCGCGAATTTACCGCGCTGGCGCAGGCGCGGCCCGGGCAATTGGATTACGGCAGCTCCGGCGGTGGCGGGATTCTGCAAATGGCGGCGCTGCTTTATCTGAAAGCCACCGGCGTGCAGTTGAATGAGGTTCCCTATCGCGGCGGCGCACCCGCGACACTTGATCTTGCCGCCGGGCGTATTGCCATGATGTTCGATGCCGGGCTGACGGGGTTTCAGACAGCGCGCGGTAATCAGGCGCGCGCCTTTGCCGTGACCACGCCGCAACGCAATGCTGCCAATCCTGATGTGCCCACCTGGCGCGAAGGCGGCGTGGATGCGGAAATGAGCGTCTGGCAAGCCATGTTCGTGCCCGCCGCGACATCACGCGACAGGCGCGATGCTTTGAATGCCGCAATCAATCGCGCTGTTGCCCAGGAAGCCTTGCGCAAGCGCCTAGCCGATCTTGGTGCGGATCGGATCCTGACCTTGAATGTCGCCGAAAGCGAAGCCTATCTGGCCGCCGAAGTGGCGCGTTGGGAAGCGCTGCTGAAGCGCTGAGTGATGCTGCAGGAATTACCAGAGGCCATCGCCGCCGGGCTTGCCGCCATGGGGCTGCTCGCCCCGGGTCAAGCTGTGCAGGGTGAAGCGCTGGCGGGCGGCGTTTCTTCCGATATCTGGCGCCTGAGGCTGCCTGATGGGCGCGATATTTGCGTCAAACGCGCGCTGCCCAAGCTGAAAGTGGCCGCCGATTGGCGCGCGCCGGTGGTGCGCAATATTTATGAAGCTCGCTGGCTTGCTGAGGCGGATCGCGCGCTGCCTGGCGCGGTGCCCAAGCTGCTGGGGCAGGATGAGGCCACAGGTTGCCTCGCCATGGCATTCCTTTCGCCGGCGGATCATCCGGTTTGGAAAGCGCGCCTCAGGGATGGCCATGCGGATGCGGGTTTCGCGGCGGAGGTTGGGCGGCGCATTGCCGCCATCCACGCCCATGCCGCCCTGCATCCCGCGCTGGCCGAAACTTTCCCGACGGATGAGATTTTCCACGCCATCCGCCTGGAACCCTATCTGCTGGCGACCGCGCGGGCGCATCCGGATTTGGCTTCGGTGTTGGAAGACATCGCGGCGGTGACAGCGCGCAGCAAGCGCACGCTGGTGCATGGCGATGTAAGCCCGAAGAATATCCTTTGCGGGCCGCAGGGGCCGGTGTTTTTGGATGCGGAATGTGCCTGGTGGGGCGACCCCGCTTTTGATCTTGCCTTTTGCCTAAATCATCTTTTGCTGAAATGCCTATGGACGCCCAAGGCCAGCGCCGGCTTCATGGCCTGCTTCGAAGCGCTGGTGGCGCGTTATCTGGCGGGCATTACCTGGGAAGCGCCGAATGCGCTGGAAGCCCGCGCGGCGCGGCTATTGCCGGGGCTTTTCCTGGCGCGGGTGGACGGTAAAAGCCCGGTCGAATACCTGACCGAAGAACATGACAAAAACCGCGTGCGCCGCGTGGCGCGCGCCTTATTGACCAGGCCCGAGGATCGTCTGTTGGCGGTACGCGCGGCCTGGGGGGAAGAAATCGGCGCATGAGCAGCACCATCATCACCGCCATTCGTGGCCGTCGCGTTTGGGATAGCCGGGGCCGCCCGACGGTGGAGGCGGAAATCACTCTCTCAGGCGGTGCGACAGGCCGCGCCATCGCCCCCGCCGGCGCCAGTACTGGCAGTGGTGAAGCTTTGGACAAGCGCGATGGCGGCGCTGCCTTTGGCGGTTATGACGTGACGGGCGCGGTGGATGCGGTGAACCGCGAATTGGCCCCTGCCCTTTTGGGCATGGATGCGCGCGCACAAGCCGCTTTGGACGCGCGGTTGATCGCGCGTGATGGCACGCCGCAAAAAACCCGCCTTGGTGCCAATGCGACTTTGGCGGTTTCCATGGCGGCTGCCCATGCGGCGGCGGCGGCTTCGGGCCTGCCGCTCTGGCGTTATTTGGGTGGCGATGCGCCGGATATGCTACCCTTGCCGCAAATCCAGATTCTGGGCGGCGGCGCCCATGCCGGGCGGCGCGTGGATATCCAGGATTTTCTGGTGATGTGCCCGGCTGCCACCAGCTTTGCCGAGGCTTTGGATTGGACCGCCGAGGTCTATCGGGCAGCGGGCGCCATTATGAAGCAGCGCGGGCTATTGCAGGGCGTGGCCGATGAAGGCGGCTGGTGGCCCGCCTTCACCGCCAATGAACAGGCTTTGGAAACCCTGGTTGCCGCCATCGAAAAAGCCGGCTTCACGCCGGGGCGGCAAGTGGCGATTGCGCTCGACATCGCGGCAACTGATTTCGGCAAGGGTGGCCGCTACAAGCTTGGCCTGGAAGGGCGAGAGCTTGGCACGGATGAAATGATCCGCATGTTGCTCGGCTGGCTCGCCGCCTATCCGATTGCCTCCATCGAAGACCCGCTGGCCGAAGATGACGCGGCGGGCTTTGCCGCCTTCACCCGCGAAGTGGGTGGGCGCATCCAGGTGGTCGGCGATGATTTCCTGGTGACGGATGCGGCGCGGGTGCGGCGCGCGGCGACGATTGGTGCGGCCAATACCGTGCTGATCAAACCAAATCAGCGCGGCACGCTGACGGAGGCCAAAGCCGCCTGGGATGCCGCGCGGGAAGTGGGGTTCGCCGGCATTGTCAGCGCCCGGTCGGGCGAGACCGAGGATGTCACCATTGTCCACCTGGCGATGGGTTGGGGGGTTGGGCAATTGAAGGTTGGTTCCTTCGCACGGTCCGAACGCATGGCGAAATGGAATGAGGCGCTTCGCGTGGAAGAAAGCCTGGGTGCCCGGGCGCAGTTTGCGGGCGGTGCCCATTTGGGGCGGTCCCGCTCATGAAGGTGTTGCTGCATTATGATGCAGGGCCCGGGCTGGCGGCGCAGTTGGCCGCCCTGCCCGGCCTTGAACTGGCCATCTGCCCGGAAGCCGATACAGCGCTTTATGCGCGGCTTTTGCCCGAGGTTGAGGTGATCTGGCATGTGCTCCGCCCGATCAGCGCCGCCGATATCGCCGCTGCGCCCAAGCTTCGCCTGATCCAGAAAATCGGCGTGGGGGTGAATACGATTGACCTTGAAGCGGC
>JBEDHL010000016.1:0-19915 GCA_041174145.1 Pseudomonadota bacterium
GCAGCAAGCGCGTGGCTTCGATGCGCCGACTGCCGGGCATGATGATTAAAGGGCGATCCGTGGCGGCAAGCCCGTGGCGGGCGCGGAAACGCGCGGCATTGCCGTGATCCACGCCGCTTTCCAAAACGGGATGGCCGACGAAGCTAACGGGAATGCCGGCGGCTTCGAAAAACGCGGGTTCAAAAGGCAGCAGGCAAAGCAGATCATCGATCTTCTGCTTAAGTTTTTTGACGCGCCCCGGTCGCCAGGCCCAAACCTGCGGCGCGACATAATGCATCACGCGAATGCCGCGCGGTCTCACGGCTTCGGCGATGCGGAGCGTAAAGCCTGGACTGTCGATGGTGACCAGAAGCGCGGGTTGGCGCGTGATGATATCGGCTTCGGTTTCCGCCAAGCGCCGCTTCAATTGCCGGATGCGCGGTAGCACTTCCAGCAAGCCCATCAGCGCCAATTCGCGGTAGGGAAAAAGGCTTTGCAGGCCCTGTTCGGCCATGCGTTCGCCGCCAATACCAGCGAAAGCAAGATCAGGGCGGGCCTTTCGTAAAGCCGCGATCAGGCGCGCGCCAAGCACATCGCCCGAAGCCTCTCCGGCGATGATGTAGATCAGCGTCATGCGAAGGATGCGGATTTCGGCGGGGCGAAGGGCGCCCTTGGCCAATCGCGGTGATTGAGCACGGCACCATCGCGGCGCACCGCTTCAATCAAGGCGGGATCGAGGGTGCAGAAAACCCAGCCCGGCACATCCATCTGCCCCTGCGCCATGATGCCATCGGCGGGAAAGCCGCGATCCATGGGGCCAAAAACCCCGGCGCAGCCGCGATTGACATCAAGTGCCGCGGACCAGGGCGCATCACCAACCGTCGGCGTAATCGCGACATAGCATTGGTTTTCCAAGGCACGCGCACGGGCGGAAAAATGCACGCGATTGAAACCAGCAAGCGTATCCGTGCAGCTTGGCGTCAGGATCAGCCAAGCGCCAGCCATGACCTGCACGCGCGCATGCTTGGGGAATTCGATATCATAACAAATCGAAATCCCGATCCTACCCCAGGGCGTGTCAAACACATTGGGATCGGTGCCTTGGCTGATGCCCCAGCGTTCAGTTTCAAACCGCGTCATGGCGCGTTTTTCTTGAAAGGCGATGCGGCCTTCCGGCGTGATCAAGGGCGCGCGATTAACCACGCGGCCATCCGCCGCGCGCATGGGCAAGGTGCCGGGCTGTAGCCATACCTGATGGCGCCGCGCGGCATCGCGCATCGCTTCAAGAATGGCGGGCGCGGCGGCGACCATGGCGGCAAGCTCGGCGGCTTCACTCGCCTCACCGCCATTCAGCCCAGCGCCAAGTTCCACCGCCGCATATTCCGGCAGCACAAGCAAATCCGCGCTCGCGCGGCCTTCTTCCAGCCAGCGATCAAGCCGGGCGGCGAAATCCGCAATGGAGGCAGGGCGCCCTACCGGATATTGCAGCAGTCCAAGCCTGATGGGTTGTGCTTCCATCATGAAAACCGCTTGATCCAGAAGGAAAGCACGTGTGGCGTCTCACGCGTATCATCCACTTCGCGCCAATGCATGACGGTGGAAATATCCGGGCGCGGTTCATAGCCGCGATTGCGCCAAAAACCATCAAGCGGCGCATAGTCGCGCGGGCGGCGCGGGTCGTTTTCATTGCGCACAACGGAACAGAAGGCGGCGATGGAAAGCCCCAGGCGGCGCGCATGGGCTTCGCGTTCCTGAAAGAAGCGCACGCCCGCACCCTGGCCGCGATATTCGGGCAACAAAACACTCTCACCGAAATAACATAACTCTGCCACATCCAGCCGCGCCGCAGCCCAGGAAGCGCGCAGCTTGGCGCTAGCTTCCTGCCCGGGCTGGCAGGTGGCCATACCAACCGCTTCACCTTCAGCTGTGCTGGCGGCTACCACCAGCGCGCCTGGGCTTTCGGCATAGGCGGCAAGATAGCGCGCTTCATAGGCCGCATCGCCATCGTAAAGATAAGGCCATTCGCGAAACACCTTGATCCGCAAGCTGGCCAGCGCATCCAGCCGCGCGGTCAGCGCAGCGCCGGAGAGGGTTTCAAAGGTCAAAGGGGCAGGGGCCATGGCGGGTTATTAGCCGAGATTGGCGCGTGGCGGAATCAGGCCGCACCGGCGCCAAGGGCAGCCTTATCCCGCGCCGCTTGCAGGAAGGCCGCCAAGCCTTCTTCCACCACCGCACGGTCCAGATCGCGCAGGATGAAAACCAGCCGCGATTGCCTGTCATGCCCCGGCGGCCATTCGGGCAGGCGTTCCGGCGGGTGGAACACATGCTGCACGCCATGCAGCACCACAGGCCGGTCTTCCCCTTGCAGGTTCAGAATACCCTTCATGCGCAGAATACTGGCGCCGCGCGTGATGGCGAGCATTTCAAGCCAGGTCGCCAGGCCCTCCCAGGGGAGGGGCTCCGCGAAGGTCAGCCCAAAGGCCTGGATGCGCGCATCATGGCGATTGGGGTCGTGGTGATGGCCATGATGGTGGTGATGATGCGCGGCCTCTGCCGCCAACCATGCTGCGACATCGGCAATCTTGCCGGCGGAATCAAATCCGCCTGTGCCAAACAGAAAATCTGGCGCGACATCGCCAGCCACCACATGCCTGATGGGCGCACCCGGATTGAGCGCACGCAAGCGCACTTCAAGCGCGCTTATCTGATCCGCCTGGGCGATATCGGTCTTACTGAGGATCAGCCTATCCGCAACGGCAGCCTGCTTCACCGCTTCAATCTGGTTATCCAGCGTGGCGGCGCCGAGTACCGCATCCACCACGGTCACGACGCCATCCAGGCGAAAGGATCGTAGCGCCACCGGGTCGCTCATGAGTGTTTGCAGAATGGGCGCGGGGTCGGCCAAGCCCGTCGTTTCAATCAGCACGCGGCTGATGTCACGCCCGGCTTCGGCTTTCAGTGCCAAATCGCGCAACGCACGCTGCAAATCACCTCGGATGGTGCAGCAAAGGCAGCCGGCATTGAGCAGCACGGTGTCTTCATCCAGCTTTTCGACCAGCAGATGATCCAGCCCAATCTCGCCGAATTCATTGATCAGCACGGCACTGCCGGCCATCTCAGGATGCTTGAGCAGTCGGTTCAATAGCGTGGTCTTGCCTGCACCGAGAAAGCCAGTCAGCACCGTGACAGGAATGAGCTTCATTTGCGGTAAAGCGCTTCCGGGTCCATCAGCGGCTCCGCGATATTAGCGAGGGTTTCGCCGCGCGGGGCGCGGTAGAAGCAATTGCGCCGCCCGGTATGGCAGGCGACGCCCTGTTGATCTACCAGCAGCAGAATCGTATCGCCATCGCAATCAAGCCGGAGATCCACCAGCATCTGCACCTGGCCCGATGTTTCCCCCTTGCGCCACAGCGCCTTGCGGGAGCGGGAATAATAGCAGACGCGACCGGTCGTGAGGGTCTCGGCCAGGCTTTCGGCATTCATCCAAGCCATCATCAGCACCTCGCCCGTGTCATGCTGCTGAGCGATGGCAGGAATGAGCCCTGAGGCATCGGTCTTGATGGCCGCGAGCAAGGCATCGCGGGCGGCGGTGGAGATAGGGGTGGCGGTCAGTGTCATTGTTACTTTATAACACTCACGACTCCTGTTAGGAAGCGTCATGCATGGTTCGGGACATCATTTGACCGCGCTCGAAAGGGCTGAGGCGCTTTGCCAAAAGCGGGGCGTGCAATTGACGCCGCTGCGTCGCGATGTGCTGCGCCTGGTGTTGGAAGCAGAAGCCCCGATCGGCGCTTATGCGCTGCTGGATCAATTGAAGGGCAGCAGGGCAAAGGCTGCACCGCCCACGGTTTATCGCGCGCTCGATTTTCTGCTCGAACAGGGGCTGATCCATCGCCTGGAAAGGCTGAACGCCTTCATGGGCTGCGCGGAAGCGCTGGAAGGTCACGCGCATGACCATGATCACGATCACGGTCACGCGCATGAACACCCGCATCAATTTCTGATCTGTCGGGGGTGCGGCATAACACGAGAGATTTCCGACCATGCGGTGGCTGAGGCCATTGCTGCTGCTGCAGCCCGTGGCGGTTTTTCAGGCGCGCGTGCGACCGTGGAAATTGAAGGGCTTTGTGCCCAATGTGGCAATGCCGCTCAGCCCAATAGCGGGTAATTGAATTGCCAAAATAATTTTTGCGTCTCTACCCTGCGAATGCTTTGGCGCATTTGGAGGATGAGATGGCGTTTCGTGCTTTTGGCTTCAGCTTGGCTGCGGCTTCCTGCGCGGTTTTTGTCGCGGGTGCTGTATCGGTTGCGTCGGCGCAGAACACAGCCATCAATGGCGATACATTCACCGCCGGCACAACGGGTGCGCTGGCACGGCTATGCGCGGCGACAGCGCAGGAACCGGTCTATGCAGCCGCCGTGCATTTCTGCCATGGCTTGCTGGTGGGCACAGGGCAGACCAGTGATGTGCTGCATAAGCGCTATAGCAAAAGGCTGAATTACTGCCTGCCGGAGCCATCACCAACGCTTGATCAAGTGGCGGCCAGTTTCGTGGCTTGGGCGTCCGCCAATCCGCAATTTGATAGTTTGCGCGCCGCCGATGGGTTGATGCGCTTTGCCGCTATTCAATACCCATGCACGGCGCGTCAGGCGCGCCGGTAGGAAAGCGTCATGCGCGCCCAGCAAATCAGAAGCTTGAAGTGTCTGGCACGCGCCAGCGCCGTGGTTTTGGCGGCTGTCTTATTCCAGCAATCTGCAATGGCGCGGGAGATACCGCGCCTGGTGGAATTGCCGCAGCATTTCGAAGGCTGGGGTAGCGCACGTGCTGATGACGCAAGCCTTGCGGAAGCGGCGAAGGGGCTTTCGGCTGCGTCATCGCCCCATGCTGCGGATTTTTGCCTTGGCGCATCGGGGCTGGCACAGGAAATTTCGGGCGTTCCGCCACTATACGCAATTACCTATTGCCCTACCGGTTTTTCAGCTTTGCGCGGCGCACCACCATCGGGCGCAATGATCCGACTGGCCAGCCTTGACCGGCCAATCCCGACCAATCCTGCCATTCCATCCATCACCCAAACCATGTGCGCGCCCGCCCTTCGCAACCGATGAGGAGTTTGTCATGACCAGACAAGGAAAATTGAGCCTTACTTTCGTGGTATTGGGAACGCTTATTGGCTGCGCGGAGATGACCGAAAAGCAGCGCAGCACGGCGATTGGCACTGGCCTGGGCGCGGTGGGTGGCGCTGCCATTGGCTCATTTTCCGGCAATGCCGGTTGGGGCGCGTTGATTGGCGCCGGTGCTGGTGCGCTTGGCGGCTATGCGGTGGGCCAATCGCGCGAAAATGAACAGCGCGCCTATCAGCGTGGCAGGGAAGAAGGGCGCCGTTCGCCGTGAAGCGATTAGACGCCCTTCTGCTTCGTGGCGCTTACTTGGGTAGTGTGGCCAGGCCCTGAGTAAGATCAGCGATCAGATCGCCAACATCTTCAAGGCCGATATGGATACGTACCGTGAAGCCGCCCAAATCAGGGTTGGTGGCAGTGCGGGTAATAAAGCCGGTGGTCGGCAGCGCCAGGCTTTCGAACCCACCCCAGGAAGCACCAATGCCGAAAAGCTTCAAGCTATCGATGAATTTGAAGATATCCGCTTCCGTATAATGCGGCTTGAAGACCACGCCAAACAGGCTGCAAGCGCCCGTGAAATCGCGCTTCCATAACGCATGCTGCGGATGGGAAGGCAGGGCAGGGTGCAATACGCTCTGCACTTCCGGTCGATTTTCAAACCAACGCGCCACTTCCAGCCCGCTTTTTTCCTGCTGCTTCAGCCGAATTGGCATGGTGCGCGCGCCACGCAGTGCCAGCCAGCAATCATCCGGTGCGGCAAAATGCCCCATCTGGGAAGCCGCGCCGCGCACTATCTCGTAATCCTTTTCGCTGTTTACAGTGATGGAACCGAGCAGCACATCGGAATGCCCGCCGACATATTTCGTCAGCGCCTGGATCGAAACATCTACACCATGCTGGAAGGGCATGAAGTGATGAATGCCCCACGTATTATCCATCATGACCACGCAGCCCGCCGCATGCGCTGCGCGTGCAATGGCTGGTACATCCTGTACTTCGAATGTGTGGCTGCCTGGGCTTTCAGTATAAACCACTTTGGTATTGGGGCGGATCAGCGCGCGGATGCCAGCTTCATCAATCAGCGGATCGTAATAGGTGGTCTCCACCCCCCAATCCTTCAGCAGGCCATTGCAGACATTGCGCGCAGGGCCATAGGCGGAATCGGGCATCAGGCAATGATCGCCAGTCTTGAGGTAAGCCATCAGCGGTACGGTCACCGCTGCCAAGCCGGTGCCCACCAGCACACAGCGCGTGCCGCCTTCAATTTCCGCGACCACATCTTCCAAAGCGTATTGAGTGGGACCACCGGCGGTGCCGTAGGTCATTACGCGGTTCCACTTATCCTTCTGGAAGGCGCGGCGCGATTCAGAATTCGGGTGCAGCACGGTGGACCCGCGATGCACGCCGGGATTGACGAAACCATGCACACGCGTTCCCGCGCGCCCGGCATGAGACATGCGGGTGGCGAAGCTTTGTCCGTTTTTGGCATTGTTGTCGGCCATGTTAGCTACTCTTTTCCTTTTGGGTTTCGGGCCTGCCGGCCCATTCGGTCCAGGAACCATCATAAATCGCGGCATCGCCAAGCCCGGCCTGCTTCAGGCCAAGGGCTAGAATGCAGGCCGTAACGCCCGTGCCGCAGCTGGTGACGATGGGCGTGGCTCCATCCGCACCAGCGGCCGCGAAACGTGCGCGCAACGCCGCAGCATCCTTCATGGTAAAATCGGCATTGAGCAATTCGTTGAAGGGCACGCTTTTCGCGCCCGGCATATGGCCGGAAGGCAGGCCCGGGCGCGGTTCGGGCGCCGTACCATTGAAGCGGCCCTTGGCGCGCGCATCCAAGATAAGCGCGCCGCCATCAGCGATAATGCGCTTCACATCGCCAATGCCTTTCAGCAGATCAGCACGAAAATCCGGCGTATAGATGGTGGGCGTAGCTGGCTTGGCGTCACCGCTTTCCGTCGCGCGTCCCTCGGTCAGCCATTTCGGCAGGCCGCCATCCAGCACCGCGGCATTCTCATGCCCAAAAAGCTTCATCAGCCACCAACCACGGGCAGAGGATTGCAGGCCCTTCTGATCGTAAAAGATCACACGGGTTGTATTGCTGATGCCCATCTCACTCATTAGCCGCGCGAAGCGCCCGGCAGTGGGCGCCATATGCGGCAAATCGGTGTCGGGGTCTGCCACCACATCAATATCGAAGAAGCGCGCGCCTGGAATATGCGCTTCGTGGAATTTTCTCATCCCATCGAAGGGTTCATTAGGCAGGTATTTGGTGGCGTCAAACACCATCACATCCGGCGTACCCAGCGCCCCGGCCAGCCATTCGGTTGAAACCAGATCATGCATGGATCAATCCTCCAGCAGCGTCAGTGAGACTCGGCGATTCTGCCGGCCCTTGTTTTCGATTTTTGTGACCTCAACCCGCCCAATCTCACCCGTGTGCCGGACATGCGTTCCGCCGCAAGGCTGCAGATCAATTGGGGCTTCAGCACTGCCAATACGCACCAGCCGAATACGCCCAGCGCCACGCGGTGGTTGCACGGAAAGCGTACGCACCAAGCTGGGATTGGCATCAAGCTCGGCTTCTGAGATCCATCCCTGCGTGATGGGATGATTGGCGGCGACCAGTCCATTCAAAGATTCGGTCAGGCTTTCCTTGCTGGGCGGTTCCGGCAGATCGAAATCCAGCCGCGATTTCTCAAGCCCAATCTGCCCGCCTGTCACGCCTGCACCGGGGATCAGGCTGCACAGCAAATGCAGTGTGGTATGCATGCGCATCAGGCGAAGGCGGCGCGGCCATTCCAATTCAAGCGTCACCTCTGCGCCTACAGGCGGCAATGCGGCGCCGGCTTCCGGCACATGCAGCACTGAATCCTCCGGCCCCTTGGTGGTATTGGTGATGCGTGCTTCCCCGCCCGCCCAACGCAGCAGGCCGGTATCGCCAGGTTGACCACCCGCCTGGGCATAGAAATTCGTCCGGTCAGTCACGATCGCCTCGGCCGAGGCCGCCAGCACCTTGGCGCGGATCTGCTGCGCATAGGCATCTTCGCGATAGATCAATTCAGTCATGGGTTTCCTGGGAATGCGTCAGGCCGATAGGCTAGGCCAGAATGCGCCGGAACAAAACCTCTGCCGCCCGGCGGGATTTCGGGTTAGGGTCCGCCTGCGAGTCGCATGAAACAGAACGATTCCCTACCCCTCGATGCCGCCCGAACCCGCCGCGCACGGCGCCGTGGCATTATGCTGGTGATTTTGGCTGCGGCGAGCTTTTCCATCTCGGCCGCCTTCGCCAAGACGATCGGCACCGGCATTCCGGTGGCAGAGGTGATTTTCTTCCGCAATTTCTTCGCGCTGGTTCCGCTTTTGCCGGTAGTGATCGGCGCCGGCGGCCTAGCGGCGCTGAGGATGCGGAACCCTGGCAGCCATATTCTGCGCACCATTTTTGGCATGACAGGAATGGTCGGTTCCTTCTACGGCTATGTCTATCTGCCGCTGGTAACCGTGACGGCGCTTGGTTTTACCATGCCTTTATTTCTGACGCTGCTCGCCATTCCCATTCTTGGCGAAAAGGTTGGCTGGCGCCGTTGGCTTGCGGTGCTGGTTGGGTTTTGCGGCGTATTGCTGATGGTGCGCCCGGAACAGGGAAGCACTGATACGCAATGGTTTGCGCTTGGGCTTTGCCTTTTGGGGGCATTGGCCTGGGCGCTGGCCATGATCACCATTCGCAAAATGGGTGAGGCAGGCGAAAGCGGTGTTGCCATTGTGTTTTGGTTTGCGTTTTTCTCTGCCTTGCTGGCTGGCATTGCCATGATTCCGGTTTGGATTTGGCCAAGCCCAACGCAATGGGCGCTCTTGGCTGGTATTGGGCTTGTTTCGGCGGTAGCGCAAATCATGATGACGGAAGCCTACCGTAGTGGAGAGGCTTCCTTGCTCGCGCCCTTTGAATATTCCGCGATTATTTGGACAACAGCGCTTGGCGCGCTGCTGTGGGCGGAAATGCCGGATGCCTGGGATTTCCTGGGCATCCTGGTGCTGGTCGGCGCCGGGCTTTACATCTGGTACCGGGAAATGAAGCTTGGGGTGAAGCGCTGATCCTATATGCCCCAATGCGCCCGCAGGCTGGCGGCCGCGTGTTGCAGCACCAGATCTGATTTTGGAATGAAGCGCCCCATGGTCAGGCAGGCATGGATCTGATCCGCAACATGCAGATGCGTGACATTCACCCCTTCCTCATCCAAACGCTTGGCATAGGCAATGCCTTCATCCACCAGGGGATCAACGCCGGCAGTCATCAGGAAGGCTGGCGGAAGGCCGGCGAGTGACGGCGCGCGTAAGGGCGAAGCGCGCCAATCAATGCCTTTTTCCTTAGGACCCAGGTAATGCGCGATGAACCACTTCATCACATCGCGTGTCAGCACCAAGCCTTCGGTGAAGCGATCATAGGATGGCGGATTGCCCGCCATATCAGTCACCGGATAAAATAAAACCTGATAGTCAGGCATGGGCAATTCGCCGTGCAGCGCCATCAGCGCCAGCACGGCGGCGAGATTGCCGCCAGCACTATCGCCGCCGACCGCAATGCGGGTCCGGTCTATGCCAAGCCGTTTCGCTTTACTGCAGATATAGCGATAGGCGGCGGCGGAATCCTCGACCGCTGCCGGATAGCGATGTTCCGGTGCAAGGCGATAATCAATCGCAATGACAGAAGCGCCGGTCAGATTGGCAAGGCGCCGACACACTTGGTCGTGGCTTTCCAGATCGCCAATCACCCAGCCACCGCCATGCATATAGACTAGGCAGGGCAGGGCGGCTTCGGGGTCTGTGCCGATGCCGCGATAGCGCCGCAAGCGTATCTTACCGGCCGGGCCAGGGCATTTCAGGTCTTCAACAAGGGCAACCTCCGGCGGTTCCGGCTGCATCACGCGGCGGGACGCGGCGGAGACTTCGCGTGCTTCCGTGGGCGTCAGCGTATTGAAGGCCGGGCGCTTGGCTTCCTTGATGAGGTTGAGAACATGTTTTGCGCCTGCATCGAGTGTCATGTGAATTCCCCGTTATTCCGCTGCCGCTGCTGGGCTTTGGGCCCCATCAAACTGAAAACCACGATAGCCTTTGGCGGCGATTTCATCGCAAAGCACGCGATAATTTCCAACACCACCCACATAGGGCATGAAAAGCCTTGGCTTGCCCGGCACATTCGCCCCCATGTACCAGGATGCCGCGCGCGGATAGAGTGTGCGGTGAGCAACGTTGTTCACTTCGTCCACCCAATCATCTTCGGCGGCACGATCCGCTTCAATAATCGCCTTGCCCTCGGCTTGCATGCCGGCCAGGCAATCCATGATCCAATCCACATGCTGTTCAATGGAAACGATCATATTGCTGAGCACTGAAGGGCTGCCGGGACCGGTGATCATGAACATATTTGGAAAACCCGCTGTCATGATGCCAAGCAGGGTACGCGGCCCGGCTTCCCATTTGGCATTGAGCGATTCACCCCTGCGGCCTTTGATATCAACGCCAAGCAACGCGCCGGTCATCGCGTCAAAGCCAGTCGCGAAAACAATATCGTCAAATTCATGCGCCACGCCGCCGGCTTCAATGCCGCTTGGGGTGATGCGCGTGATGGGCGCTGCGTTGATATCAATCAATGAGACATTGGGGCGATTATAAGTCTCGTAGTAGTTGGTATCCACGCAAATGCGCTTGGTACCAATGGGGTGATTGCGCGGGCAGAGCTTTTCGGCTGTGGCAGGGTCTTTAACAATTTCGCGGATCTTGCCACGTACGAATTCCGCCGCCGTGTCATTGGCGGCCTGATCCAGCAGCAAATCGCGGAAGGAACCCATGAAAGCCGTACCGCCCGTGGCCCAACGCTCTTCATATTCTGCGCGGCGTTCCTCGGCACTCACGGTCATGGCGTGGATTTTGCTTAGACCATAGAGAATACCTGTCCGCATCATGCGCGCCTGTTTGCGGAGGCTGGCGTAATTGCGCTTCCAGCCTTGTTCATATTCATCATCCATCGGGCGGTTCCGTGATGGGATGCTGAAATTGGGCGTGCGTTGGAAAACCGTGAGCTGCGCTGCCTGTTCGGCAATAACAGGGATGGATTGGATGGCGGAAGAACCGGTGCCAATGACGGCCACCCGGCGGCCGGTGAAATCAACCTTGTGATGCGGCCAATAGCCGGTATGGAAATGTCGGCCCTGGAAATCGGCGATACCTTGAATATCGGGCAGCCTAGCCGAGGAAAGGCAGCCCGTTGCCATGAAAAAATACCGCGCCGTAAAGCTTTCGCCGCGATTGGTGGCGATGCGCCAAAGCCCGGCGGCATCATCCCAGGCGGCATCGGTTACGCGGGTTTCGAAGCGGATATCACGACGGAGATCGAAGCGTTCCGCGATATGGCGCGCATAGGCAAGGATTTCCGGCTGGGCAGCGAAGCGTTCAGACCAGCGCCATTCCTGCTGCAATTCCTCAGAGAAAGAAAAGGAGTACTGCATGCTCTCCACGTCGCAGCGCGCCCCGGGGTAGCGGTTCCAATACCAGGTGCCGCCCACATCATCCGCTGCTTCCAGGCAAATCGCGGAGATGCCAAGCCCGCGCAAGCGGTGCAGCAGGTAAAGCCCGGCAAAGCCCGCCCCGACAATAATGGCGGCATCTGTTTCCTTCGCCATAATCTTCCTCCAAGGCCTGTTTTCCGGGCTCAGCGGAAAGCCTTCCGCCGGGACTGTCAACGCCCGCAAGTCGCGCTATGCTACCCGAAATGCGTAAAGGGGAAAGTCCATGGATAAAGGTTTTCAGCTTGGCGAGCTTACGATTCAACGGGTTGTGGAGGAAGAAAGACCTATCTTCGATCCGCTGACCTTTTTCCCGAACCTGACGCCGGAATTGCTGGCCGAAAACCGAGATTGGCTGCAACCCAAGGCGCTGGACCCTGAAACGGGCAAGTTGCTGCTGTGCATCCAATCCTGGGTAGTGCGCACACCGCATCATAACATCCTGATTGATACCTGTGTCGGCAATGACAAGAACCGCCCGACGCATCCTTTCTGGCATCAGATGAAGAGCGAAGCCTATATGCGCAACCTGGCCGCGCTTGGCCTTGGGGTTGGCGATATTGATTTCGTGATGTGTACGCATTTGCATGTGGATCATGTCGGCTGGAACACGCGGCTGGAAAATGGCCGTTGGGTGCCGAACTTTCCGAAGGCGCGCTATCTTTTCTCAAAAGATGAATACGCGCATTGGGAAAGGGAACATGCCAAGGCGCCATCGCCGGTATTTGCCGATAGCGTGCTGCCGGTAGTGGAAGCCGGGCGTGTGGATTTTGTTGCCAATGATTATCAGATGAATGATCTGGTGAAACTTGAATCCACACCTGGCCATACACCAGACCATGTGGCGGTGCGGCTTGGCAAGAAGGGCGCTGATGCTTTGGCGACGGGGGATTTGATCCATTCGCCGCTGCAGGCGCGCTACCCGGAAATTTCCATGCGCGCCGATGTTGATCCCGTGCAGGCGGCAGCCACCAGGCGGCGTGTCATGGAATGCGCCTGTGATACCTCCACCATTCTCTGCTTTGGGCATTTTCCTTCCCCTTCAAGGGGCAGGATCAAGCGCTGGGGTGAAGGCTTCCGCGCAGAGGCGGTGGACTGAACCATGTGGCGCCTGATTGCGTTATTTTGCTGCCTGGTGCTGCTTCCTGCATTCGCGGTCGCGCAAACAGCCTGGCCCAATCGGCCCATCAGCCTGATTGTGCCTTACCCGCCCGGCGGCAGCACGGATAATGTGGCGCGTCCCTTGGTGCAGGAATGGGGCAAGGTGCTGGGCCAGACAGTAGTGATTGAAAATCGCGGTGGGGCAGGGGGTACTATTGGCGCAGATCTGGTGGCGCGTGCGCGGCCAGATGGCCATACACTGCTGCTATTTCCAACAGCAATTTTCACCATCAGCCCGCATATGATGCAGCTGCCTTATGATGTGGATCGTGCCTTTATCCCCATCGCGCGCGTCGCCGCTTCAGATGCTTTTGTGATCATCCATCCATCAGTACCGGCGCGGCATATTCGGGAATTAGTGGCCCTGGCCAAACAAAGGCCGGGCGAATTGCGCTTCGGTTCCGCCGGCAATGGCACCATTACACAGTTGCAATGCGAGATTTTTGCCGAAGCCGCCGGCATTAAGCTGGAACACGTGCCTTATCGTGGTTCCGGCCAATCCTTCATCGATCTTCTGGCCGGGCGCATTCAGATGATTTGCGACCCCGCCGCGCTGCCCGGTGTACGCGATGGAAGGCTGACTGCACTCGCGAGTTTTGGGGATCGGCGGCACGAGGAATTCAAGGATGTGCCGACACTTCTTGAAACAGGCCTGGCTGAACGCGGTGCCATGTCGTGGTTTGGCATAGCCGCACCGGCTGGCACGCCCCCCGAAGTGCAGGCACGCATCACCGCAAGCCTGGAAGAATCACTGCGCGCCGCTTCGGTCGCTTCAGGTATGGCTATTGGCGGGTTGCGCCCGGCCTTTGAAACTGGCGAGGCCTTCGCCAAGCGTATCAGGGAAGATCGTGCCATCTTTCAGGGTGTGATCGAAAGAACAGGAGCGAAAGTGAACTGAAATGGAACATGTCACCATCACCGATGAAGGCCCCATCCGTATTGTCACGCTGAATAATCCTGACAAAGGCAATGCCATCAGCAAACCAATGGGGGAGGCGGTGCAGGCCGCCATGCGCGAATTTGAAGCGCGTGACGATTTACGCTGCGCCATCATCACTGCCGCCGGCACGCGTGCCTTCACCTTTGGCGCGGATGTTGCGAACCCGCCGGAGTTATGGCGCACCATCCCAAGTGTCGGTTATCGGCCGCTGAAGCCCGTGATTTGCGCGGTTGAAGGCTGGTGTGTGGGCGGCGGCATTGTGCTCGCGATGATGAGCGATCTGCTCGTTTGCGGCAAAAGCGCGAAATTCTATTATCCGGAAGCGAAGCTTGGCCTAACGGGCGGTATGATTGCCGGCTTGGTCAGCCGCATTCCGCATAAGATCGCCATGGAAATCATGCTGCTCTGTCGCACCGTAGATGCGGATCGTGCGGCTTCGATTGGTTTGGTGAATGAGGTTGTGGAAGACGGCAAGGCGCTGGAAACCGCCAAGGCTTGGGCATTGGAACTCACTGGCATGGCGCCCATGGTGGTTGCAGAGTTGAAGCGCATGGTGACCGAAGAAATCCTGCCGCGCGGCCCTTCAGAGCAAATGGCTATTCATGGCCAGCGCATGGGCGCCATTCGCGCTTCCGAAGATTTCGCCGAAGGCAAGGCCGCCTTCCGGGAAAAGCGCCCGCCACGTTTCCGCGGGCGCTAATCCCGAAAGAAAATCAGGGGAACATGGCAACCGCCCGGATTGGGCTTGCCGTGCCGCCCCGGATTTTCAGCGGGAAGCCGATAAAGGTGAAGCGCCCACGGCCAATCAGCTTATCCAGATTGGCGAGGCATTCCATATGCGTAATGCCGCGTTCCGCGCAGGCCATATGGGCCTGGAAATTCAACTCACCTTCCGGCGCTGGGCTGATCGCCTCCACGCCGAACATGCCAATGCCGCGATCGGCCAGCCAATGGACGGATTCCAACGCAAGCCCCGGGAAATCATGCACATAGCCGGGCTTGCCAAGCAGTCTTTCATTCGTTGCCATCCAAATCAGCACGGTATCGCCCTTGCGGATTTCCTGCCCTGATTTGGCCAGCGCAGCTTCCATTTCCTTGACTGTGATCGCGTGTTTCAGCGGCACATGGGAAAGGTCCAGACAAATGGCGCTCGTATAGAATTTCTCCAGCGGCATTTGCTCGACTGAAAGCGCATCCGGGCGCGGATCAAAATGCACCGGCGCATCCACATGCGTGCCGGCATGATCCGACATGGAAAAATACAGCGCCTTGCTGGTGAAGGTCGTATTACCCGCGACCTTCTTTTCGGAATGATCACCCCAAACGGTCATTACCACCGGCGGGTGGCTGGGATGGGTTTGGGTGCGGTGAAAGATTTCACGGCTAAGGTCAACGAATTCCATGGATAGTTTCCTTGATTATGTGTGTGAAGGCGTAGAGTATTTTAAAGATTGACACCGCGTATGGCGTTGATGATGGCGTCCGTCACCTGATACGTTGTGGCCTTGCCGCCCAAATCCGGTGTCAGCACATCTCCGCGCCGCGTCACCATTTCAACCGCACGCATCAATTGCGCAGCCGCCGGCGCCTCGCCCAAATGGTCCAGCATCATGGAGGCGGTCCAGAAAGAGCCGAGCGGATTGGCGATGCCCTTGCCAGTAATGTCGAAGGCTGAGCCATGGATGGGTTCAAACATGGAAGGCCGCTTGCGGGATGGATCAATATTCCCGGTGGCGCCAATACCAAGTGAACCAGCCAGGGCCGAGGCCAAATCGGACAGAATATCGGCATGCAGATTGGTGGCGACCACCGTATCAACACTGCCGGGCTTCATCACCATGCGTGCCGTCATGGCATCCACCAGCATTTTCTCGACCGTCAGCGCCGGGTATTGCGCGGTGATGTCTGCGCAAACCTCATCCCACATAACCATTCCGTGGCGCTGCGCGTTGGATTTCGTCACCACCGTCAAATGCTTGCGCGGGCGCGCCATGGCCACTTCGCAGGCGTGGCGGCAAATACGTGCCACACCTTCGCGCGTGAAGACAGCGACATCCATGGCAACTTCAATCGGCAAGCCACGATGCGCGCGCCCGCCAACGCCGGCATATTCGCCTTCACTATTTTCGCGCACAATCACCCAATCAATCTGCTCACCCAGATCAGGCCGCAAAGGCCCATTGATGCCGGGCAAAAGCCGCGTTGGGCGTACATTCGCGTATTGGTCAAAGCCCTGACAAATGGCCAAGCGCAATTCCCAAAGTGTCACGTGATCCGGAATATCTGGCGCGCCCACGGCGCCGAAGAAAATCGCGTCAAAACCTTCCAGCTCCTTCAAGCCATCTTCGGGCATCATCCGCCCGGTGCGGCGATAATAATCACTGCCCCAATCGAAATCCTGGAATTGCAACGCGAAATTGCCGTTCTTGTCAGCCAAGGCTTGCAGTACGCGGCAGCCCGCCTTGATGACATCCGGCCCAATGCCATCGCCACCCATGGCAGCGATTTGATAGGTTTTCATAATTTGAAATTCCTTTCTTCAGCGCCTGAGGCGCAAATCCATGCCGCGCGCAATCCAGCCGGCTTCAATGACATCCAGATCGGTTTCGCCCGAAGGGTTCGCCTTGCTGGGGCGGGAAGCAAGCCCAGGTTCTGCCTGAATGCGCCAAAGGCCAAGCAGGCGACGCAATTCCGCCAAAGGCGCTGCGTGATCATCAACCCGCAGATTGATATCCGGGAAATCTTCCGTTGTGGTCAGCACCAGGGCCGCGGACTGGCGGCCGCGCTTGTCACCGCCTGCAGCCTCACCTGCGTCGAGTGCGGTGATCAGGCGTTCCGGCAGCGCAAGGCCAGAATTGGCACGGAAGCTATCGAAACTGGCCTGCACCACAGCCCCGCCCGAGAGCATATTCCCGGCCACACTAAAGCCATCCCCGCCGATATGCCCACACCATTCAACGCAATTATCGCCCGTCCAGGCCGCATTGCGGCCATGGCAATCAACCGCGTGAATTTGGCGCAATCCTTTCCCTTCATCACCTATCAGCGCCGCTTCAATCGCCTTGCCTGGCGTCAGCCCACGTTCCAAGCCCTGCAATACCGCCGGGCCAAGGTAGCGGTTGCTCATGGATTGGGTGCTGACGGCGCCAACGCCGGATTTAAGGAAAGGGCAGGTGGCGCCCACAGCGAGATTGCAGGTGGTCACGGCCACGGCGAAGGCACCGGTCGTGGGATCATGCGCAACAATGGACCAGGTCATAGGGAAAGCCTCGTGGGAAGTATCAAACCCTAGTCTTGCCACCAGCCGACGCTTGCAGGAAGCCCGCACCGTGCCAAAATAGGCCGAAACGGGAGGTTTCTTGCCATGTCCATTTCCATTTCGCGCCGCAGCCTTGCAGGCATTGGCTTTGCGTCCATGCTGCCTTCGGCGGCTTCAGCGCAATCAGCCTGGCCGGATCGGCAAGTGCGGCTGATTGTTCCCTTTGGTGCGGGCGGCGCGGTGGATACACTTTCCCGACTGGTGGCCAATGGCTTTGCCGCGCAGGCAAATGGTCAGGCGATGGTTGTGGAAAATCGTTCTGGTGCCGGCGGCGCCATTGCGGGCGCTTTCGTCGCGCAAAGCAGGCCGGATGGCTATACGCTGATGATGGCGGATTTGGGCGCCAATTGCATTGGAAAGGAATTGCAGCCCGCATTGAATTACGACCCAATGCGTGCCTTCACCCCGGTCTCCCACCTGGTCAATCTGCCGATCGCGGTCATTGTGCCGGCCAATCTGCCTGTGCAAAACCTTGAGGAATTGATGGCGCGTGCGCGGGCGCGCGCAGATGGCATTCAATACGCGTCGCCAGGTGTTGGCCATGTCAGCCATTTGGCGGCTGAATTGCTGGGCCGCCGCGCTGGCGTGAAGCTGACGGCTGTGCATTATCGCAGCGGCGCCGATGTGATGCGGAGCCTCATTCAGGGAGAAACCGAATTCTCCTTCCCGTCCGTTTCCACCGCGCTTCCCTTCATTCGTGAAGGCCGCGTGCGCGCCTTGGCTATTGGCACGCCTGCGCCGGTTGCAGCACTTCCGGGCGTGCCCTCTGTCGCCGCAAGCTTTCCTGGCTTTGAAGCCATGACCTGGCACGGCATTGTTGGCCCCGCCGGCATGCCGGATGATGTGGTGGCGGCGGCCAATCGGGTGTTCCGCAGCATCATTACCTCAACTGAGGTGAAGGAAACTGTGCAGCGTGTGCAGGCCGCTGAGGTGATTGCCTCAAGCCCCGCCGAATTTGCCGCACTCCTCACACGCGATCATGCGAAATGGACGCCAGTGATCCGTGAAGGGAATATCCGCGCCGAGTGAACCCGGGCGCGGTTTGCGTATTCAGCAGCCAAGCTTGTCGGCCAAATCTTCAAAGCTGGTTGCAATCGCGCCCCAATCCTGTTCGGCTTTCGTGTCCGTTGCCTGATCCGCCCCATGTTCAGTGGGGCGGAGCACGAAGGCGGTAGCAAGGCCGCTTTTGCGCGCGGCGGCCAAGTCCCCATTATGAGCGGCGACAAGCGCCACTTGCGCTGGTTGCAGGCCAAGAATTTCGCAGGTTCGCAAATAGGCTTCGGGTTGCGGCTTATAGGCTTGTGCCGCTTCTGCACCCAATATCGCATCCCAGGGCATGCCGGCGCGCTTGGCCATATTCGCCAGCAGCAGAATATTCCCGTTGGAAAGCGGCGCGATAAAATGCTTGGCCTTCAGACGGATCAAGCCCGGGATGGTATCCGGCCAGGGATCCAGCCGATGCCAGGCGCGGTTCAGCCATTCCAATTCTTCCGCGCTGACGTCTGAAGTGCTGACACCAAAATCTTTCAAGACGCCGTCAAGGTTTTCACGATGCAGCAGATCAAGCCGTGTAAAGGGGCGCCGCCCGCTGCGTACTTCTTCCATAGCGGGCTGGTAACGCTTGCGCCAAGCATCGGCGAAACGATGCGGGTCTATATCGCCGCGGCCATGGCGGGCGAGGAAGGTCCGTGCATCGCGCGCAATGCCATTGCGCCAATCCACCACTGTGCCGAAAACATCGAAGACCAAGGCTTTTACTTGGGGCAGCGCGCTCATGCCACATTCTCCTTCTCGGGCACTGCCCATTTTTTCTCGAAATCCCACACATCAGGGAAGCCCATCAACTGGGTCATTTTATTGAAGCCATAGGATTCACCAAGCGCCAGGCTATCGCCAGTTGTCTTCAAATGCGCATAGGCGCGTTCCAAGGCGGCGGCAGCGGCCAGGAAGCCAATGGCGGGATAGATCGCCATGGCATAGCCAATTTCTTGTAAGCGCGCGGCGGGCAGGATGGGCGTGCGCCCGCCTTCGACCATATTGGCCAGCAAGGGCTTTGAAATGGCTTTGCCGATGGCGCGCATTTCATCTTCGCTTTCCGGGCTTTCTATGAAGACAATATCCGCACCAGCATCACCATACATGCGTCCGCGCCGGATGGCTTCTTCCAGGCCAAGCGTGGTGCGGGAATCCGTACGCGCCACAATGAGGAAATTCGGATCGCGCCGTGCTTCGGCAGCGACCTTGATCTTCAGCACCATTTCTTCCGCCGGGATCACGCGCCGCCCCGGCGTATGCCCGCATTTCTTGGGCATTTCCTGATCTTCAAGCTGAATGCCCGTCATGCCGGCCGCTTCATAGCCCAGCATGGTGTGGCGCACATTCAGAAGACCGCCATAGCCCGTATCGGCATCTGCGACCAAAGGCGTTTTGCACCCGCGCGCCATGGTGCCCATGCGCGCCACCATATCCGCATAAGTGGCAATGCCGGCATCCGCGACGCCAAGCGCGGAAGCAACGGCGCCGAAGCCCGTGCCATAGATGCAATCAAACCCCATGCCATCGGCGATCTTGGCCGAGATCATATCGAAAACACCGGGGGCAAGGATGAAGCGCTTCGCGGCAAGCGCCTGGCGCAGGGATGGATTGGCCATAATAATTCCTTTGTTGCTTATTGTGGGCGAATATGGCCGGCGGCGCTGGCCGCGGCCCAGATGCGATCATCCCGCTGCATCGCTTCCAGCAGCGCGGCGGGTGGGCGCACATCCGCCTCCACACCCAATGCTGTCAGCCTTTGCTTGAAGGTTTCATCAGCGAAAACCGCGCTCACGGTGGGAT
>JBEDHL010000017.1:0-16241 GCA_041174145.1 Pseudomonadota bacterium
GTCTAAGCTTTGTTGACCTTATCGCTGATCCTTGTGATCGCGCTCGGGGCGTTGTCCATCGCCTATGGTGTGATCACTGCCAAGGATGTGCTTTCGCGCGATCCCGGTACGCCGCGGATGCAGGAAATTGCCACCGCCATTCAGGAAGGCGCTTCCGCCTATCTGAAGCGGCAATATGGCACCATCGCCATTGTGGGCGTGGTGCTTTTCGCCCTGGTGGCTTGGCGCCTTGGTTTCGCCGTCGCCATTGGCTTCGCGCTCGGCGCGGTGCTTTCCGGTGTTGCTGGCTTTATCGGCATGAATGTGTCGGTGCGCGCCAATCTCCGTACCGCGCAGGCCGCGATTCAATCGCTCGCCGCTGGGCTGGATGTCGCCTTCAAATCGGGCGCTATCACGGGGATGCTCGTGGCTGGCCTCGCGCTGCTGGGCGTTGCTGTCTATTTCCTGATCCTGACGGTGTTTGGCGGTTATGCGCCCAATAGCCGCATGGTGATCGACGCGCTTGTCGCGCTTGGCTTTGGCGCTTCGTTGATTTCGATCTTCGCGCGCTTGGGCGGCGGTATCTTCACCAAGGGTGCGGATGTCGGCGGCGACATGGTGGGCAAGGTGGAAGCCGGCATCCCTGAGGATGACCCCCGCAACCCCGCCACCATCGCTGACAATGTCGGCGACAATGTCGGCGACTGCGCCGGCATGGCCGCTGACTTGTTTGAGACCTATGCGGTGACCATGGTCGCCACCATGGTGCTGGCGGCGATTGCCTTCACTGATCCGGCCAATATGGTGCGCGGCATGATCTTCCCGCTGGCCATCGGTGCGGTCTGCGTGGTGACCTCCATCATCGGCACTTACTTTGTGAAGCTGCCGGCGAATAATTCCATCATGGGCGCCATGTATCGCGGCTTCATCGTCACCGGCATTTTGTCGCTGATTGTGTTGCTGCCCTTGACCTATTTGGTTTTTGGCTTTGACAAGATGACGGCGGCGGGCACCAGCTTCACCTCCTTCGACCTGTTCCTCTGTGGCGTGGTCGGTCTGGCGGTGACGGGCCTGATTGTCTGGATCACGGAATACTATACCGGCACGGGCTACCGCCCGGTGCAGGCGATTGCCGAAAGCTCGGTCACGGGCCACGGCACCAACGTGATCCGTGGTCTGGCCGTTTCGATGGAAAGCACGGCGGTGCCGGCGCTGATCATCATCGCGGGCGTGCTGATCACCTATGCGTTGGCGGGGCTTTACGGCATTGCCATTGCGGTGACGACCATGCTGGCGCTGGCCGGCTTTGTGGTGGCCTTGGACGCTTTCGGCCCTGTTACGGATAACGCGGGTGGTATTGCCGAAATGGCAGGCCTGCCCAAGGAAATCCGCCAGACCACCGATGCGTTGGATGCGGTTGGCAATACGACCAAGGCGGTCACCAAGGGCTATGCCATTGGTTCAGCCGGTCTTGGTGCGCTGGTGCTGTTCGCGGCTTACACGCAGGATCTGAACTACTTCGTGCAGAATGCGGCGCAGTATCCGTATTTCCAGGGTGTTGGCACGCTGACCTTCTCGCTCTCCAGCCCTTACGTGGTGGTTGGTCTGCTGTTTGGTGGCTTGCTACCGTATCTGTTTGGCGGCATGGCCATGACAGCGGTGGGCCGCGCGGCAATGAGCGTGGTGGAAGAAGTGCGCCGCCAGTTCAAGGAAAAGCCGGGTATCATGCAGGGCACGGATAAGCCGGATTACGGCCGCGCGGTGGATATGCTGACCAAGTCTGCGATCAAGGAAATGATCATCCCGTCGCTGCTGCCCGTGCTCTCTCCGCTGGTGGTGTATTTCGGCATCAATGCCATCGCAGGTAAGGCCGCGGCCTTCGAAGCGCTGGGCGCGATGCTGCTGGGCGTGATCGTGACCGGTTTCTTCGTCGCGGTTTCCATGACCACCGGTGGTGGCGCCTGGGACAATGCGAAGAAGTACATTGAAGATGGTCATCATGGCGGCAAGGGTTCTGAAGCCCATAAAGCCGCGGTGACGGGTGATACTGTTGGCGACCCGTATAAGGATACGGCTGGCCCGGCGGTAAACCCGATGATCAAGATCACCAATATCGTGGCGCTGCTGCTGCTCGCGATGTTGGCGCATAGCTGATTTATTGGGGCGGCTCGGCCGCCCCAATGAAAAAGCCCAGGAGGTTTTGGCCTCCTGGGCTTTTTTTGTGTCTGCTGGCTTGGCTTGAAGGCGGCCTACAGCGCCCCGCCCTTGCGGCCCGCCATGGCACCAAGACGCAGGCGCAGCGCATTCAATTTGATGAAGCCCTGGGCATCGAATTGGTCATAAGCGCCCTGGTCATCTTCAAACGTCACATGCTTCATGGAATAGAGGCTATTGGGGGATTGCCGCCCCGTGACAATGGTATTGCCCTTGTAAAGCTTGAGCCGCACCGTGCCTGAGACGCTTTTCTGGCTTTCATCAATCATGGCTTGCAGCATGCGGCGTTCTGGGGCGAACCAGAAACCATTATAGATGATTTCAGCATAGCGCGGCATCAGGCTGTCTTTCAGATGCGCTGCTTCGCGGTCCAGCGTGATGCTTTCCATGGCGCGATGCGCGACATAAAGGATGGTGCCACCAGGCGTTTCGTAGCAGCCGCGGGACTTCATGCCGACAAAGCGGTTTTCGACAAGATCAAGCCGCCCGATGCCGTTTTCCTTGCCGAGCGCATTCAGCTTGGTCAGCAGCGTCGCGGGCGACAGGCGTTCGCCATTGATGCCAACCGCATCGCCGCGTTCAAATTCAATGGTGATATCAGTGGCGCGATCCGGCGCATCCATCGGGCTGATGGTGCGTTGCCAGACCATTTCATCCGGCGCATCCCAGGGTTCTTCCAGGATTTTGCCTTCGCTGCTGCTATGCAACAGATTGGCATCCACGCTGAAGGGCGCTTCGCCGCGCTTGTCCTTCGCGATCGGGATTTGGTGTTCCTCGGCGAATTGAATGAGGCGCGTGCGGCTGGTCAGGTCCCATTCGCGCCAGGGCGCGATCACCTTCACATCCGGCTTCAGCGCGTAGTAGCTCAGTTCAAACCGCACCTGATCATTGCCCTTGCCGGTCGCGCCATGCGCCACCGCATCAGCGCCCATGGCTTCGGCAATTTCGATCTGGCGCTTGGCGATCAATGGGCGGGCGATGGAAGTGCCCAGCAGATACATCCCCTCATACAGCGCATTGGCGCGGAACATGGGAAAGACGAAATCGCGGATGAATTCTTCGCGCAGATCATCCATGAAGATGTTTTCGGGCTTGATGCCAAGCAGCAGTGCCTTGTCGCGCGCCGGGCCCAATTCCTCACCCTGGCCAAGATCAGCCGTGAAGGTGATGACTTCGCATTTATAACTGGTTTGCAGCCATTTCAGGATGACGCTGGTATCCAGCCCGCCGGAATAGGCGAGCACGACCTTCTTTACATCTTTAACGCGCATGTTCTTTCCCTTGGCGAGTGCCGGATGGGCGGAGGATATGCCCCCCAGGCGCAGCCAGGGCAAGCGGGGCTTGCGGCAGCGGCCCGGCATGGGGAAAATCTGTTCTTGTTTCTGGGGAGTAGTGCATGGCGGGCTGGAAGGGCTTGATTGTCGCGCTTGCGGCGCTGATCGGGCTGGCGGCAGTCCCGGCCAGCCATGCGCAAGCGCCGGCGCCCCCCATTCTGGAAGCGCCGGCGGTATTGGGCCTGCCGGAAGCCAGCCATGCCAGTGTCCGGCGCTTCCTGAACCTGAATACACCCCGCGCGCTGGCCTTCGGCCCAAATGGCGCTTTTGGCTGGCAAGCGGGCCGGGGTGACGCGGCCTTTGTAGAACAGACCGCGCTGACAAATTGCGAAAAGCGCGCGGGGCCTGGTGCCTGTTCCGTAGCCCTGCGTGACCTGGCGATCGTGAAGCCTGGACAGGAATGGGCGCCCAATCCGCCACCAGGGGATGTCGCGATTACTTCCCCCCATCATGCGACGCTGCCTGATGACCGCTTCATTTGGTGGGGTCCGCAAGAAGCGCAGGGCGTGCTGGTCTTTGGCCATGGCAAGCAAGGGTTGCAAGATTTACGCGGGCGCCAGCCGCAAAGCTGGACCCGGCATTTCAATAATGCGGGTTTCGATATTTGGCGCTTTGACCGCGAACCGAATGCCGATGGCGCGCGCCGCGCCGCGAATTGGTTGCGCGATGATTTGGCGGAATTGCGCCGGCGTGGGTATCGGCAGGTGGTTGTGGCGGGGCAATCCCGTGGCGGTTGGAATGCGCTGATGATTTTGAACCAGGCAGGCCTTGCCGATGTGGTGATTGCGATTGCGCCTGCCGCCCATGGCACGCTTGCCGAAAAAAATAATCGCCTGCATGCACAGATTGCCGAGTTGGAAGCGCTTTTGACCGCCGCCGATAAGGCCGGGCGGACACGCTTGGCCGTTGCGGATTTCCGCGATGATCCCTTCATGGCGGAACCCGAAAAGCGCGCCGAGACATTGCGACGCTTGGGCGCAGGTTTCCGGGCATTTCTGCTGATCGTTCGGCCAGAAGCCACCACCGGCCACAGTGCAGGCGGCACCACCGCCTTCAATACGCGCTATGGCGCCTGCCTGCTGCGATTTGCTACTTCCCCACGCCCGCCTTCATCCTGTTAGGATATTCGCCAAGCCAAATCGCATTATCTGGCGGCTCGCAAAAATTCGCCCGTGCAAGGGTTTGGTGCGTTTCCGGTAAAGGAATATGGCCGGGAAACGCACCAAGGCAGGCGCGGCTCGCTTTTTCAGATACGCAAGGTGCCGTTGCGGGCCGCGTCATAGCGTGCCGCGATTTTTTCCCAATTCAGCACCTTCCACCAATTGGTCAGATATTCCGCCCGGCGGTTCTGGTAGCGCAGGTAATAGGCGTGTTCCCAAACATCATTGCCCATCAATACACGTTGGCCATCCATCAGCGGATTATCCTGGTTGGGCTTGATCACAATGGAAAGCCCGCCCGCCGGTGTAACCACCACAAATACCCAGCCAGAGCCGAATACGCGCATGCCGGCGGCGTTGAAATCCGTTTGCATTTTGGCGAAGCCGCCAAGGTCTCGGTCAATCGCGGCTTTCAGATCGCCGCTTGGTTCACCGCCTGGCCCGCCCATGATGTCCCAAAACATGGCGTGATTCGCATGGCCACCGGCACTATTGCGGAGCGCAGTGCGAATGGCCTCCGGCGCCTGCGAAAGGCGCATCAGCACATCATCAATGGGTGTGGTCGCCAGCGCCGGATATTCCCGTGCCATGTTATTGAGGTTGGCGATGAAGGCCGCATGGTGCCGACCGTGATGGATTTCCATGGTCATGGCATCAATCGCGGCTTCATTGGCGCTTGTTGCATAGGGCAAAGGCGGCAGGCTGAAGTGGCCTGCTGGCGCCTGCGCCAGGATAGGGCGACGCGCAGAGGCAAAAATGCTGGCGGCGGCCAGCCCGCTGGCCAGAAAGCTCCGGCGCGCAAGAAATGCTGTCATGGTGTTTCTCCCTAAGGGTTGCCGAAATTTCATTGAATTTTACAAACTATAGTCACGCGGGCGTGCCGCCTGTCCAGGATTTATTCCGAAATCCCCCGCGCGACTGGTGCGCGCCACATCATGATAGGCTTGGGCAGTTCAACTACCCTCCCGGTTCTATCACTGCCTATCAACCGATGCCTTCAGGCAACAGGGTGCGCGCCGCCGCTTCACCACTCAGCCATGCGCCAGCGACGGTGGCGGCGAAGCGCGGGTGGCAGGCCTCGCCCGCGAAAATCAAGCGGCCATCGCCAAGCGGTTCGGCCAAAACGCGCCGCGCGACTTGGGCGCCGGGGCGCGCATGGCTGTAACTGCCCCAAAACGCCGGGTCATTGCCCCAATCGGTGATGATGGGCGTGCCCAAAGCGCGCGCTGCCTCGGCGCCGAAAACACGGGCGAATTCGGCGCAGGCATGGGCCTCGGCGGCTGCAGGGCCGGCGTGGGATAATTCCCAGGCCAAGGACCCACCGATAAAGGCCAGCATCACCGGCGCGCCATAAGGCCGCGCGATCCAGGAAATGGGCCGGTCGCCCGGACCCGCGATATCGCGCCTGAGGCTGGCAAAGGGCCCGAATTCCGGCAGCACGCCGGGGGGGATTGGAAAAGCGAGCTTGTTGAGCAAGCCAAGCGGCAGGGCATGAATGGCCTCAAGGACTGGCACCGGCAGGACAGGCGAAAAGGCAATACCGCCTTGCGCCAAAACGCCGGTGGAGACCGTGATGATGCCGGCCCGCGCGCGGATGCGGCCGAAAGCGCCTTCCGCCACCACCCCATCCCCGCCCCATTCAAGCCGAGACACGCCAGCGCCAAGGTGTATCGGTAATCCCTCAGCCAATGTGGCGACCAGCGTGCCAAGCCCGCGCCGCAGCACCAGGTTCGGGCCATCCAAAGCCGTGGCAGTGAAATCATGCAGGCTCATGCGCGAAAGCTCGGCCGCGCAAATCTGCGCACCTTCCCAATGCGCGACCAAGGCATCAAAACGCCCGCCGCTGGGTGCGGCTTCTGAGGCTGCGCGGTCTGGCAAGCCATCCGCTGCCGCGGCTTCCATCACGCGCCAGAAGCGATCCTCGGCCGCCGAGAAAGCCCTGCGTTCAGCTTGTGTGGCAAAGCGGCCTTCGGTGAACAGCAAGCGTTGGCGGAGCTTGTCGTGATCCACCATCTCAAAGCCCAGCGCCTCAGCAAAGGCGGTTAGCGGATTGTCATTGGCCTGGTGCAGCCAGGAAGCGCCATGGTCAAAGCAGGTTGCATCCGTGAAGGCGCGGCCACCGATGCGCAGCTTCGCTTCCAGCACCAGGCAGGAAAGCCCGCGTGCGCGCAACGCCCGCGCCGCTGCAATGCCGGCAACCCCGGCCCCCACCACCAGCACATCGGTTTCATGCGCGCCCATGCGATGCTTCTAGCCTGGATTGGCGCGAAACGCATGGCCGTGGCTATGATGGCGCCGACTGACGGAGGATACCCCATGCTGCAAAACCCACCCGCCGAACCCGGCATGCGTGAGGAGGATATTGATACCCCCGCGCTGGTGATTGACCTGGATGCTTTTGAACACAATTTGGATACCATGGCGGCGCTGCTGGCGCCCACGGGGGCGAAACTCCGCGCCCATGCCAAGACTCATAAATCCTCCGTCATCGCCAAGCTGCAAATGGCGCGCGGCGCGGTTGGGCAATGCGTGCAAAAAGTGGCCGAGGCAGAAGCCCTCGCCTGGGGTGGCATTCCGAATATTCTGGTCACCAACCAGGTGGTCAGCCCACGCAAATTGGCGCGGCTTGCTGCACTTGCGCGCATCGCCGAAGTTGCGGTTTGTGTGGATGACGCGGCGCAGATCGCGCTGATTGAAGCCGCCGCCGAAGCCGCTGGCGTGCGCCTGCCGGTGCTGGTGGAAATTGATGTCGGCATGGCGCGCGGCGGCGTGGAACATGGTCCGCCCGCGGTGGCACTCGCGGAGCGCATCGCCGCGAGTAAGCATCTGCGTTTCGGCGGCTTGCAGGCCTATCACGGTTCGGCGCAACACAAGCGCGCGCCGGAAGAACGCGCGGCGGCGATTGGGGAAGCCGTGGCGCGGTCCCGCCGGACCGTGGAACAACTCCGCCAGCGCGCGCTGGAATGCCCGATTGTGGGCGGTGCGGGCACCGGCACCTTCCGGCATGAAGCAGCGAGCGGTGTTTATACCGAAATCCAGGCCGGTTCCTATTGCTTCATGGATGCGGATTACGCCGCGAATGAGGATTCGCCGCCCTTCCAGCAATCGCTTTTTGTGCTTTCTCAGGTAATGAGCACCGCAGGGCCGGGGATTGCCGTGCTGGATTGCGGGCATAAGGGGGTTTCGGTTGATTCCGGCATGCCTTTGGTGTGGCAGCGCCCTGGGCTGCGCTATGCAGGCGCATCGGATGAACACGGCAAGATCGTGATTGAAGATGGCAGCGCGCCGGCGCTTGGCGAAAAGCTGCGCCTGGTGCCGGGCCACTGTGACCCGACCGTTGATCGCTATGATTGGTATGTCGGCGTGCGCAAGGGGCGCGTGGAATGCTTGTGGCCGGTCTCCGCACGCGGCGGCATGGCGTAAGGCATCAACGGGCGGGGGATGCCCCGCCCGCGTTTTTCTTAAACGTCCAGATTGGCGACCTTTAAGGCATTGCCAACAATAAAGTCGCGGCGCGGTTCCACCAGATCACCCATCAGGGTGGAGAAAACCTGTTCCGCATCTTCCACATCTTCAACGCGTACGCGGAGCAGCGTGCGGATGGCGGGATCAAGCGTGGTCTTCCAAAGCTGATCGGGGTTCATTTCCCCAAGGCCTTTGAAGCGCTGGAAGGAAAGCCCCTTGCGGCCCTGCGCGAGGAGTTTTTCAAATAGCGCGAGCGGCCCGACCACCTGAGATTCAGACCCATCGAGCGCCAGCACGGCACCGCCAAGGAAATCGGCAGCCAGCCTTTCGCGCCTTTCATCCAGCCAGCGCGCTTCGGCACTGCGAAGCGCGGTCGCATCCAGCACATGGCGTTCGCCAACACCGCGCACGGTGCGCGCCAGTGTCAGACCATTATCGCCCGTCGTTGCGACCCAGCCGCGTTCAGAAGCCGGCGCCAAGGCATCCAACCGCGCTGCGAGCGCCTGCGCGGCGGCCAGCGCGCGATCATTTTCCAGGGTGAGCGCGCCGGTGATCGCGGCCTGTTCGATGATCTCTGCCGGCACCGCGCCAGCCAGGCGGCGGATGCGCGCAGTGGCCTGCCGGTGGAAATCAAGCTCCGCCTGGAAGGCATCGCCGGAAAGATCACGCCCATCAGGTAGGCGTAGGCTGGCAGCGGCCTGTGCTTTTTCCAGCAGGTAATCTTCCAGCCCGCGATCATCCTTCAGGTAGCGTTCTTCCTGCCCGCGCTTGGCGCGATAAAGCGGCGGCTGCGCGATATACAAATGGCCGCGCGTGATCAGTTCAGGCATTTGCCGGAAGAAGAAGGTCAGCAATAGCGTGCGGATATGGCTGCCATCCACATCGGCATCGGTCATGATGACAATGCGGTGATAGCGAAGCTTGCCGATATCAAAGCCGCCTTCCGATGGCTCACCACGCCCAATGCCCGTGCCAAGGGCCGTGATCAGCGTGCCTATTTCCGCGCTGGAGAGCATTTTATCGAAGCGTGCGCGTTCCACATTCAGGATCTTGCCCTTCAGCGGCAAAATCGCCTGAAAGGCGCGGTCGCGCCCTTGCTTCGCGGACCCGCCGGCGCTGTCACCCTCAACGATAAACAATTCGCTTTTCGCCGGATCACGTTCCTGGCAATCGGCAAGCTTGCCGGGCAAGGATGATACATCCAGCACGCCCTTGCGCCGCGTGAGTTCACGCGCCTTGCGCGCTGCTTCACGCGCTGTCGCCGCATCCAGGATCTTGCCGACAAGATCCTTGGTTTCCTTGGGGTGGGTTTCAAACCAATGGGAAAGCGCATCGGCGCAAGCCACCTGCACAACAGGCTGCACTTCCGATGAAACCAGTTTTTCCTTGGTCTGGCTGCTGAATTTCGGATCGGGCACTTTCACCGACAAAACCGCGGTGAGGCCTTCGCGCATGTCTTCGCCGGTGAGCGCCACCTTTTCCTTCTTGGCGATGCCTTCCGCCACCTTCGCCACCACGCGCGTCAGCGCCTGGCGGAAGCCGGCCAAATGCGTGCCGCCATCGCGCTGCGGGATGTTATTCGTGAAGCACAGCATGGTTTCATGGTAGCTATCATTCCAACGGAGTGAGAGTTCTACCTTGATACCATCCTGTTCCCGCGCCGCGAGGCTGATGGGGATCGCGAAAAGCGGATTCTTGCCCTTGTCCAACCATTCGACAAAGGCCGTTAGCCCGCCATCGAAATGAAAAAGCGTTTCCTGCGCTTCGGCATGGCGTTCATCGCGCAGCAGAATGCGCAAGCCGGAATTGAGGAAGGCCAATTCGCGCAAGCGGCGTTCCAGCACGGCGAAGTCAAATTCCGTGCGCGTGAAGGTCAGTGCCGATGGCTTGAAGGTCACTTCCGTGCCATTTGGATGATCAGAAGCGCCAAGTGCGGTGCAGGGCACCACGGTATCACCATGTTCAAACCGCAACCGATATTCCTGCCCGCCACGCCAGATGCGCACTTCCATCCATTCGGACAGCGCATTCACAACGGCGGCACCCACGCCATGCAGGCCGCCTGAAACCTTGTAGGAATTCTGGTTGAACTTGCCGCCGGCATGCAGCCGCGTCAGCACCACTTCGGCAGCGCTGATGCCTTCCTCCGCATGGATATCAACGGGAATGCCGCGCCCGTCATCGCGCACCGTGACGCTGCCATCGCCATTCAGTGTCAATGAAACACTGGTAGCAAAACCGGCCTGCGCCTCATCCACCGCATTATCAATGATTTCAAAGGCCATGTGATGCAGGCCAGAACCATCATCGGTATCGCCGATATACATGCCCGGCCGTTTGCGCACCGCTTCCAGCCCGCGCAAGACGGTGATGGAAGCGCTGTCATAGGCTTCAGTTTCGGCGCGCGGCTCATCGCTCATGCCGGTTACGGGCTCCTGTTTGGGAAATGAAGAATCACAAGATTTCTATAGCGTTTTTCGGCGACAAACGCGACCCCGCATCGCGTCAACCGGCAGGAATAAGCTTGCCATCGCCAGCGCTGAATAATCGGCCCAAACCGGCGAGCGGGGCGAAAACCTCAAGATCCGTGCCGGTCATGAAAACCTGGGCGGGCAGGCCAGCCAGTGCGGCGAAAAGCGCTTCCCGCCGGACGGGGTCAAGATGCGCGGCGACCTCATCCAGCAGCAAAAGCGGGGCAAAGCCGCGTGCTTCGGCAATCAGCGTGGCATGGGCCAGTACCACGGAAACCAGCAGCGCCTTTTGCTCACCGGTTGAACAGAATTCGGCGCTGATGGATTTCGGCATGTGGATCAGGCTCAAATCCGCCTTATGCGCCCCGCGCGCGGCACCCCCCGCCGCCGCATCGCGCCGCCTATCCGCAGCCAAGCCTTGGCGCAGCGTGTCTTCAACGGTGACTGCCGGGGTTTCGGCCAAGGCGCCCAGAATGGGGCAGGCAATCTCCAGCCGTGCCGCGGGAAAGGCGCCCGTGGCGCGGCCCGCCACCAATTCCGCGTTCAGGCGCAGCATCAAAGCGCGCCGTGCCGCCGCCACCGCCACCGCATGCCGCGCCATGGCATCTTCTAGCCCGGCAAGCCAGGAAGGGTCTGCGCGTCCTTCCCCAAGCAACCGGTTACGCTCAGCCATGGCGCTATCATGCGCTGCCACTTCCCGCGCATGGCCCGGTTCCAGCGCCCAGACCAGCCGATCCAGAAAGCGCCGCCGGCCACTCGCCCCTTCCTGGAATAGCCGATCCATTTGCGGCGTGATCCAAACGGCAGCCACGCGTTCGGCCAGCATCGCCTGGCTACGTACCGCCTGACCATCCAGGCGATAGACGCGCCGTTCCGAATGACCCTCAGGGTCGGTGCCGGTGCCGATATCCATGGCCCCAAGGCGTGTTTCAAACCGCCCCGCCACCGCCCAGGGTAAGCCAGCGCCGGCTTGCTGCCGGCCAAATTCTGCCATGCGCGCACCACGGAGCCCGCGCCCAGGCGCCAGCAGCGATATCGCTTCCAGTAAATTGGTCTTGCCCGCGCCATTTTCGCCCGCGATGCAAATCAAGGATGCGTCGAAAGACGCATCCAAGACCTGCCAGGACCGAAAATCCGAAAGCCGGAGGCGCGAAAGGAAAAGCCCCGGCGCCGTCACACCCGCATCGGCATCAGGACAAACAAGGCTTCCGGCCGGGAGGCATCACGCACAATGGTGGGCGCGGCGCCATCCGCAAAAAGAAATTCCAGCTTGTCTTCGACCAGATCAGTGATGTCGGACAGGTACCGCGCCTGGAAGCCAATTTCCAAGGCCCCGCTGGTATAGGCGACATCATCACCTTCCAGATCTTCCTGCGCTTCACCCTGATCAGGGCTTGCCGCCGATACGCGCAAATGATTGGTGCCAAGGCTAAGCTTGACCGGGCGCGATCTTTCGCTGCTGATCGCCGCCACGCGCTTCACCGCATCAGCGAAATCCTTGCGTGGCACAACAAGCTTCTTGTCATTGCCGCGCGGAATCACGCGTTCATATTCTGGGAAGGTGCCGTCAATCAGCTTGCTGGTGAGAGTCACCGTACCAAGCGCGAATTGCACCTTGGTGTCGGAAAGCCGCACCACAATCTCATCCTGGGTTTCTTCGGCAAGCTTGCGGATCTCATTCACGGTCTTGCGCGGAATAATCACGCCCGGCATGGCCTTGGCCCCTTCCGGCAGCGGTTCTTCCACCCGCGCCAGCCGATGCCCATCGGTCGCGACAGCGCGCAGCACCGCCTGGCCTTCGCTTTCGGTCGCGTGGATATAAATGCCGTTCAGGTAGTAGCGCGTTTCTTCCGTGGAAATCGCAAACCGCGTGCGGTCAATCAAATCCCGCAGCACGCCGGCCTTGATGCTGAATTGCACCGGCATGCGCCCTTCGGTCATGGAAGGGAAATCATCCACCGCCAGCACAGCCAAACTGGTATTGAAACGGCCTGAGCGCAGCGTGAGTGGCCCATCGCCGCCGCCATGGTCGAATTCAACGCGCGCCCCTTCGGGCAGGTTGCGGATGATTTCGTAAAGGGTTGAAGCCGGCGCCGTGGTGCGCCCCGCGCGCGCCACCGTAACCCCGGCGATATCTTCCACCACCGCAATTTCCATATCGGTCGCGGTCAGTTTCAGCGCCCCGCCGGAACTTGCTTCGATCATGACATTGGCCAGGATCGGGATGGTGTTGCGGCGTTCAACAACGCTTTGCACATGCGCGAGCGCCTTGAGCAGAACTGCCCGATCAACCGAGAATTTCATCGTTCCGACGCCCCGATCCTGTTATGGCGATCTTAGCCGCTACCGGAATGGGTCCCGGGGGCGAACCGCCAGTGAAATCCTGCCCGGGCGGTAAACCAGCCGAATCGGCAGGTTCGAGCGCCCGGATTCCCTTCCCCATACCAGCCCGGACGGGGTCAGAAAAGCGGCTTGACCTCAGGAAAAAAGGCCTTGGCGGCCGCCCAGCGCTTCAGGTTTCCAGCATCCGGCGCAGCAATTCCACATCCTCAGCGAAGGACCCATCCGCCTGCATAAGTTCCGCCACGCGGGAAACCGCATGCATGACCGTGGTATGGTCCCGATTGCCAAAGCGCCGCCCGATTTCCGGCAGGGAGCGAGAGGTCAACTGCTTCGCCAGGAACATCGCCACCTGGCGGGGCCGCGCCACATTGCGCGCGCGGCGGGCCGAGGACATGTCCGTCAGGCGGATATTGTAGTGTTCCGCGACCTTGCGCTGGATTTCCTCGATCGTGACGCGCCTGTCATGGGCGCGGAGGATATCGTGCAGAACTTCCTGCGCGCCTTCCAGCGTGATGGGGCGGCCGAACAGATTGGCCCAGGCGATCAGGCGATTAAGCGCACCTTCCAATTCCCGGACATTGGAGGTGATTTTATGCGCGAGGAATTCCATAACGCGCGAGGGCACCGCCACACCTGAAGAAGCCGCCTTGGCTTCCAGGATGGAAATGCGCAATTCGTAAGTGGTGGCGTGCAGATCAGCCACCATACCGCAGCCCAGCCGCGTACGCAGCCGGTCTTCAATGCCAGAAAGGTCGGAAGGCGATTTATCGGCGGAAATCACAATCTGCTTGCCGGCATCCACCAGCGCATTGAAGGTATGGAAGAATTCTTCCTGCGTATTGTCCTTGCCGATCAGGAATTGCAGATCATCCACCATCAGCACATCAACGGAACGCAGTGTTTCCTTGAATTCCATGGTGGATTGGCTGCGCAGCGCCGCAATGAAGCGATACATGAATTTCTCGGCACTCATGTAGGCCACATGGCGCGCAGGGTGCTGTTCGCGAATGGCCCAGGCAATGGCGTGCATCAGATGCGTCTTGCCAAGCCCAACACCACCATAAAGAAATAGCGGATTGAAGCCTGGCAGCGCCGGTTTTTCGGCCACGCGCCGCGCGCAGGCATGGGCGAATTCATTGGGCTTGCCGACAATGAAGGTATCAAAAGTAAAGCGCGCATCAAGCGGCGCTGACCAATCGCCGCGCTGATCGGCTAGGCGTGGGGCGGCCGGGGTCAGGCTTTCCACCAAGGGTGGCGCCGCATTTTCCACGGCATCACCAGACGCTGCGCGGGCGCTGGCCGCAACGCGCAAATCAACCCGACGAATGGCCGAATTTTCTTGCTGCCATAAGGCACGAAGCCGATCTCCATAATGGCTGCTGACCCAATCGCGCAGAAAACGCGTGGGCAGGGTAATGGTCGCTTCATCGCCTTCAACAGCGGCGAGTGTCATTTGCCGAAGCCAGCTACGGAATTCCACATCGCCCACTTCGTCGCGCAGCTTGGCGCGGATACGGGCCCATGCTTCTGCCCAGGCAGCAACCCCATGAGGGGCAACGTCATCGCTTTGCTTTCCGATGCTCCGCAAAAACGTATCTCCCTCGCCTTGGAATTATTTAGCCCTGTCACACCACGGTCTTGCAACCGTTTTTTTATCACGCGAAACGCTATCTCACTGGATCGGCCGAAGCAACACGACTATGCGGCCTAGTCTCCGATTAAAATATTAAATCGCGAAAACTAAAGACCATGTCACGACCGAGCGGCGGGCTCGCATACGCGAAACCCGTTCCAAGTCATGAATTTTTTTGAGAAAGTTTGTCGACGCAGAATTAGGCGCCGAGAGACTTCACCCGGGCGGAAAGGCGCGACAATTTGCGCGAAACCGTATTCGCATGCACCACACCCTTGGTCACAGCGCGCTGCATTTCAGGCTGAGCAGCACGAAAGGCGGCCTGCGCCGCAGCCTTATCACCGCTGCTCACCGCTTCTTCGACCTTGCGCAAAAAGCTGCGCACGCGGGACTTGCGTGCCTTATTGCGCGCGGTCCGCTTTTCGGTCTGACGAATGCGCTTACGCGCAGAAGCGTTATTGGCCATGATTTGTCTATTCGTAACAGGATAGGGGAGACGGGAAGGCGAACCACCCCGCGGGAGGCGGGTAACTAGCGTCAGAGCCCCCCCCGCGTCAAGCAGTCCCGCGGGGCACCGCGTATTCCGATCAAATGGACCGGGGCTGAAGCTTTTGAACCCCGGTTTCCTAGGCGCGCGGCTTCGGCTAATGCCATCATCATGAAGCGCTTTTGGGAAACAGCCCTTGCGGTGCCGCGTCTTGAAGGCGGCTTTGGCGTTGTTTTGGATGGGCGGCCGCTACGCCTGCCGGGCGGCCTGATCCTGGCCTGTGATACCCCCCCCTTGGCCGAGGCTATTGCCGCCGAATGGCAGGCAGCAGGTGGCACCAAAGGCGGCGAAATGCGCATGGATGATGTGCCCCTCACCCGCCTTTTGGGCACCGCCCAGGAACGCATTGCCCCCGACCCAGAGCCCATGATCGAAGGGATCGCCAAATATGGTGAAACCGAACTGCTGTGTTACCGCGCTGAGGATCATCGGCTGGCAGCACGCCAGGCAGAGGCATGGCAGCCACTCCTGGAATGGGCGGCCCTCGCCCTGGATGCACCGCTGCGCGTCACCCAGGGCCTGATGCCGGTGCCGCAAGCCCCCGAAAGCCTTGCCGCGCTGCGCAACGCCGTGGCCCGCCATAATACTGCCGGGCTTGCCGCCCTTGGCCTTGCGGTTCCCGCCCTTGGCAGCCTGGTGCTTGCCCTTGCGCTGAGCCTGGGCCGGCTGAATGCCGAAGCAGCCCATGAATTGGCGGTTTTGGATGAGGTTTTTCAGGAGGAATTCTGGGGCCGCGACACCGAAGCCGAGGCACGCCGCGCCAACCGCCTTGCCGAATTGCAGTTGGCGGAACGCTTCATAAGTCTTGCGAAATCGCAATAATGCCGACTTGGCTCGATATGCGGTAATCCAACGGGCCACTAGAGATCGTGTTTTGAGCCAATTGATGCGGAGCCAATAGATGACCCTACCGATAAAAACATCTGCAGCCGCCGTTTTCATGGCTTCGATATTGGTATTTGCGGCGCCAATGGCCCATGCCGAAAATGAGCCTCTGCTGGAAGACCCCTTCGGCATCATAGGTCCCGCAGCAACCCCGGTCGGCGGCCAGACCACAACGCTTGGCCTTAACTTCACCCGGTCGCGGCACAGGAC
>JBEDHL010000018.1:0-6762 GCA_041174145.1 Pseudomonadota bacterium
TGGCGAGAATGCCCGAACCGCTGCCCAAATCCATGATCCGCCGAGGGTGGCGATGCGCCATCGCCTCAAACGCCATCAGGCAGCCTTGGGTCGAAGCATGTTCACCGGAACCAAAGGCAAGGCCTGCATCCAGCTTCAAGACCAACCGATCAAAACAGGGCAGATCCTGAACATGGGTCGGGCGGATCAGAAAGCGCTGTCCTATGCGTTGTTCCGGAAAGGCCTGCACGGTGCGCGCCAGCCAGCCATCCGCTTCTACCGGGGCAATGTGCAAAACGGGCAGCGCAATGCCGGCCACCATGGCGGCCAGCGCCAGCGCTGAATCCAATTCCGCCTGCGCTGCACCGGCTTCACGTACGCCCTCCACGCGCCAGGTATCGCTGGGTTCATCGCGGAAATAAGCGACCGTGCCGCAAACCTGCTGAAGTGCCGCTTCAAAAAACGGCAGCGCCTCATCGCTCAGGCCATCAATGCTGAGCGCTTCAAGCGGTTCGGCACGGCGGCGGGAAAGCGCGCCAGCGCCATCTGGGCCGGAAGGGCGCATCAGGCTTTCTCCACAAAACGATCAATAAGGCGCTTTTCGCCGGCCTTGTCGAAACGCACATCCAGCCGATCATCTTCCACGCCCGTCACCTCGCCATAGCCGAATTTTTGATGGAAGACGCGATCGCCCTTGGCGTAGCGCGCCGCGCTGGCCGGGCGTTCCTTCACTTCCCAGGCGCCCGCTTCAATCACGCGCGGGCGCTGGCCGTAAAGCCCACCGGAAGATGGGAAAACGCTGGCACTTCGCATCTCCCGCGCGGCATTGCCTTCCAGCTTGATTTCAGATGCCGGCAATTCATCCAAAAAGCGCGAAGGGATGGAAGCCTGCCAATTGCCGTAAATGCGCCGATTGGCGGCGTGGCTGATCACGGCAAAGCGCCTGGCGCGCGTGATGCCCACATAGGCAAGGCGCCGTTCTTCTTCCAAGGCCTTGTCACCGCCTTCTTCCAGGCTGCGCTGCGATGGGAAAACACCTTCTTCCCAACCGGGCAGAAACACGCGGTCAAATTCCAAGCCCTTGGCGCCATGCAGGGTCATGATGGAAACGCGCTGGCCTTCCGCCGCTTCATCATTTTCCATGACCAGGGAGACATGTTCCAAAAACCCGCCCAGCGTTTCGTAATCCGCCATGGCGCGTAGCAATTCCTTGAGGTTATCAAGCCGCCCCGGCGCTTCCGGACTGCGATCCTGCTTCCACATATCGGTATAGCCGCTTTCTTCCAAAAGCGTGGCCGCCATCACCACATGGCCTTCATTGGGCAGCATGGCGCGCCAACGCGCGAAGCCTTCCAGCAATTCGCCCAAAGCCGCGCGCGCCTTGGCTTGCTTGATCACGCCCTTTTCCAGCGCCATGCCGGCAGCGATGGAAAGCGGCACCGCTTCCGCCCGCGCCAGTGCATGCATTTCGCGCATCGCCGTATCACCCAGGCCGCGCTTGGGCAGGTTCACAATGCGTTCAAACGCCAAATCATCTGCCGGCTGCGCCACCACGCGGAAATAAGCCATGGCATCACGGATTTCCTGCCGTTCATAAAACCGCGCGCCACCCACCACGCGATAGGGAATGCCAAGCGTAATCAGCCGTTCTTCAAAAGCGCGCGTCTGAAACCCGGCGCGGATCAGAATGGCGACCTCACCCAGGCCTTCCCCCGAACGTCGCGCGGCTTCAATGCGTTCAGCCACCATACGCGCTTCTTCTTCGCTGTCCCAAACAGAGACAACGCGCACCTTCTCCCCATCGGCATCGGCACGGCCGGGCCGGAGTGTTTTGCCAAGCCGCCCGGTATTATGCGCAATCAGGCCGGAAGCAGCGGCCAGAATGGGGCGGGTGGAACGGTAATTGGATTCAAGGCGCACCACCTGCGCGCCGGGGAAATCCTTCTCGAAGCGCAGGATGTTTTCAATCTCCGCCCCGCGCCAGGAATAGATGGATTGGTCATCATCGCCGACGCAGCAGATATTGCGATGCGCCTGAGCCAGCAATCGCAGCCAGTAATACTGAACCAGATTGGTGTCCTGGTATTCATCCACCAAAATATAGCGAAAGCGCCTTTGGTAATCCGCCAGAACATCCGGATGGCCACGCAAAATCGTCACCACATGCAGCAGCAAATCACCGAAATCGGCTGCATTCAGCGCCTTCAGCCGCGCCTGATATGCCTCATAAATCCCGCGCGCGCGGCCCATGGCGTAATCAGTATCCTCGGCAGCCGTGACGCCATCGGGCGTCAGGCCACGATCCTTCCAGCGCTGAATAATCGCCATCAGCCCATTCGCGGGCCAGCGCTTCAGGTCAATGTGTTCGGCTTCCATCACCTGCTTCAGCAGGCGCATCTGATCATCCGTATCGAGGATGGTGAAATTGGAATTGAGCCCGACAAGTTCCGCATGGCGGCGGAGCATACGTGCGGTAAGCGCATGGAAGGTGCCAAGCCAAAGCCCTTCCACAGCCTCACCCATCATGGCGCCGACACGTTCACGCATTTCGCGCGCCGCCTTATTGGTGAAGGTCACCGCCAGCACTTGCGATGGAAAGGCTTTGCGACTGCGGAGCAAATGGGCAAAGCGCGTTGTCAGCACGCGGGTTTTACCAGTGCCAGCGCCGGCCAGCACCAAAAGCGGCCCATCAAGCGCTTCCACCGCCGCGCGCTGTTCGGCATTAAGCCGCGCCAGATATTCCGTATCACTCATTGGCAGGAACCCACGGAAGTGGCGGCGCAAATCCTCTGGCCATCCAGCCAGCGCGCGCCGCCCAATTGCGCGCCGGAAAGATTGGCGCCGGTGAGTTCCGCCCCGGTCAGATCGGCGCCGCGTAAATCGGCGCGAAACAGCGTCGCGCGGCGCAAATCAGCACCCTTCAACAGGGCGCCCGCCAGCACAGCGCGGGTGAAATCGGCACTGCGCAAAATGGCGCCGGTCAGATCGGCATTGGAAAGATCCGCGAAACCAAAGCGCGCATCAGAAGCTTCAACGCCATTCAACTTGGCCCCCGCCAGCTTCGCCTGCGCGAAGGACGTATCACGCAGCTTCGCCCCGGTCAGATCACGGCCCGAAAGATCAACGCCATCCAGCAGGCAGCGCCGCCATTCCACGCCAGGCGCGGGCGAATCAGCGCAGGCGCCAAAGGCCGGGCCGGCGAGCAGCAGCAGGCCGAACAGAAGGGGAATCCGGAGGAATATGATCACTATCGGCATATAGAGGCTTCACCCCGCTGGTCCAACCGCGGCGGGCTTGCGCAGCGGCGCCGAAGCGGCAAGCATGGTGTCAGCAAATCCGGGAGCCAAACATGCGCCGCCATTCATTCGCCCTTGGCCTTTTGGCCCTGCTGCCCCTGCCCGCGGCCGCGCATCACCCGATGGGCGGGGCCATGCCGCAAACAATCTGGCAGGGCTTTGCTTCCGGCATTGGCCATCCGGTTATTGGGCTTGATCATCTTGCCTTTCTGTTGGCCGCTGGCGTGCTGGCGGCAGCGCTGCCGCGCGGCGCCGCTTTGAAGGCCATGGCAGGGTTCCTGGCAGCCAGCATGGCGGGGGTTGCGCTGCATCTGGCCGGTATCGGCCTTGGCCCGACCGAGGCTTTCGTCGCGGCTTCGCTGGTGATGGTTGGGCTTCCACTATTGGTTGCCAAGCGAGTTTCGCCCCCCGCGCTGCTGGCCGGCTTCACCCTGGCCGGGCTGTTCCACGGCCATGCCTTTGCGGAAGCCGTGATCGGCGCAGAAGCCTCGCCTATTCTGTCCTACTTGGCGGGCCTCACCGTTATCCAGGGCGCGTTGATGCTGGGTGCCATGGCGCTGGCGCGGGAAGCAAACCGCGCGCGCTGGCTGCGCCCCGCCATCGGTGCGGCGGCGAGCTTCGCCGGGCTTGGATTTTTGGTGGTGGCTCTGGTGGGTTAGTTCATGTCCGGTTCACATTCATTCAACGGACACGCACTCAATCTCTGGTTGGGTCGCATTTTCCGAGACGCCAAGTGAAGCCACTTGGCTTGAAAATGCTAAGCCGCCCGCCACACCACCGGAAACACATCACTATCCATCGCAGAACCATGCGCCGGCGCGTTCGCGGGCGCGGGTGGGCTTTCAATCCCCTTGCGCCGGGTGAACACCGCATCATCGCCGGTCCAGCGCGCTGAAACCGCGCGGCGGCGCAGTTTTCCGCTGCGATTGCCCGGCGCGCCATGCAGGGTCAGCCCATGGAAGGCGACGCAATCGCCGGGCTCCAAATCCCAACCGAGCAAGCGATAATCGTCACGATTGCCCTCAACATCCGGCACTGGCAGGAAACGGGGATCGTCGGAAGGATGGTCCGCGCTATCGGCAAAGCGCTTCGGCTTGAACCATTCACCCTTGCGATGCGACCCCGCGACATATTCCACGCCATTCTCCCGCGCCACGGGATCCAGCGGTATCCAGAGTGAGCAAACCTGCCAGCCCTCAACTGTCCAATAGGGTTGGTCATTGTGCCAAGGGGTTGGTTCTTCCGTGCCTGGTTCCTTCACCAGCACATGTTCATGAAACAGATTGACCTTGCCGCTTTGCATCAAGGCTCCAGCAATGGCGGCGGCCGGGGAATGGCGCAAAAACGCCTCATATTCCGCAATGCGCTGCCAGGAACAGTAATCGCCAAAGAACATGCCTGGCTTGCCTTCCGGCGTATAGCGTTTGCCGAAGGGGCCGGGTTCGCGCAGGTTGCGTTCCACCCCGGCCGCGAGCAATTCCACCCAATGCGGCGCAAAGGCGCCACGGATCACCACCGCGCCATCGCGGTCATAATCGGCGATGGTCTGGGCATCAAGGATTTGGGGCATTGGGCGACCTCCTGTTTTGCCTACAAGTTTAAGCGGCCGTTGCATCCCGTGCAAAGCGGCGCACGAAGTTTTCCTGTGCTGGGGTTTCAATCGCCTCAGGGTTATAGGCAGTTCGCAGCCACGCCACCGGGTCCCCTTCCACCGCGCCCGCCATGATGGCAAGGCAGGCCATGGCCGTGCCGGTGCGCCCAAGCCCGGCCTTGCAACCAATGTGGTAGGCGCCATCAGGCGCGGCGCGAAGTGCGGCCAGCATATCGGTCAAGGCCGCGCGAAGCGCCGCTTCATCAGGCAGGCCGAAATCCGGCACATCGACACGCCAAGTGGCTTCCGCGACGCGCGACGCATGGGCTTCCAGGCAAAGACCCCGCGCACCATCGGGCATGGCATCAAAAGGGCCGCCGGTGATGGTAATCGGTACGCCATCCAGCGCTAAACGCAGCACACCGCGCAGCATCAGGGCGCGGCACTCCCCTTGCCGTTATCCGCCACCACCACGGGTTCCAACAGGCTTTCGGCTTCCTGCTTCAAGCGTAAATAGGACCGTAGCGAAAAAGGCAGCATGCCCAGATAGATGATGCCGGCCATGGCAAGCGCTGCCCAGGGTTCGGCAAATAACAACGCCATGAAAAGCCCAACGCCAAGCAGCAACGGCAGCACGGCGGCACGCGGCACCTTGAAATTCTTGAAGGACCAGGTGGGCAAAGTGCTGACCATCAACCCGCCCACCAGGATCAGAACACCAGCCACCAGCACGGGGTTGCGCATAATCGCGGCAAAGGCGGGCATTTCAACCTGCGCAAAGAACAGCCCCGCGAAAAGCGGAAACAGCGCGCAGCCCGCCGCCGCCGGCGCCGGCACGCCAGTAAAGAAATTATAGGTATAGGCAGGCTTTGGCGCCGGCCCCACATCAAGCGCAGCATTGAAGCGTGCCAAGCGCAGCGCGGAACACACCGCAAAAAGCAAGGCGGGTGCGAAGGCAATACCGCGGTAATCCTGCAAGGCCCAAAGATACAGCACGAGTGCCGGCGCCACACCGAAGGATAGAAAATCCGCCAAGCTATCGAATTCCGCCCCGAAGCGTGATGTCGCCTTCAACAAGCGCGCAAGCCTGCCATCCAGCCCGTCAATCACGCCCGCCACCACAATCAATACCGCCGCTTCGGCAAAGCGCGTTTCAAAAGCGGCACGAATGGCCACCAGCCCGCAGCATAGCCCCAGCATGGTCATGATATTCGGGATCAGGCGATTGAAGGATTGCCCTTCAAAACGCGGCCGCGTGCGCGGGCGAAAGCGCCGCCTCAGCCGCCTGATCCGCCCTTCAGGCGCCGTGCCTTGCGGGGCATTCATCGCGCGTGCAACTCCGCCAGCACAGTCTCGCCACCGATCATGGTCTGGCCGACAGCGACCATGGGCTGAACACCCGGCGGCAGGTAAATATCGGTGCGGCTGCCGAAGCGGATAATGCCGAAGCGATCACCCGCCTGCACCACATCCCCCACCTTGGCGTCACACAGGATGCGCCGCGCAATCAGCCCGGCGATCTGCACCACCGCAATATCGCGCCCATCCGGCAGGCGAAGTGCCAGCGCATTGCGTTCATTCTCATCACTCGCCTTGTCCAGATTGGCGCTCAGAAATTTGCCGTGGTGATAGGCAATGCGCGTGACGGTGCCATCACAGGGCATGCGGTTCACATGCACATCAAGCACTGACAGGAATATCGCGATGCGCCAGCCGGTTTCTTCGCCGATGCCCAATTCCACCGGCGGCTTGGCCGGCATGACAGACACCACATGCCCATCCGCCGGCGCCAGCACCAGTCCCGGGCGCGCGGGCGGGATGCGTTCCGGGTCGCGGAAGAAGTAAAGGCAGAACAGCGTGAACGCGACGCCGAGCCAAAAGAGAAAAGCGCCAAGC
>JBEDHL010000019.1:0-9772 GCA_041174145.1 Pseudomonadota bacterium
GTGCTGTTTCACATCACCGCCCAGGCGGAATGGTCCAACCTGCCGCTATCCGGGCTTTTCGTGGAAATGCTGCGCCGCTTGGTGGCACTTTCCGCCGGGGTTGCGGCTGGGGAGGCGGATCAGGCGCTCGCGCCGCTCGAAACCCTGGATGGTTTTGGCCGGCTTGGCGCGCCCCCTGCCGGCGCCGCGCCGATTGCCGCGCGCGGCTTGGATGAGGCCCGCGCATCGCCCCGCAACCCGCCCGGCTGGTATGGGCCTGCAGGCGCGGCGGGTGAGGCTGCCTTTCGCCGATCGCTTAACCTTGCGACGCATCTGCCCCCACCGCGGCTGATGGCGGCCCCGCCGGCCTCAGCCCGCGTGGAGGCTTTGGGGGGTGCTGCGGCAGAACGCGATTTGGGGCCATGGCTTTTGGCGGCGGCGCTGGCTTTGTTTTTGGTGGAATTGATCGCGGCACTGGGCCTGAGGGGGCTGTGGCGACCTCGGCGCTGGGCGCTGCCCTTGATGGTAATCGGCGCTTTGGCGCCGGGGCTTGGTTGGGCGCAGGGCGCTGATGGCAACGCGGCGCTGGCGACGCGGCTTGCCTACATCATCACTGGCGATGCGACGGTGGATGAGATATCGCGCAGCGGCCTTGCGGGGCTTGCAGATTTCGTCAATCGCCGCACGGCGGCGGCACTCGCGGAACCGCATGGCGTGCGGCCTGGTGAGGATGATCTTTCCTTCTACCCCTTGGTCTATTGGCCCATCCTGCCCGAGGCGCCGACGCCCAGCGCAGCGGCGGTGGCAGCGCTGAATGATTTCATGCGCCAGGGCGGCATTATCCTGATGGATACGCGCGACCAGGGATCGGGCGAGGGCATGGCCGCCGGCGCGCGGGCGGCGCTACGGCGCGTGACGCGCGATTTAGCGATCCCGCCGCTGGTGCCGGTGCCTGAAGACCATGTGCTGAACCGCGCCTTTTATCTGCTGAATGAATTGCCGGGGCGTTTCGTGGGCGGGCAGGTTTGGGTGGCGCGCGATCAGGACCGCGCCAATGACAGTGTGAGCCCGGTGATTTTAGGCGGTCATGATTGGGCCGCGGCCTGGGCGATGGACCGCAATGGCCAGCACCCCCATGCGACAATTCCGGGCGGTGCGCGCCAGCGCGTGCTGGCGTATCGTTTCGGGACCAATCTGGTGATGTATGCCCTGACCGGAAACTATAAGGGTGATCAGGTGCATGTGCCGGCGATATTGGAACGGCTAGGGAATTAAGGGGAGCGTTGTACCCTCCCCCTTTTTTCCTCACCTAATCGGCGGTGCGTACATCAAGCCGCCACGGGTCCAAAGATCATTCAAGCCGCGCGGCAGGTTGATCGGAGAATTCTTGCCGAGGTTCCGGTCAAACATTTCACCGTAATTGCCCACCGCTTTGATGGCGTTATAGGCCCAGCGCTTATCAATCCCCATCAGTGGGCCGTGATCCCCCGAAACCCCAAGCAGGCGGCGAATGGCCGGGTTCGGGCTGTTCAGCATTTCATCCACATTGGCCTGCGTCACGCCCAATTCCTCAGCTTCGATCAGCGCGAAAACAGTCCAACGCACAATATCGAAAAACTGGTCATCGCCATGGCGCACCGCCGGCGCCAGCGGTTCCTTTGAGATGATGTCCGGCAACACCACATGTTCCGCCGGGTTGCGCAGCGCGCTGCGAATGCCGGCAAGCTGGGAAGCATCGGTCGAGAAGGCATCGCAGCGGCCATTGTTGTAGGCGTTGCGCGTTTCCTCATTCTGTTCGAACACCAAAGGCTGGATGCGCGTATTGGTGCTGCGCGCCCAATCGGTCAGGTTCAATTCATTGGTAGTACCGGCGGTGACGCAAATGGTCGCCCCGGCCAGATCAGTGGCGCGCTTGGCGCCGCTTGCGACGCGTACCAGGAAGCCCTGACCATCATAGAAATTAACGGCGGTGAAATTGAGCCCATTCGCGGTATCGCGCGTATGGGACCAGGTGGTGGTGCGCGACAGCATATCCACCTGTCCCGATTGCAGCGCGGGCAACCGCGCCTGGGAAGACAGCACCACGGAGCGCACCTTATTCGCATCACCCAGAATGGCGGCGGCGACGGCGCGGCAGGTATCGGCATCCAGCCCGCGATTGACGCCTTGGCTGTCAATCACGCCAAAGCCAGGCGCGCCTGGATGCGCGCCGCAAATCAGCGCATCGCGCGCGCGGATCGCAGCAACGGTCGGGCCTTGTTGCACTGGCTGTGCAAAAGCGGGCAGCGCGGCAAGCAGGCCTGCGGCCAAAAGAAGTTTCGCTTTCATGGTTTTCCCCCCTGTATGGTAAAAATGGTCAGGTTGATGCTGGCCTGATCCGTTGCCACAACGCAACCGCCACAAGCGCGCCCATGCCCATCATCAGGCGCTGCGTATCGGGCAAAAGGTGCAAAAACGCCACCGCCAGCCCGATCAAGCCAAGCGCCCAGCGGAGCACAAAGCCCATGGGGCGCAGCAGATACCCCGCATAGGATGCCGTGATCAGCGTAAGCGCGGATATCTGAATAAGCGTCGCCGTCACGATATCGAACAAGCTGCCGCGCAGCATGATCCCCGGATCATAGATAAAGGCAAAGCCCACGGTGAAACCGGCAATGCCGAAGCGCGAGGCATGGATGCTGGCGATGGTGGGGCTTGCCTTGGCGATGGCGGCGGCGGCGAAGGCAGCGGCGGCAACGGGCGGTGTCGCATCTGCGATCACGGCGAAATAGAAGACGAAAAGATGCGCCTGCAAAACATCAATGCCAAGCGGCCGGCCCAGTTCCAAAACCTGCGGCACACCAATCGCCGCCGCGATGATGTAGGAAGGCGTGGTGGGAATACCCAAACCCAGCACCAGCACGGTGATACAAAGCAGCACCAGCAAAAGTGCCAGATTGCCCGCCGAAAGATCCTTGATGATGCCGCCAAAGGCGACAACCATGCCGGTCGCTGTCAGCGCGGAAACTACCACGCCAGCGCCCGCGATGGAAACCGCAAGTGGCGCCATGGTGAAGCCCGCATCGGCAAGGCTATCCAGCACCGCGCGCCAGCCCATGCGCGTGCGCGCCCGCAGCAGTGAAACGCCGATCATGGCGAGCGTGGAACAGAAGGCCGCGAAATTGCCGCTCCAGCGTTCCGTCATCAAATAGACCAGTAGGCCGATCGGCAGCACCAGATGCGCATCCGCCAGCACTTCGCGCCAGGCGGGGATATCCTTGAGCGCCATGGGCGCGATGCCAAGCTTCTTCGCTTCAAAATGTACCGCCGCCAGGATTGCGAAGTAATACATCACCGCGCCAATTGCGGCGGCCACCAGAATATCGCCGTAAGGAATATTGGTGATCTCGGCCATGACGAAAGCGGCCGCACCCATCACGGGTGGCATCAGCGCACCACCGACAGAGGCGGCGGATTCAATCCCCGCCGCCACGGCGGGGCGGTAACCCACGCGCATCATCAGTGGAATGGTCATGGCCCCCGTGGTGATCACGTTGGACACCGAAGAACCACTCATGGTGCCGAATAGGCCTGAGGTAACAACGGCAACCTTGGCCGGCCCGCCGGTATAGCGCCCGGCGACTGCGGCGCCGAGGTTGGAAAACAACCGCCCCGTGCCGCTGCCCTGCATGAAGGCACCAAACAGAATGAAGACTGCGATGGTGGTCGCGACAATCCCGGTCAGAGGGCCATAAACCCCGCCCGCGGTCGGCACCAGCCAGGCGGCTTCAATGATCTCGTTCAATTTGAAATTGCGTGTGTTCAGCACGCCGGGCAGATGATGGCCGATGAACATATAGAGCAGGCAGCCCGCCACCATCCAGGCGAGGCCTGGTTCGACCGCGCGGCGGATCGCTTCCAGCATCGTCACCATGCAGACAATGCCAAGTGTCAGCATCAGTGGCGTGAAGGGGTCCACATATTCCATGCGGTCATTCACCGCGCCCGCATTCACAAAAACCCATAAATGTGGCGCGGCGGCGGCGATGGTCCAAAGCCAATCAAACAGGCTTGGGCGGTTTTGCGGCGAGTATTTCTGGAACGCGGGATAAAGCAAAAAAAGCGGCGGCATGAAGACCAGCAGATGCAGGCTCCGCATTTCGATCGGCTCCGGAAAACCGAAGCCGCCGAAATAAAGATGCAGCGCCGCCCAAGCGGCCATCCAAAGCGCGATGGCGCTTTTCAGCCACCCATCAAGCGTGCGCATGACGTGCCCCCCTTAATCGCCCGCGCCCGATCAGCGTAGGTATTGAACCGCAGCGGTTAATCAGTCGCTCAAATTGAAATATAGCGTGATCCGCCAAAACGGATCACGCTATGGCAGGAAAGCTTATTCAGGCTGGCGGATTGGCGCCGGCTTCGCGGAAGGCGCGCACCGCGCCACCCGCCAGCGGCACGCCGCGATAGGCCACCGATGTCATCGGGTCCCACGCCCCCATGCTGGCATGAATGGAAATCAGCCTCTGCCCGCGGTTGCGGATCAAGGTGCGCGTGATCTTATAGGTCACATCATCCGGCACGCTTTCATGCACCAGGATCACGCTATCCATCATGGTTACCGGGACATCGCCGGTCATCAGCGCAGGATAGGTCGCACCCGGCAGGATGCCCTGCGCATAGGCGTATTCCTTTTGCAGATGGTCGCGCACATCCTGTGGGAAGGCGACCATGGCGCCACCGCGCCGGCCTTGCGCGATTTCGGTGAAAATCGCCGCCGGGCGCGCCAGCGCCGCGTAAAGATAATCGACCTGGCCATCATTATAGGCGGCAGCGATATCGGCATAGGAACCATTCAGGTAACGCCCACCTTCCGCCCTGATCTTGTCCGGGCTGGTGCCGAGGAATTTCAGAATGCGCTGCAGCGTCATTTCATCCGTGCTGCTGCGCTGCGGGGCGGCGATTTTCAGGCCGCGCTGCGTCAGGATGGCGCGCATATCTTCAGGCCCCGCGCCCTTATGGCGCAGGAAATGATGCTCGGTCGGTGAATAGCCTGTGCCAAGGCAACGAAGTTTATCATGCTTGGCGCTATAGGGTTCGATCCCCTGCACGGCGGAGGCCGAGAAGGCATCAATGCCCCAGCCGATCTGGGATTGGTTGTTGTTGATGCGCGTGGAATTGGCGAGGCCCCCACCCGGCACCACGCGGATTTGCAAATCCGGGTTTTCTTCCCGGATCAGGGAAGAAAGCCCCGCTGCCATGGTGTACCAGCCGCCGCCAACCGAACCCGCCACCCATTCCAGCGTGGTTTGCGCCGATGCGGTGCGGATGAAGGGCGCGGCGAGCCCGGCGCCAAGCAGAAGGCGGCGTGAGGTCAGAAGCGTCATGATGATCTCTCCCTGATGCGATGTTGGAACCACCCGTGAACCCTACCATTTTCGGGGGCGTGGGGCTTTTCGGGCGGTTTCCCTATCTGGATTAGAAGGCTGGCATGGGGCCACGGGCCTATGCAAGCGCCCCTTTTGCCTAAGGCTTGGGCAAGCGGGCCTTTGGGCACGGGAATTCCGCGCCGGTGACGTGATAAAGCCCTTGCGCTTCCGGACAAGGACAACGAAATAGCGCCCGAAGGATGAGGTGGGCTGGCAGAGTCTCAGAAAAGGAGGCCTCCGGCCATGACGATATCAGCGGTTCTGCGGCAGAAGGGTAACGCCGCCATTTCAGTCACCCCCGAAACCCCGGTGGTGGAAATCGCCCGCATCATGGCGGCGCGGCGTATCGGGGCCGTGCTGATCGTGACCGCTTCCGGCCAGGTCGCCGGGATATTGAGCGAGCGGGACGTTGTGAAAGCCGTCGCGGATCGCCGCAATGGGGTCCGTTGTCTGGCCGCCGAGGAAATCATGACACGCGAAGTCATCATGATCGGCCCCGATACGCCCGTGGAAGCCGCGCTGGAGATCATGGATCAGGGCTATTTCCGCCATTTGCCGGTTTGCGACACGGATGGGGCCTTGCTTGGCATTGTTAGTATTCGTGATTTGGTGAAGTTCCGCTTCGCCAAGCAGGATCATGATGTTGAAGCGCTGAAGGCCTATGTGACCCGCAGCTTCATGCATTAATGCCCAGCGGAAGCCTAGCAGGCTTCCGCGATGAACCGGCGTGAGGGGCTGGTAATTTCCTCCTGCGCCGAAATCACCTGCAATTCCCGCGCGCCGGCTTCCAGCGTGCGGCTCAGCAGGCCGAAAATGCTGGCGGCAGCCGCTTCCAAGGCCGGCGCCGCCGCACCGCTTTTGAGGCGATGAAACAGGAAAAGGGCGGCAATCGCATCGCCTGCGCCATTGACTGATAGGGGCAGCAAGGGCGTGCGCAGCTGCCAGAACCCGCCCGCTTCGGCGGCCAGCATTTCAATCTCATTATCCCCCGTCGTCTCCGTGCGGAGCGAGGTCAGCAACACGCAGCGCGGCCCCGTGGCTTGCAGCGCGGCCATCGCCGCCTTTGCATCGGCGAGTGACGTGATGGCCCGGCCGGTTAGCCATTCCAATTCGAATTGATTGGGCGTTGCGATATCAGCCGCCGGCAGGGCCTGATCACGCAGGAATTCCGGAATGCCTGGGCGCACAAAAACGCCCCGCCCGGTATCGCCAATCACCGGGTCGCAGCACCATAGCGCCCGGGGATTGGCCGCCTTCACCGCCAGCGCCGCATCGCGCACCGCGGCGCCGATCTCTGCCGAGCCCAGATAGCCCGAAAGCACCGCATCGCAGAGGGGCAGCATGCCGCGATCCGCGATCCCGGCCACGCATTCCCGCACCAGATCGGCGCCAAAGACCTGGCCGCGCCAGGCGCCATAGCCAGTGTGGTTGGAGAATTGCACCGTATGCACCCCCCCAGACCTCCGCCCCCAGGCGCTGCAACGGAAAGATGGCGCTGGCATTGCCCACATGGCCATAGGCGACCCAGGATTGGATGGAGAGGATATTAAGGCTCACGCGCGCCGGACCTTTAGGGGGAAGGGATGATTCCTCTGGCCCGGGGCGCGGCGCGGGTCAATCGCTCCCTTGCCTTCCCCGGACTCATCGCCTATAGCCCCCGCTCCCTGGCGGCCGGTCGGCATCGGCGGCCGATTTTTTGTGAGCATCTGCGATGAAGACCGATATCCATCCCGATTATCATGAGATCAACATCATCATGACCGACGGGACCGAGTACAAGACCCGTTCCTGCTACGGCAAGCCGGGCGATACCATCCGCCTGGATATTGATCCGAAGTCGCACCCGGCCTGGACCGGCGTGCAGCGCATTATCGACACGGGCGGGCAGATCGCGAAGTTCAATAAGCGCTTCGCCGGCATTGGTGCGCGCAAGAAGGACTGACAGGCGCTGGGGCGGAAGTTTCGGCCCTTCCCTCACAAGCTGAATTTTTTGGCCCGCAGCCCTTGATTGGCTGGCGGGCTATTTCCATTTCCTGATTGCTAAGGGGCGCCATTTGGGCCCCTGGCGCGGAACAAGCCAGATGCTGCCCAGATGGGGGCATTGCGCTGCGTATCCGCTGGCTTCAACGGACCTTGCTTTGCAAAGGAGTGTCCTTGCGATGAACGCTATTGATTTTTCCCCCCTTTTCCGCACCGCCATTGGCTTTGATCGCCTGGCGCGATTGATGGATACGGCCCGGACTGGTGCCGATGCCGGGGGCTACCCGCCCTACAACATCGAAAAGACCAGCGATGACAGCTACGTGCTGACCATGGCGGTGGCCGGCTTTGCCGAAGCCGATCTGGACATCACCGCCCATCAGAACACGTTGACGGTGGTGGGCCGCCCGCAGGCCGCGCCGGAAGAAACCCGCCGTTTCCTGCATCGCGGTATCGCCGGGCGCGGTTTTGAACGCCGCTTCGTGCTGGCTGACCATATCATTGTCAGCGGCGCCAAGCTGGAAAACGGCTTGCTGCACATCGCGCTCCGCCATGAAGTGCCGGAAGCGCTGAAGCCGCGGCAAATCCCGGTGCAGGGCACACGGCCTCAGGCGCTGCCGGAAGCGGCTTGACCGCGAAAATGGCCCCCGCCTGGTCTCGGGTGGGGGCTACCCCTTCTTGAAAAACGCCTCCGCCGCCAGACGCTGGGCGTCACGCGCGCCTATCGCTTCCTCGGCGCGGGCGATTTCCGCTTTAAGGGCTTCAATATATTCCCGTAATTGGGCCACATCCCAGCCATCAAACAGCATAGGCTTGAAGCTTTGCCGCCCACGGGGCCTTTCATCTTCGTCCAGAAGCGCCATTTCTTTCCCTCACGCGGTTGGGCTTTGACCCTGGCCGCGCCTCTCTCTATAGGAACCGCAACACGGCGGGGGGCCTCTCTCGCCCGCCCGCCCTTTGAGGTTATGCCATGAACCAGCCCTTGATGCCCAAGGCCACCGCCGTGTGGCTGATTGACAAAACAGCGCTCACTTTCGACCAGATCGCCGAATTTGTCGGCATGCATCCGCTTGAAATCCAGGCCATCGCCGATGGCGAAGTGGCCCAAGGGATCATCGGCTATGACCCGATCGCGCATGGTCAATTGACGCGTGAGGAAATTCAGCGCTGCGAAGCCGATTCTGAAGCGCGGCTGCAGATGCTCTCGGTCAATTCCTATCTGCCCAAGTCCAAGTCCAAGGGCGGGCGCTATACGCCGGTTTCCAAGCGCAATGATAGGCCGGATGCCATTGCGTGGCTTTTGCGCAATTTCCCGCAGGTGCCGGAAGCAACCATTGCGAAGTTGCTGGGCACCACCAAGGAAACCATCGCCAAGGTGCGCGACAAAACCCATTGGAACAGCGCGAATATCAAGCCGCGCGACCCCGTGATCCTTGGCCTTTGCACCCAATCCGAATTGAACGCCGCGGTGGGTGGCCTGGCCGTTATCAACCCGCAGCCGGAGGAAGAGGCAGCGGCCTGAAGCCGCGCCTTATCCTGGCGGCGCGCTGGTTCAATGTGGCTGGCTGGCGCGCAGCCTTTCCATTTCTTCCTTCAGGCGCAGCTTTTCGAGCTTAAGGCGGGCCAGGGTTTCGCTATCGGGCTTGGGTCGCAGATCTTCTTGAAAAATGCGCTGTTCAATGGCGGCGTGACGGTCATTGAGGGAAGCAATCCGGGCATCCAAGGGCATACCGAAGCATCCTTTGCTATGATGCGGCCCGGAAGGTTGGCCCTGTCCCGGGCAGCGCTGGCATGCTAGACGATTTTCAGGTGCCTTTGCATCAATTGTTTTCGACCCTGGCCCGAGGCCGATGATCGCTGACCGAGAAGCCCTGCTCCGCCGCCTGCATGAACTCCGTACCGAGCATCGCGATCTTGATACCGTGATCGCGCGGCTGGATAGCGGCCCGGTGGATCAATTGCAGTTGCAGCGGCTGAAAAAGCGCAAGCTGAAGCTGAAGGACGAAATCGCCTGGCTCGATAGCCAGCTTTTACCCGATATCATCGCCTGAAAGGGGCTGGATATGGCCGGAACAGCACTTGTGGGCGTGATCATGGGCAGCCGTTCAGATTGGGAAACGCTGCGCCACACCGCGGAAACCTTGGAAAAACTGGGCATTGCCCATGAAACCCGCGTGGTTTCCGCGCATCGTACGCCCGAACGCCTGTTTGACTATGCGAAGCAAGCGGCGGGGCGGGGGCTGAAGGTCATCATCGCCGGCGCCGGCGGTGCGGCGCATCTGCCCGGCATGGCCGCTTCCATGACCCATCTGCCGGTGCTGGGCGTGCCGGTGCAAAGCGCTGCCTTGGCCGGCGTGGATAGCCTGCTGTCTATTGTGCAAATGCCCGCGGGCGTGCCGGTGGGCACA
>JBEDHL010000020.1:0-6746 GCA_041174145.1 Pseudomonadota bacterium
TGGCCGATCTTCCGGTTTTTGCGTGGACCCGATTGAGAAAAAACCGCTCAATCATTTTCTGCCCGGCACGCCGGTGCTTTCCTTCGGCACGGCAGGCTGCAACCTCGCCTGCGATTTCTGCCAGAACTGGGGCATCTCCAAAAGCCGAGAGATGGATAGCGTCGCGTCCACCGGACGGCCTGAGGTGATCATGCGCGCGGCCAAGCAGCTTGGCTGCCGTTCCATCGCCTTCACCTATAACGACCCGGTGGTTTTCCTTGAATATGCCATGGATATCGCGAAGGTCTGCCGGGCCGAGGGCATCAAGACCGTTGCGGTGACCGCCGGCTATATGAACCCCGGCCCGCGCGAGGAATTCTATCGCCACATAGATGCCGCCAATATTGACCTGAAAGCCTTCACCGAAGGGTTTTATCGCGACATCACTAAGGGCCAGTTAGAACCTGTGAAGGAAACGCTGATCTATCTGAAGCGTGAAACCAAGGTGTGGTTTGAAATTACCACGCTGCTGATCCCTGGGCTGAATGATTCGGATAGCGAGATCATATCTCTGTCGGAGTGGATTGTGGGCGCCCTCGGTCCCGATGTGCCGCTACATTTCAGCGCCTTCAAGCCGGATTTCCGCATGAAGGACCGGCCCGCCACACCACCCGAGACGTTATTCCGCGCACGGCGCTTGGCGCGGGCGGCGGGGGTGCGACACGTCTATGTCGGCAATGTTCATGCGCCGTCGCGCGCCAGCACCTGGTGCCATGCCTGTGGCGGATCACTTATCAAGCGCGATTGGTATGAGATTCTGGAATGGCGCCTTGGCCCGGATGGTGCCTGCCCGGATTGCGGCACGCATCCGCCCGGCGTGTTTGAGGAAAAGCCCGGCAATTGGGGCCGCAAGCGCCAAAGCGTGCGGCTGGCGCCATAGGGGGAGCAATATGCTTCGTCGTTCAATTCTGGCCAGCCTGCTGGCCGCGCCCGCAACCGCACAAACGCCGGAACGCGCGCTGCGCCTGATCATCGCTTTCCCGCCCGGCGGTAGCACCGATATCCTGGGCAGGCTGATTGCGCCGCGCCTGGGGGAAGTGCTGGGCGGGCTGGTCACGCCGGAAAACCGCAGCGGTGCTTCTGGTGCGGTGGGCGCGGGCTTTGTTGCCCAGGCTGCGCCGGATGGCGGGACAATCCTGCTCGATTCCGGCGGCCAATCGGTCAATCCCTTTCTAATGCGCGGGCTTGGCTTTGATTATGTGCGGGATTTGGCGCCGGTCACCCTGCTCGCCACCCTGCCGCTGATTTTGATTACACGCGCTGATGACGGCGTAGCGGATTTGCCCGGCTTGCTGGCAAGGCTGCGCGCACAACCGGAACAAGCGCGTTATGGCAGCGTTGGCGTTGGCTCACGCACCCATTTGGCGGCGGCGAGCCTGCTGAGGCGGGCTGGGATCAAGGGGGAGCATATCCCCTATCGCGGCGGGGCGGACCAGATGGCGGGCTTGCTCCGCGGGGATGTGCCATTCGGCTTTACATCCCTGGCCTTGGCCACGCCCTTGATCCGCGATGGCAAGGCACACGCCATTGGGCTTTCCGCGCCCGCGCGAAGCCCTGCCTTCCCGGCGCTGCCTACCATCGGCGAACAGAGTTTTGCCGGGTTTCAAATGGGCGATTGGCTCGGCCTGCTGGCGCCTGCCGCAACCCCCGCGCCGGTGATCGCGCGCCTGGCCGCCGCCGCGAAAGATGCGGTTGAACAACCTGCGCTGAAGCCGCGCCTGGAAGCCCTTGGCCTGACCCCCGCGGCGGAGGGGCCAGCGGCCTTCGCCCGTTTCCTGGCCGCAGAGCGTGCTGAAATGCAGGCCCTGATCCTGGCGGAGGGGGTCAGGCTGGATTGAGAGTGCTTCAGCCGCGCACCAGCCCGCCCAAGGGCGCCGCTTCCTCGCTATTGGGAAAGGCCGCCGCCACGGCGCTGGCGGGCAGGCGCAAATGATCCCTCAGCAAACCCTTGGCCAGGACGCGCACATCAGTGGTGGGCAAAAGATCGCGATTTTGCAGCAGATTGGCTTGGGATAGGCCCGGCCAATCACCCAAGATTCGCCCGCCGCGGACAGCCCCCCCCAAGATAAAGGCCACCCCACCCGTGCCGTGATCCGTGCCCATGGTGCCATTGACGCGGACGGTACGGCCAAATTCCGTCACCACCAGCACTGCCGTCCGCCGCCAGACATCGCCCAGCGCCTGCTTCAATGCCACCAACCCGCCATCCAATTGGGCAAGCGGCGCATTGAGCCGCGCCGCCTGTTGTGCATGCGTGTCCCAGCCCCCCAGTTCGAAAGCCGCAACACTTGGCCCCGAAGGCACCGCCATTAACTGGCCCGCCGCCCTGGCCAAAATGGCAAATTGTCCCTCCGGCGAAGGGCGCTGGCGCGCAGCATCACCCAGGGTTTCCAGCACATAGCCCCGCGCCGCGATGCCATCGCGCAAGCTTGGGCCAAGCACCGTATCGCGCGCAGTCAAATCCAGGATGCGCGCCAGAAGATCAGGCGGTACTTCCGCCGTGCCCCGCGGCACGTAATTGTCAACGCGCGCCCTGCCCCGCAGCAGCAAGGGGGTATTCGTGCCAACGGCAAGGCCGCCCGCGCGCCCGGCAGGTGGTGCCGGCATGGCTGACAAGGCTCGGTTGAGCCAGCCGCTCGCCAGGCGCTGTTCGGCGCCACTTTCCAGAAAATCCTGCGCATCGAAATGGCTGCGGGTGCGCCAAGGCCCGGCCACGGCTTGCAGGATCAGCGCCTCATTTTCACGAAACATGGCGTGGATGCCGGCAAGGCGGGGATGCAGGCCAAAGCGCCCGCCCAGGTCCAAAAGCCCGTCCTCCTGGCCAGGTTCCGGCAACATTAACGGGCCGCGCAACTCCGCAAAACCGGATTCCGCATAGGGTTGTACCGCGTAAAGCCCATCCAAGCCGCCCCGCAGCAGCACAACAACCAGCCGTGCCGGGCCGGGCGCCTGCGCAAAGGCAAGGCGCACACCCGGCAGGGCAAGGCTGGCGCCCAAGCCAAGCAGCAGGGACCGGCGCCCAATCTGGGGAAGATGCGGCTTGCTCATCGGCGCTGAAACTCCGGGCTGGTGAGCACAAGCGTGAGCGCTTCGCGCGCAGAACCGGCGCGTGAGGCCGCGCGCAATGTCTGCGGTTGAACCAATGGCCCCATAACCGCTTCCGCCAAGGCCGCGGCATCCCGGCCGGCACCCCGCCCAGCCTGGCCATGCGCCCATTCAACGCGGCGCAATATGGCTTCAGGCGCCGCCCAATCCGCTGTTTGATCCGGCCAGCCATTCGGCGCCCGCGCATTCCAGATCGGCTGGCCCAGAAACTGGGAAGCGTTCACCAAGCCTTCAGTCACCTGCGCAGGCGCTTCCAGGGCGCGTAATACGGCAATGGCGTAATCTATTGGCAGGCGGAGCTTGGATAAGGGCGGCTTCCAGGCCGCTTCCAGCGTCACCAATCGTTGGGCTACCGCGCCCAAATCGCCCCGCGTATCCCGCAGCACGGCGAAAAGGGCATTAACCGCATCAGGCGGTGGCGTATCGGCAATGAAGTGGGTCGCCAGTTTGCGCGCCAGATTCCGATGCGTTGCCTCATGCCCCGCCAGCCAGGCAAGCGCGGCAAGCCCCCCCTGCTCCCCTTCGGCAAATTCCTGTCCCATCAGGGTTTTTGGGCCAGGTTCATGGGAGGCAGCGCGGAAGATAAAGCCATAGGGCGGGCGAATGGTCGCGATGGACCAGCCGGTCAGGATGCGGGCAAAGCTGGTGACATCGGCCTGCGTATAGCCCGCAGCAGGGGTCAGCGTCTGCAGTTCAAGGATTTCGCGGGCCAGATTTTCATTCAGCCCGCCGGCGCGCCCCTGAGCCTGCCGGCTATTCGGACCAATGGAGGCCTGATTATCCAGATAGGCGATCATGGCGGGGTGGCGCACCACGGCCAGCAGCATATCGGAAAAATGCCCAGTCACATGGGGGCGAATGGCTTCGCGCACGAAATGGCCGGCGAAATAGGGCACTTTGCCGCGCCCTACGGTGAAGTGATTGGCCCAGAATTGGACCAGCCTTTCGCGGAAGGGCGCCGCGCTTGTCAGCGCTTCACCCAGAAAGGCGCTGGCCTCGGCGCGCCATAGCCGCTGTTGCTGAGGGCGCCCCTGCCCCTGGCGCGCGGTTTCGCCATCTTCCCGGATCATGGAGGCGATCTGCTCCAAATCGGGCAGGGAAGCCTGCGGCGCAGCAGCATCGTTCAATTCAGCGACCAGCGCCGCCCGGGGATCAGCAGGCAAGGGTTCCCATGGGCGGCGCCCATGGCCGAAGCGGATGGCAGCGATGAAGGGCTCAGGCCTCATGCACCGATCCTAGCAAATCAGGCGCGTCACGGGGGCAACAAAGCGTAACCAGAGGTGAAGAAAGCTTATCCAGCCCCCTATTTGCGCTTGCAAACCGCGCCCGAACATCGCAGATAGCGCCCCTGAGAGCGATTCTAACCTGAACCCTTATGGCGGGCGGCGTCCGGCGAAAGCCGGGACGGGCGCTCCGCTTTTGCTTATGGAGGCCCACCGTGGCGCGTACCCCGCTTGATCGTATCCGCAATATCGGCATCACCGCGCATATTGACGCGGGCAAGACCACCACGACGGAACGCATCCTGTACTACACCGGCAAGTCCCACAAGATCGGTGAAGTGCATGAAGGCAATACCACCACCGATTACATGGACCAGGAGCGTGAGCGCGGCATCACCATCACCTCCGCCGCCGTGACCGCGGTGTGGAATGACCACCGCATCAACATCATCGACACGCCCGGCCATATCGACTTCAATATTGAAGTGAACCGGTCCTTGCGCGTGTTGGATGGCGCGGTGTTCATCATTGAAGGTGTCGCCGGCGTGCAGCCGCAGTCAGAAACCAATTGGCGCCTGGCTGACCGCTACAATGTGCCGCGCATCATCTTCATCAACAAGCTTGATCGCACCGGCGCCGATTTCTATCGCGCCGCTGAAACGCTGACGGAAAAGCTCGGCATCAATTGGGTGACGTTGCAATTGCCGATTGGCATTGAAGATACCTTCCAGGGCATTGTTGACCTGGTTGAGATGAAGGCGCTGATCTGGGAAGGTGATGAGCTGGGTGCTAAGTATCACGAAGCGCCGATCCCCGCCGATTTGGCCGATAAGGCCGCGGAATATCGCCAAAAGCTGCTGGATACTGTTGTCGGCATCGATGAAGCGGCGATGGAAGAATATTTCGACAAGGGCGATGTCAGCATCGAAACCCTGAAGCGTTGCATCAAGCGCGGCACCGTGACCGGTGAATTCCGCCCGGTGCTGTGCGGCACGGCCTTCAAGAACAAGGGCGTGCAGCCGCTTCTGGACGCGGTGATTGATTACCTGCCTTCCCCGGTTGACCGCGAAGGCATCAAGGTTGCGCCAGAAGAAGGCCAGGATGAAACCGCTGAACGCCGCGTTATTCCCGCCAATGAAAACGAACCTTTCGCGGGCTTGGCGTTCAAGATCATCAACGACAAATACGGCAACCTGACCTTTGTGCGCGTCTATCGCGGCGTGCTGCGTTCGGGCGACCAGGTGCTGAACACCACCAAGGGCCACAAGGAACGTGTGGGCCGCATGTTCCAGATGCATGCCGACAAGCGCGAAGAAATCAAGGAAGTCTTCGCGGGTGATATCGCGGCTTTCGTGGGCCTGAAGGATACCGGCACGGGTGACACGCTGGCGGCGCAGGAAGATGCCGTGGTGCTGGAACGCATGGCCTTCCCGGTGCCCGTGATCGACATTTCGGTTGAACCCAAGACCAAGGAAGGCGTCGAAAAGATGACCCTTGGCTTGCAGAAGCTGGCCGGGGAAGACCCATCTCTCCGTCTGCGGACCGATCAGGAAAGCGGCCAGACCATTCTTTCCGGCATGGGCGAATTGCATCTGGAAATCATCATCGACCGCCTGAAGCGCGAATATGGTGTGGATGCCAATATCGGCGCGCCGCAGGTGGCCTATCGCGAGACCATCACCAAGCCGCATACCGAAACCTATACCCACAAGAAGCAGTCGGGCGGTTCGGGCCAATACGCTGAAGTGAAGATCATCTTCGAACCGAAGGAACGGAACGAAGGGATCGAATTCCACAATGGCGTTGTGGGCGGCGCGGTGCCGAAGGAATACATCCCGGCGGTGGAAAAGGGGATCAAGGTGCAGGCCGATACCGGCGTGCTGGCCGGCTTCCCGACCGTGGACTTCAAATACAGCCTGGTGGATGGCAAGTATCACGATGTCGACTCCAGCGCGCTGGCGTTTGAAATCGCCGCCAAGGCCTGCTTCCGCGAAGGCATGAAGAAGGCCGGCCCGGTGATCCTGGAACCGATCATGGATGTGGAAGTGACCACGCCATCTGATCACGTGGGCGATGTGGTCGGTGACTTGAACCGCCGCCGCGGCGTCATTCAAAGCCAGGATATGGCGGGCACCAGCGTTATCGTGCGCGCGCATGTGCCGCTCAAGGAAATGTTCGGCTATATTTCCAACCTGCGCGGCATGACCAAGGGGCGCGCTTCCTTCTCCATGCAGTTCCACCACTACGATCCAGTGCCGCGCAATATCGCGGATGAGATCATGGCGAAGTCGGCGTAATTCACGCCTGATTGTCGATCAGCAAAACGGCGCGGGGCCTTCCCGCGCCGTTTTTGTTTGCGGGATGCTCGACACACTCCCC
>JBEDHL010000021.1:0-4678 GCA_041174145.1 Pseudomonadota bacterium
ATTTCACTCTTATTGCTGTTCCCGCAGAAGCCCAATCCCATGCGCATCTTAAGCCTTTTATTTCTGGTCATTTTCATCGCCTCCCCCAGCATCGCGCAGGAATGGGCGGGGCAGTGGGAAACCCGCTGGCGTAGCGGTGGCGCCAAGATCACCCTAACCCAACAAGGTGATCAGGTTACTGGCAGCTATTCGCCATATGAAGGGCGCATAGAAGCCCGGGTTGAAGGCCGGCGCCTGCTTGGCGAATGGATAGAAGGGCCGCGCCGAGGCCGATTTGAATTTGCGCTGAGCCCCGATGGCGAAAGCTTTGCCGGGCGCTTCGACAGTGGCGAATGGTGGAATGGCCGACGCGTTTCGCCCAATGATATTTCCCGCACCATCAGAACAAGTTCGGCAACACCGCGTGATACGCTACGCAGCTTTCTGTTGCTGCTGAACATCAATCGTCATCGCCCGCATGAAATCCATGATCAATTGGCGAAGCTGGTATCCTTCGCGCCAGACGATGCAATGCTTCCAACAGATGATCGGCTAGCGATCATGCTCGCCAATTATGATCTGATTGATCAGTTCCGCTTGCGGCTTTGGGAAGTGCCGTCCCAAGCAACGGCACAGACATTGACGGTGCATCTGAAACGCCCGGACGATGCCGCGCTGGATCTGGGCCTGCGCCAGGAAGGGGATGGCTGGCGGCTGGTGATGCGCGGGCTTCGCGATGCGCTGAATACGACCAAATCCTTGGCCGCCATGCAGGGAGAAAGGCCCCGCGGCCCGCATATCAGCGCACGCGTGACCATGCAGCAATTCCTGGCTGCCATGGCGGAGACTTCAGCGGAAAGTCGCTTGCGCGCCGCCGCCACGCTGGATCTTTCAAGGGTCCCGCAATCCATTCGTGCCACTGAAGGGCCTTTGCAGGCGGAATTCCTGAAATCCGTTTTGGATCGTGCCGGGCTGGTTATTCTGCAGGAAATTCCCGATGAGCCTCAGGCAGCCGAAAACTACCTGCATTATGTCCATCCGGTTGGCAGCATTGCCATTGAACCTGTTGAGCGCAACGGCCGGCGTGAATGGCTTTTTTCAGCGGATACGGTGGCAAGTCTTCGGGATCTGCATCAGGCGGTTGAAGCGCTTTCGCTGATTGATGGCGTTGATCTGGGGGATGCGCATTCGCCCTTCTTCATGATCCGCGGTTGGGTTGGACAATTGAGCCATCATCTGCTGGACAATACCTTTTTGCTGGAAAATTGGCAGTGGTTGGCCATTTTTCTGGTGGTGGTGCTTGGTTACTTCGGCGGCGGCCTTTTAGCATCGCTGATCTTCATGTTGATTGGCCCACGCATTGCGCGCATGGCACCGAAACGAAACTGGGCATTGGAAAGGCGGGTAAAGCTGCCGGTGCGGCTGTGTTTTGCGGCGGCGTTGTGGTTTGCCGCCATTGGCGCCATGGGCCTGCCGGAATTGATCCAATATGGCGGTCAGGCCATCGCCATTGCGCTGATGTCGCTTGGGCTGATCTGGGCCGGCTATACGCTGGTTGACCTGCTGACCAAGGGTTTTCTGGATCGATCGGAAGCGGCGGGACTGCAGTTTGACAGTATTCTTGTGTCACTGATTGCAACGGCGCTTAAGGTGGCACTGGCTGTCGGCGGCATCATTGTGGTTGCCGATATTCTGCATCTCCCCTGGCAGGGGGTTGTGGCGGGGCTTGGTGTTGGTGGCCTGGCGGTTGCTTTTGCCGCGCGCGCGACGGTTGAGAATTTTTTCGGCGCCGCGATGCTGCTTTCGGATCGGCCCTTCAGAACGGGCGATTCCATTGTGGCTGGCGGTATTTCCGGTTCGGTCGAGCATGTGGGGCTGCGTTCCACCCGCATTCGTACATCCGATGACAGCGTGGTCTTTATGCCCAATGCATCGCTTGCCGCGGCCACTATTGATAATCGCGGCCGGCGCCGACAATGGCTTTTCAAGACCATCTTTGGCCTCACCTTCGATACACCACCCGATAAGTTGGATGCCTTCGTTGCTGGGGTGAAGGAAGTTGTGCGCGCCCATCCAGCCGGGAAGGATGGCAGGCTTTATTGTGCCGTAGTGAATTTCGGCGAATCGGCCATTGAGGTAGAGCTTGTGATCTATCTGGCGGTGCGTTCTGGTGAAGCAGAACGCGAAGCGAAGCATGCTATTCTGCTCAATATCATGCGGCTTGCGGAAAGATTGGGCGTCAGTTTCGCCTTCCCCACACGCACTATTGTCATGGCGCAGGCGTCAAGCCCGACCCAGACCAGCATCATCCAACATTGAAGGCGAAGTGCGCAGACGTATTGGGTGGCAGCAATGCAACCTCAGACAAGCGAACCGTAAACCTACCGACGTTTTGTCTTTCATTGTTCGACGCTGCCAATTCCTGCCGCGCATCCAGCATGGCGCGAGTGGTCCTGGGCAGGGCAGGCGCGCGGCCGAAACGATTAAGCGAATCTTGCCCCCCAGGGCTGAAAATGGGTGCGCGCAATGCCGCCGCTGCCGCGGAGGGGCTGCGCGCGGCATAGGCATTGCGCAGGGCAGTTAGGCTATCAATCACGTCCTGGGCGCGGGCATCCGCCGCGATGCCAAGAGCCGCGCGCCATTCTGCACGCGCCGCCGGCACCGTGATTGATGCCATGGGCAGTTTCACATTCCAGCCCTGCCCCACCGGCAATTCCACCGCGAGGAATTCCAGCCCTTGGACCAATCGCGCCACTTCCCAGGGCTGGCCGGTCAGCGTGTTTGGGTTGGTCAGCAGATAGGCGCCCTGTTCTATGGAATAGCACACAGGATCAATGGAGAGAAAGTTATTGAACTCAGGCAATCTGGCCGTTTCCACTGGCGCCGTTGTGCAAGCACCAAGACCCAAGAACACCGCCAGAAAACCGCGCCTGTCAAACTGCATCGCTGCCTCCTGCCTATGCTTTATACATAGCAATGATCATGCAGCATGGACAGGCACAAGGAAGTGAGGCGCGGGGCGAAACCTCCCCGCGCCCCGCGCATATCCTTAAAGGCTAACGGGCGCGCCTTTTTCGGGCACCAGCACCCTGGCCTTGGCGCCGACCATCTCAGCCTCAAAACCTTTCGCATCCGGCAGCAGCAGGCCGAAGGTTGCATAATGGCAGGGGATGGCGGTGGTGACATTGCGCAGATAGCGCTTCACCGAAAGCGCCGCCGCTCGCGGGCCCATGGTGAAACGATCCCCCACCGGCACCAGCGCAACCGTTGGCGCGTATAACTCATCAATCAGCGCCATGTCGGAGAAAATATCCGTATCACCCATGTGATAGATTGTTGGTTCATGCTTATCCTTGGGCGTCACCACAATGCCGTTTGGCATACCAAGACAATGGAAAACGCCATTGGCATCCACCTCAGCGGATGAATGGAAAGCCTGCGTCAGCGTCACGGTAAATTCGCCCTGATCCGTGGTGCCGCCAGTATTCATGGGATCCAGCGCGGTGACGCCCTGCTTGCCGAGCCACATGGCGAGTTCATAGGTCGCGACCAGCTTGGCGCCGGTGCGCTTACAGATGGCGGCTGCATCGCCGATGTGATCGCCATGGCCATGGGTTAGCAGCACATGGGTCGCACCTGCGCTCGCCGCTTCCGCATCACCGCCAAAGGCGGGATTGCCGGAAAGGAAGGGGTCAATCATGACAACCGACTTGCCGAATTCCAGGCGAAAGGCGGAATGGCCGAACCAGGTAAGTTTCATTGCGTGTTCCTTTTCATTTCAAGTGAAGGACATGCGGATGGTATCCGCGATCATGGCGGGCTTCGCCTCATTTTCGATTTCAAGCGTCTGACGCACGGTGATCCGATGCGCGCCGGGTGCGCCATCTTCCACAGCAACCAGGCTTTGCCGCAGGCGGATGCGCGCGCCGGCCTTCACCGGATTGACGATGCGCACCTTGTCGCTGCCGTAATTGATGGACCGCGTGGGCCAGGAAAGCTTGTAGATGCCAGCGCCAAGCTTTGGCAGCAGCGACAGCAGCAGATAGCCATGCGCGATGGTCTTGCCGCCGGGCATTTCGCGCTTGGCGCGTTCCACATCCACATGGATCCATTGATGATCGCCGGTTACTTCCGCGAAGCGGTCGATCAAATCCTGCGTCACTTCCAGCCAATCACTGACACCCAATTCCTGCCCGATCAGCGCCTTCAGCGCTTCCGGGGATTCCACCATGCGCATCGCGCCCTCCCTCATAGGTTCGGCGTAACATCGGGCGCGGCGCGGCGGGGATCAAGCCGGGCTTTGCGAAAGGGGCGTTTTGCGGCCTAATCGCGCGATGAGCCTGACCCCCGGCAGCCGGGGCTTTGTTGCCGCGATGATCTCGGCGCAAATCCTGACCCAGATCGGCGCCTTCACCCTGCCGGCCCTGCTGCCGGAGATGATGGCGCGCTGGTCCCTCTCAGCCACCGAAGCAGGTTGGCTGATTGGGGTTTTCTTCGCGGCCTATGTGCCAGCGGTGCCGGTGCTGCTTTCCCTGACGGACCGCGTGCCGGCGCGGCGGATTTATCTGGTGGGCACCGGGGCGACAGCGCTGGCCCATCTGGGCTTTGCGTTTTTCGCCGATGGCTTCTGGGGGGGCCTGTTCTGTCGGGCATTGGCCGGGATCGGCTGGGCGGGGGCCTATATGCCTGGCCTTAAAGC
>JBEDHL010000022.1:0-11035 GCA_041174145.1 Pseudomonadota bacterium
TCCCCCGCCCCCGGCGCACCACCGCCGGCAACGGGCCGCGGGCGCGCTTCCACCGGCACTGGTTTTATCGTGGCGCGCGACAGGGTGCTGACCAACCATCACGTGATTGATGGCTGCAACGCCATCACGATCCGCACCGCCGATGGCCGCACCCTGCCCGCCACCATGCCCGCGCGGGTTGATGTACAGCGTGATTTGGCGCTGCTTGCCGTGCCGAATGATCCGGGCCCAGTGATCGCTTTCCGCGCCAATCCAGTGCGGCGCGGGGAAAGTGTGGTGACTTATGGCTTTCCGCTGGCAGGCTTGCTCGCCGCCGGGCCAACGCTCACCACCGGTGAGGTCAGCGCATTGGCGGGGCTCGCCAATAATGAACAGCATTTCCAGATCAGCGCGCCAGTGCAGCAGGGCAATTCCGGCGGGCCTTTGCTGGACCGTCAGGGGAACGTGATGGGCGTGATTGTCTCCAAGCTGAACGCGCAGCGCATCGCGCAACGCACCGGCGATATTCCGCAGAATGTGAATTTTGCCGTGAAGGGCACGGAAGCTTTGGGTTTTCTCCGCCGTGCCGGGGTGGAGCCGACGCTGCGCGAAAGCGCGCCCACGGAACTAAGCGCGGCTGAAGTTGGTGAACGCGCCCACCCCAGCACGGTTTTCATTCGCTGTGAGAAATAAGCGTCAAAGCTATTCAGGCCGGCGCAGCGCGATATCGTAAAGCGCTTCCCCTTCCAGGCAGAAAAACGCGACGGGCCAGCCGCTTTGGGCCGCGAATTCGCATACCGCCTGATGCACACCAAACACGCCAAAGCCGCGGCGGATGATGCGCGCGAAATCATTGAAGACCAGAAAGCCGCCCGGCTTCACCTTGGACGCAGCGGCAGCGATATCAGCGCGCACCGCGTCATAGCCATGATCCGCATCCACATAAATCATGTCGAAACTGGCATCAGCGCGTGACGCAAGGAAGGGCACCGAAAGCCCTTCATGCTGTTCAACGCGCGGATCGGCTAGCACATCGGCGCGGCACAGGCTGAAGGTGATATCAGCCAAATGCAGCTTTTCCGGTGCCATAATGTCCAAGATGGCGCGGGCGAAATCGCCGCGAAACGTGCCGATTTCCGCAATAACACCGCCCTGAGGTAACCTTCGGAGCATTTCAATGCGATTGGTGAGAAGTTGGCAGCCTTCCAGCTGCGCCTGCGGAATGGGCGGTGCTGGCGGCGGAATGGGATGCACGGCCAGACGTCCAAGCCGCCATAGCTTTTTGAATCCTTCGGGCAGCGCTCGGCGGATGGCCAATTCCAGACGATAAAAGGATTCCTGAGCCACCAAACGCCCCCGCGCCAAACTGGGCCGCGTTCTGGCATAAACATTCGCGTGGGTCGAGCCAGCCGCCCATGACCGCGCCGGGTATCAAGCCCCGTCTATCGCCTCAGCCAAGGCGGCGAAGGCCTGGTCAACGGGTGAAATCTCGCCCTTGCGTTGGCGCAGCACCGCTTCAATGCGTGGCGCCAGGCGCACTGCCGCATCCGCTTCCGGGTCATGCCCGGCGCGATAGGCGCCAAGGCGCACCAGATCCTTGATCTCGCCATAGGTGGACAGCAGGCGCTTGGCTTCCGACACCAATTGCCATTCCTGTTCTTCCAAAACGCCCGGCATGCTGCGGGAGACTGAACGCAATACATCCACCGGCGGATACCGCCCCGCTTCCGCAATGGCGCGGTCCAGCACCACATGGCCATCCAGAATGCCGCGCACCGCATCGGCCACGGGTTCATCATGGTCATCGCCTTCCACCAGCACGGTGAAAAGCGCGGTGATGGCACCCGGCGCATTATCAGGCCCCGGCCCGGCGCGTTCCAGAAGCCGTGGCAATTCCGTGAAGACGGAAGGCGGATAACCGCGGGTCGCGGGCGGTTCACCGACCGCCAGGCCGATTTCGCGCAAGGCGAGCGCAAAGCGCGTTACGCTATCCATCAGCAGCAGCACTTGCAGGCCTTGGTCGCGAAAATGCTCGGCCACTGTCATGGCAGCATAGGCGGCTTCGCGCCTGAGTGGCGCGGCGCTATCTGATGTGGCGCAGACCACAACGCTACGCGCGAGGCGTTCAGGCCCCAGATCATCTTCGATGAATTCGCGCAATTCGCGCCCGCGTTCACCCACCAGCGCAAAGACAATCACATCCGCCGCCAGCCCGCCCGCCAGCATGGACATCAGCGTTGATTTACCAACGCCAGAAGCAGCGAAAAGCCCAAGCCTTTGCCCACGCCGCACTGGGGTGAAAAGATCAAGCACCCGGACACCAAGCGGCAAGCGCACCCCAAGCCGCGCGCGCTGCCCGGCGGCGGGTGCGGGCGCATGGGTGGGGCGCTGAATGGCACCGGGTACCGGCATGGGCCCGCCATCCAGCGGCCTGCCCATCGGGTCCAGGACACGCCCAAGCCAGGCATCGGAAACCGGCAAGGCGGGGCGCGGCGCCAGGGTTGCGCGCATCCCCGCCGTCAGCCCCGTCAGAGGCCCCAGGGCAATCGCCTGCGCCTGGCCATCGCGAAACCCGGCGATTTCCGCCATCACTGGCGCGCCGGTCGGCGGCGTGATGGCCACGCGATCCCCAATCGCAGCCAGCGGGCCGAAGCCTTCCAGCGTGATGGTGAGCCCGGTAATGGCATTGACATGCCCGTGGATTTTCTCGCGCGGCAAGGCGCCCAGGGCGGCGGCGGTGGCGTGGAAATCAGGCAGCATCGTTTCCGTTTATCACGAAATGGCGGATTTTAGGTAAAGGCTGAACGTCGCCATATTCGCCGCCCGCTTGATTCTTCCCCTCCTTCGGCCCAAGGATCAGTGCCATGATCCTGCTGATCGACAATTACGACAGTTTCACCTTCAACCTCTTCCACTTCCTGGGCGATCTGGGCGCGCGGGTAGAGGTCAGGCGGAACGATGCCATAGACCCGCAAGGGGTGCTGGCGATGAAGCCCGAAGCCGTGGTGCTTTCCCCCGGCCCCTGCACGCCCAATGAGGCCGGTATTTGCCTGCCGCTGATCTCGCTGGCCGCCGAGGTGAAGCTGCCACTTATGGGCGTCTGCCTTGGCCATCAGGCCATTGGTCAGGCTTTCGGCGGGCGCGTGATCCGCGCGCCGGAACCGGTGCATGGCAAGGTTTGGGATGTGCATCATGGCGGCACGGATGTGTTTGCCGGCCTGCCTTCCCCCTTCGCTGCCACGCGCTATCATTCGCTCATTGTGGAGCGTGAGACCCTGCCCGATTGCCTCCGCCCCACCGCCTGGACGGAAGATGGGCTGATCATGGGCCTCGCGCACCGGGAATTGCCGGTCTGGGGCGTGCAATTCCATCCGGAGAGCATCGCTTCCGCCCATGGGCACGATATTTTGCGCAATTTCCTGAAACTGGCCGGCGCAACCCAAGGCGCTGCCGTACCTGCCTGATTCCATGTCACTGAAACCCATCCTCGCGCGGCTTGCTGATGGTGCGCGGTTGACTGAGGCCGAGGCGGAAGAAGCCTTCGGCATCATCATGGCGGGCGAAGCGACACCGGCGCAGATCGCGGGCATGCTGATGGCAATGCGCGTGCGCGGCGAAACCGTGGCTGAGATGACCGGCGCCGTGCGTGCCATGCGCGCGCGCATGGTGGCGATTGAAGCGCCGCCGGGGGCCATGGATATCGTCGGCACGGGTGGCGATGCGGCTGGCACGCTTAATATCTCCACCACCACGGCAATGGTGGTGGCGGGTTGCGGCGTGCCGGTGGCCAAGCACGGCAATCGCGCGCTTTCTTCTCGTTCCGGGGCGGCGGATGCGATATCCGCGCTTGGCATTTCGCTTGATGTGCCAATGGAAAAGCTTCCCCAGGTGCTGCGCGAAGCGGGCATGGTGTTTCTGATGGCGCCGCGCCACCACGCTTCCATGCGCCATGCCGCCGGGCCGCGCATGGAATTGGGCACGCGCACCATTTTCAACCTGCTCGGCCCGCTGGCGAATCCAGCGCGCGTCACGCGGCAAATGACGGGGGCCTTTTCGTCCCAATGGCTGCGCCCCATGGCCGAAACCCTTGCGCGACTCGGCACTGAACGCGCCTGGCTGGTGCATGGGCAGGGCTTGGATGAACTGACGCTGGCGGGCGAAAGCCAGGTTGTGGCGCTGGACGATGGCGCTATCCGGGAATTTACCGTGACGCCGGAAGATGCCGGCTTGGCCCGCGCCCCGGCTGCCGCGCTCAAGGGCGGCGATCCGGCGGAAAACGCCGCCGCGCTGGAAGCCCTGCTGCGCGGGGCGCATGGCGCCTATCGCGATGTTGTCTTGCTCAATGCCGCGGCATCCTTGATTGTGGCCGGCAAGGCGGCTGATCTGAAGGCCGGCGTCGCTTTGGCCGCCCGGGCCATAGACGAGGGCGCTGCCTTTGGAGTATTGGCGCGCCTCCGGGCGCTTTGCCCCCCCAAGGACCCCCCTGGATGAACGCACCCCATATCTCGGTGCCCTCGACCGATACTGCCTCGGTCCCTGACACCCTCGCCCGCATCCTGGCCGATAAGGCCCGCGAAGTGGCCGAAAGAATGAGCATTACCCCGCAGGCGGAAATCGAACGCCGTGCGGCCGCAGCACCACCGCTCCGCGATTTCGTGGGCGCGCTGTGCGAGCGGATTGGCGAAGGCCGCACCGGGCTGATTGCCGAAATCAAGCGTGCCTCGCCATCCGGCGGGCTGATCCGCGATCCGTTTGAACCGGCGGCGCTGGCACGTGCTTACGAAACGGGTGGCGCAGCCTGTCTTTCCGTGCTGACCGATGCGCCCTGGTTCCAAGGCGCGGTGGAACATCTGGAAGCCGCCCGCGCCGCCTGTGCGCTGCCCGTGCTGCGCAAGGATTTCATGATCCATCCCTGGCAGGTGTTTGAAGCCCGCGCCATGGGCGCCGATTGCATTCTGCTCATCATGGCAGCACTGACGGATCAGCAGGCGAGCGAATTGGAAGCCATCGCCCGGTCGCTTGATATGGCGGTGCTGGCGGAAGTGCATGATCAGCGCGAATTGGACCGTGCCCTTGGCCTGGAAACCCGGCTGATCGGGATTAATAATCGCGATTTGCGCACGTTGAAGACTGATTTGGCCACCAGCGAAGCGCTTGCCCCGCTGGTCCCGGCGGACCGCCTGCCCGTCGCTGAAAGCGGCATTCGCACGCCCGATGATGTGCGCCGCATGGCTGCCGCCGGGGCGCGCTGCATTCTGGTGGGTGAACACCTCATGCGGCAGGCGGATGTTGCCGCCGCCGCGCGCGAATTGGTGGACGTGTCCTGAACGACAAGCGGCTCACGCATTTTGACGCCGCGGGCCGCGCGGCCATGGTGGATGTTGCCGCCAAGGCTGAGACAGCGCGCACCGCGACCGCACGCGGGCGTATTGTGATGGCGCCGGAAACCCTTGCGCTGATCCGTGAAGGCCGCGCCGGTAAAGGTGATGTGCTGGGGGTTGCACGGTTGGCCGGCATCATGGCCGCCAAGCGTACTTCTGATCTGATACCGCTCTGCCATCCGCTGATGCTTTCCAAAGTCGCGGTGGATTTGGAAGCGGAAGGCGATGACGCCATTGCCATTGAAGCAACCGTGACGCTGACCGGCAAAACCGGCGTTGAGATGGAAGCCCTCACCGCCGTCAGCATCGCCGCACTTACGGTCTATGACATGGTTAAGGCGGTGGATCGCGGCATGCGGATTGAGAATATCCGCCTGGTGCATAAGGCCGGGGGCAAATCCGGCGAATTCACCAATGGCTGAAAAGGGCGGCTTGCTGGCGGTTGAGGATGCGCGCGCGCGCATCCTAGCCGCCCTAGCGCCCACCGCCGCCGAGACCCTTTCCCTGCCCGAAGCGTCTGGGCGCGTGCTGGCGCGGCCTGTGCTGGCGCGCCTGACGCAGCCGCCGGCGGATGTTTCCGCCATGGATGGCTATGCGGTGCGCGCGGCCGATGCGCTTGAAGGTGCGACGCTTGCCGTGATTGGCGCCGCCCCCGCCGGCCACCCCTTTGACGGAGAGGTTGGCCCCGGCCAGGCCGTGCGTATTTTCACAGGCGGCTTCATCCCGGCGGGTGCCGATTCGATCCTGCTGCAGGAAGATGCCGAAGCCGCCGATGGCGCGGTGCTGGTGAAGGAAACTGTCACACGCGGGCGCTGGGTGCGCCGGCGCGGGCTGGATTTTGCCGAGGGCGAAGCGCTGCTCGCCCCAGGCCGGCGCCTGACCGCGCGGGATATCGGGCTGGCGGCGGCCAGCAATAACCCTTGGCTTGCGGTGCATCGGCGCCCGCGCGTGGGGATTCTCGCCACCGGCGATGAAATCGCCCTGCCTGGAGACCCCATCCCCGCGGGCGGCATTGTCAGTTCCAACGCCCATGCCCTGGCCGCACTGATCCGCGCTGGCGGGGGTGAGCCGATTGTGCTGCCGATCGCGCCTGATGACACAAGCGCCATCGCCGATATCGCCGCGTCTGCCCATGGCTATGATCTGCTGGTGACGACCGGCGGCGCCAGTGTTGGCGAGCATGATTTGATCCAAAAGGCGCTGGGCGGCGAAGGTTTTGAACTCGGCTTTTGGAAAATCGCCATGCGTCCGGGTAAGCCCTTGATCTGGGGGCGCTTGGGGCGCGTGCCGGTCTTGGGGCTGCCGGGCAACCCGGTCTCGGCGCTGGTTTGCGGCATTGTGTTCCTGCTGCCCGCGCTGGCACGGCTATCCGGCCTGCCCGGCGCGCCCACGCCAAGCCGGCGCGTGATTTGCGCCGCACCCTTGGCCGAGAATGACCGCCGCGCCGATTTCCTGCGCGCAAGCCTTGAGGCCGATGCGGATGGGCGCATCTCTGTGCGGCCCTTCCCAGTCCAGGATAGCTCTATGATTGCGACGCTGGCGCGGGCTGATGCGCTCGTGCTGCGCGCGCCCTTCGCCCCCGCCTTGCCCGCAGGGGCAGAGGTGGAGGCGATTATCCTCGGCGAACTCGGGATCTAGCGCGCGTTTATTCCGCGCGAATGCCCAATTGCCGGATGAGTGGGCCGAATTCGCCCCAAAGCTTCCTCATATGCTGAAGCATCGCCTCTGGCCCCAGCGGGTCAATATCAAAGCCCACGGCTTCATAGCGCTGGCGCACTTCCGGCACCGCCATGCCATCGCGGATTTCGGTATAGATGCGGTCAATGATCGGGCGCGGCGTGCCGGCCGGCACCATCAGCCCATTCCAGCCGCCGACATCATAATCGGCCGGCCCACCCACGGCGGCGACGGGCGGAATGCCAGGCACCTGGGCCGAGGGCTTGCCGGTGCTGAGCCCCAAGGCGCGCAATTGGCCGTCACGCACCAGGCGCCCTGCCGCCGCCGGCGTATCAAAGCCGAAATCCACCTGTCCGCCGAGTAAAGCCGCCAGCGCCGGGCCGCTGCCCTGGAAGGGCACATGGAGTGCATCCAGCCCCGATTTCGCCAGAAACAGCGCGCAGACCAGATGCTGCGCCCCGCCAATGCCCGATGAATTGAAGCTGTATTTGCCTGGATTGGCCTTCACCAGCGCCATGAAGCTCCGCAAATCCTGCGCCGGGAAATCGGGTTTCACCAGCAGCATGAAGGGCGCGATGCCAAAAATCACCACCGGGGCCAATTCGCGTTCGGCGTCATAGGGGGTGCGCTGCACCAGCGGGCTGAAGGAAATTGGCCCGATTGAGGCCGAGAGGATCACATGCCCATCCGGCGGCGCCTTGGCCACCAGATCCGTGCCGATCTGCCCACCCGCGCCGGGGCGGTTTTCCGGCACCACCACCTGGCCCAGCCGTTCCGACAAGCGCTGCCCCGCAAGCCGCCCGACCACATCCGTCGCCTGGCCAGGCGGCCAGGGAATAACCATGCGGATTTGCCGGTTGGGCCATGGCGCCTGCGCCGCGGCAGGGCTCACGGCACCACGCAGAATGGCGGGCGCGGCGAGGGGTGAGAGCGCTGTCAGCGCAAAAAGCTGGCGACGGTTGAGCATTCAAAACCTCCCTTGGTTTGGGGTTACAGCGCCCCTTGTCACCCGGACCATGGCGCATCCCTGGGCAGGACGCAAAGCGGGTTTTTCTGCTGCGGTACAGACGCGGTGGCGCGTCACTTCCACGTGCTTTTCCCTTGATCCCTGCCCCTTCCCAGGCGTAACCAAATAGCGGGCCACGCCCCCCCACCGGGGCGCAATCGCTTCTGGAAGGGAGCCACATCATGGCAAGCGCCACCAAGCCGGGGATCCGCCCGGCCAATCCCCGTTTTTCATCCGGTCCTTGCGCCAAGCGTCCTGGCTGGTCGCTCGCGGCTTTGGAAGGCGCGCTGCTTGGTCGCAGCCATCGCGCCGCGACGCCCAAGGCGAAGCTCGCGGAAGTGATTACGCTGTCCAAATCCATCCTGGGCATGCCGGCGGATTGGCGGCTTGGCATTGTGCCGGCTTCCGATACCGGCGCGGTTGAAATGGCGCTGTGGTCCATGCTCGGCGCGCGCGGGGTGGATGTGCTGGTGTGGGAATCCTTCTCCAAGGATTGGGCCACTGATGTGCTGAAGCAATTGAAGCTGGCTGATGCGCGCGTGATTGATGCGCCCTATGGCAAGCTGCCCGATCTTGGCGCGGTTGATGCCAAGCGCGATGTGGTTTTCGTCTGGAATGGCACCACCAGTGGCGTGCGTCTGCCGAATGCGGATTTCATTAGTGCTGAGCGTGAAGGTCTCGCGATTTGCGATGCCACCAGCGCAGCCTTCGCGATGGATTTGCCCTGGGCGAAATTGGATGTGGTTACCTGGTCCTGGCAGAAGGTGCTGGGCGGTGAAGCGGCGCATGGCATGTTGGCGCTTTCGCCGCGCGCCGTGGCGCGGCTGGAATCCTATTCACCACCCTGGCCCATGCCGAAGATTTTCCGCCTGAGCAGCGGCGGCAAACTTAGCGAAGGTATCTTCAAGGGTGAGACGATCAACACGCCTTCCATGCTGTGTGTGGAGGACGCTTTGGATGGGCTGCGCTGGGCGGAAAGCATTGGTGGCTTGAAGGGCCTGATTGCACGGAGCGAAGCAAATCTGGCGGCGATTGCGGATTGGGTCGCCGCCGGCAGCGGGTATGGCTTCCTGGCGCAGGATGCGGCGACACGTTCCTGCACCTCCATCTGCCTGACGATCACCGCGCCCTGGTTCACGGCACTCGGCGCTGAAGCCCAAGCCGCGGCGGCGAAGAAGGTGGCGTCCTTGCTGGAAAAGGAAGGGGTTGCGCTGGATGCGGGGGCCTATCGTGATGCGCCGCCGGGCCTGCGCATCTGGGGCGGTGCGACGGTTGAAACCAGTGACATCAAGGCGCTGCTGCCGTGGTTGGATTGGGCGCTGGCCAGCGTGCAGGCCGAAATGGCGGGGGCGTGAGGCCCATGCCGCGCGTTCTGATTTCCGATAAACTCAGCCCCGCCGCGGTCGCGATTTTTCGTGAGCGTGGCATTGAAGCTGATGTCAAAACCGGGCTTTCGCCCGCCGAACTGCGCGCCATCATTGGTGAGTATGATGGCTTGGCAGTGCGTTCCGCCACCAAGGTCACGCGCGAAGTGCTAGAAGCCGCGCCGCGCCTGAAAGTGGTCGGGCGCGCCGGCATTGGCGTTGATAATGTGGATGTCACCAGCGCCACGGCGCGTGGTGTTGTCGTGATGAACACACCCTTCGGCAATGCCATCACCACTGCCGAACACGCCATTGCGATGATGTTTGCCCTTGCGCGGCAATTGCCGGAAGCCTCAGCCTCCACGAAGGCGGGCAAATGGGAAAAGAACCGCTTCATGGGGGTGGAGCTTTTCGCCAAAACGCTCGGCCTGATTGGCTGCGGCAATATTGGCGGTATTGTTGCTGATCGCGCCAATGGGCTGAAGATGAAGGTGATTGCCTTCGATCCTTTCCTTTCGGAAAAACGTGCCGTTGAAATTGGCGTTGAGAAGGTGGAACTTTCTGAATTGCTGGCGCGGGCGGATTTCATCACGCTTCATGCGCCCATGACGGAACAGACGCGCAATATCCTTTCGCGCGAGAATATCGCGCGCATGAAAAAGGGCGCGCGGCTGATCAATTGCGCGCGCGGCGGTCTGGTGGATGAGGTCGCGCTGGCGGAAGCACTCCAATCCGGCCATGTGGCTGGCGCTGCCTTGGATGTGTTCGAGGTCGAACCCGCGACCGATAGCCCCCTTTTCGCCTTGGAAAATGTTGTCTGCACGCCGCATCTGGGGGCGGCGACGAATGAGGCGCAGGAGAATGTGGCGCTGCAAGTGGCCGAGCAAATGTCGGATTTCCTGCTGACAGGTGCTGTTTCCAACGCCATCAATATGCCAAGCGTCACGGCAGAAGAAGCGCCGCGATTAAAACCCTATATGGAATTGGCGCGTTTGCTTGGTTCCATGGCGGGGCAACTGACGGCTGGGCAGGATGATGCGATCAGGGCGATCAGCATTGAATATGAAGGCCATGCGGCGGAGCTTAATCGCCGCCCGCTGACCGCCGCCGCGCTGGCTGGCGTGCTGACGCCACAAATGGGCGCGGTGAATATGGTGAATGCGCCGGTTCTGGCGAAAGAACGCGGCATTGAGGTGGCGGAAACCATTCTGGAACGGCGCGGGGAATATCAAACCCTGCTGACCATCACGGTCACCACCAATCAGGGGCAGCGTTCCATCGCGGGCACCTTGCTTGCGGAAAACAAGCCGCGTCTGGTCGCCATCAAGGGCATTGCGGTGGAAGCCGATTTCGCGCCGCATATGCTTTATGTGACCAATCAGGATAAGCCCGGCTTTATCGGGCGTTTCGGCACGGCGCTGGCGGAAGCGGGCATTAATATCGGCACGCTGCATCTGGGCCGTGCCGCGCCGGGCGGCGATGCGATTTGCCTGGTTGGGCTGGATGGCCCGATGCCGGAAGCGGTGTTGGCCGAAGTGCGGCGCCTGCCCTTGGTGGTGCACGCCACGCCGCTCAGTTTTTGAAATGCATCCCCGGCGCTGAAAGGCGCCGGGGAGCCCCCATTACGC
>JBEDHL010000023.1:0-7348 GCA_041174145.1 Pseudomonadota bacterium
TTCGGACTGATCCCCGAGTTCATCGGCCGCCTCCCGGTTGTCGCCACGCTGGAGGACCTGGACGAGGCGGCGCTGGTGGAAATCCTCACCAAGCCGAAGAACGCGCTGGTGAAGCAGTACGGCCGCCTGTTCGAAATGGAAGGGGCCAAGCTGACCTTCACGGAAGATGCGCTGCGCGCCGTTGCCACTCGGGCCATTCAGCGCAAAACCGGCGCGCGCGGGTTGCGGTCCATCATGGAAACCATCCTGCTGAACACCATGTTCGAATTGCCGGGGCTAGAGACGGTAGAAGAGGTGGTGGTCAATCGGGAAGTCGCCGAAGGTCGTGCCCAGCCCTTGTTCATCTATGGGGAGCGCGCGGCCGAGCAATCCTCGGCCTAATGTGATCCCTTCAAGGCCTTGTGGGGGCGTCCGCAAGGCCCAAAATACCCTGTTTCTGGCGCCCCGTCTGAGCCGCCCTTGGGCAGGCCGGGCGCTGACTGTCCATAGTGAGGTCACATGACTGAAACGCTGCGTGGCGATGTCCTTCCTGTCCTGCCTTTGCGGGATATAGTGGTCTTCCCGCATATGATTGTGCCGCTTTTCGTGGGCCGGGAGAAATCCGTCCGTGCCCTGGAAGCGGTGATGAAGGATGACAAGCAAATCCTGCTGGTCGCCCAAAAGAATGCCGGCCAGGATGACCCTGGCGCGGATGATCTGTTCCAGATCGGCACCGTGTCCACGGTGCTGCAACTTCTGAAGCTGCCCGATGGCACCGTGAAGGTGCTGGTTGAAGGTGGGCGCCGTGCGCGCATTGCCGGCTTCAAGGAAACCGCGCCTTATTTCGAAGCCTTTGTCGAAAAGATCGACGAAGCGCCGGTTGAAGGGCGTGAGACTGAGGCTTTGGCGCGCACCGTGGTTGCTCAATTCGAGCAATACATCAAGCTCAACAAGAAAATTGCGCCTGAGGTGTTGGTTTCGGTCAATCAGATCGAAGACGCATCGAAACTGGCCGATACCATTGCGTCCCATTTGGGGCTCAAGATCCCGGAAAAGCAGGAATTGTTGGAACTGCCTTCGGTTTCCGCGCGGCTTGAGAAGGTCTTCGCCCATATGGAAGGCGAGATCGGGGTGTTGCAGGTTGAAAAGCGTATCCGCAGCCGCGTGAAGCGGCAGATGGAAAAAACGCAGCGTGAATATTACCTGAACGAACAGCTCAAGGCCATTCAGAAGGAGCTTGGCGAAGGCGAAGACGGCAAGGACGAAATCGCCGAAATCGAAGCCAAGATCAAAGCCACCAAATTCTCCAAGGAAGCGCGCGAAAAGGCGCTGGCCGAGGTCAAGAAATTGCGCAGCATGAGCCCGATGAGCGCGGAAGCGACCGTGGTGCGCAATTACCTCGATTGGATGCTCTCCATCCCCTGGAAGAAGCAAAGCCGCGTGCGCAAGGATATTGTGGCGGCGGAAAAGGTGCTCGACGCCGATCACTACGGGCTTGAGAAGGTCAAGGAACGCATCATCGAATATCTGGCGGTGCAATCGCGCTCGCCCAAAATTCGTGGGCCAATTCTCTGCTTGGTGGGGCCGCCTGGTGTCGGCAAGACCTCACTCGGCAAATCCATCGCCAAGGCGACGGGGCGAAATTTCGTGCGCATGTCCTTGGGCGGCGTGCGGGATGAAGCCGAGGTGCGAGGCCATCGCCGGACCTATATCGGGTCCATGCCGGGCAAGGTCATTCAGGGGATGAAGAAGGCCAAGACTTCCAACCCGCTGTTCCTGCTGGATGAGATTGACAAGCTGGGTGCTGATTGGCGGGGTGATCCTTCATCGGCGCTGCTGGAAGTGCTAGATCCTGAGCAGAACAGCACCTTTGCGGATCATTATCTGGAAGTGGATTACGATCTTTCGGATGTGATGTTCGTCACCACGGCCAATTCGCTGCGCATGCCGCAGCCTTTGCTTGACCGCATGGAGATCATTCGCATCCCCGGCTACACCGAGGATGAGAAGGTCGAAATCGCCAAACGGCACCTTTTTGCGAAGGTGAGTGAAGCCAATGGCTTGAAGGATGGTGAATGGACCCTTGCCGATGGGGCTATTCGTGACCTCATCCGCTACTATACGCGCGAAGCCGGGGTGCGGAATCTGGAGCGTGAAATTTCCAGGTTGGCGCGTAAGACGGTACGGGAAATCGTTTCCAATAAGGCCAAGAAGGTCGCGATCACGGCCAAGAATCTTGAAAAATTCGCCGGTGTGCGGAAGTTCCGCTACGGCGAGGCCGAGGCCGAGGATATGGTCGGCGTGGTGACCGGGCTTGCTTACACGGAAGTGGGCGGCGAAATCCTCACCATCGAATCGGTGCTGCTGCCTGGTAAGGGTAATGTGAAGCAGACCGGCAAGCTTGGCGATGTGATGCAGGAAAGCGTCTCGGCCGCCATGTCCTATGTGCGGAGCCGTTCAACCAGCTTCGGCATTAAGCCAACGCTGTTTGAAAAGCGCGATTTGCACGTGCATGTGCCGGAAGGCGCCACGCCGAAGGATGGGCCATCGGCCGGCATTGCCATGGCGACCAGCATTGTATCGGTGCTGACAGGCATTCCGGTACGGCGCGATGTTGCCATGACCGGTGAGATTACGCTGCGTGGCCGGGTATTGCCGATTGGTGGGCTCAAGGAAAAGCTGCTGGCCGCGCTGCGTGCTGGCATCAAGACCGTTTTTATTCCGAAAGAGAATGAAAAGGACCTGGCCGATATTCCCGAAAGCGTGAGGAAGGGGCTGGATATCAACCCGGTATCCCATGTGGATGAGGTGATCATGCGCGCCCTGGCGCGTAAGCCTGAAGCCATTACCTGGGAAGAACCGGTTGAGGCGCCGCCGCAAAAGCCGGAAGCCGCCGCAGGCGCCGCGCTCCCGCATTAAGATCGGCCATTTGCTCCAAGGGGTGGGGATGTGTAGAGATGCTGCGGCTTCTCGTGACACGTTTCCCCTTCTGGCTTGGTGGCTGATCGGTCGTTTCGCGCTCAAGTCACATCAACAAGAGAAAAGGGTTTCCCAGTGAATAAGCAGGATTTGGTCTCGGCTGTTGCCAAGGCGGCTGATATGACCAAGGAAAAGGCCGCCGAGGCGGTGGATGCGGTGTTCGATTCGATTACTGCCGGCCTTAAGCAGGATGGCGAAGTGCGGTTGATGGGCTTTGGCACCTTTGCCGCTGCCAAGCGCGCCGCGAGCACCGGCCGCAACCCGCGCACTGGCGAAGAAATTCAGATCCCCGCCAGTACCGCGGTTCGCTTCAAAATGGGCAAAGGCCTTAAGGACGCGGTGAACTAAGCCTTGCTATTTTTTGAGGGGCCGATCCATTGGTTCGGCCCCTTGTGTTATAGTTTTTCCCCTTTGGGGCGCTTAGCTCAGCGGTAGAGCGCCTGTCTTACACACAGGATGTCGGCGGTTCGACCCCGTCAGCGCCCATTCATTTCTTCTTCGCCTATCGCCTTGACATGTAAGCGGGTGGCGGACTATCAGCCTCTCACGCTTGGTAAGCGGGTGTAGCTCAGTTGGTTAGAGCGTCGGCCTGTCACGCCGAAGGTCGCGGGTTCGAGCCCCGTCACTCGCGCCACTTTCCCAAATACCTCAAATCTTTGGTCATGTTTCCGTAACCTGGATGCTGTACGCCAGCATCTTGAAATTACGGCTGAATGCCCTATGGCGGAAACTGGAAAGCGGGGCTAATCTCGCTGCACTGCGATGCGGTAGAAGCCGCGGGCAGGCCATAACGCGCTTCCAGGCTCATGGGGGCGCAGCGTTGAGGAAGTCATGACCGAGCCCCTGTTGGCCGCGTATTTTCCTGTGCTCGTTTTCCTTGGCATAGCCGCGGGAATCGCGGTTGCCATGGTTGCCGGCGCGATGCTGGCCGCGCGGCAGAAGCCCTATGCGGAAAAGCTTTCCACCTATGAATGCGGCTTCGCGCCCTTCGATGATACGCGGCGCCGATTCGATGTGCGCTTCTATCTGGTGGCGATTCTTTTCATCATCTTCGACCTGGAAGTGGCCTTCCTGTTTCCCTGGGCGGTGTCGCTGGGCGGGATTGGCTGGCTCGGCTTCGGGTCCATGATGGCTTTTCTTTTCGTGCTGACGATTGGCTTTGTCTATGAATGGCGCAAAGGCGCGCTGGATTGGGAATGAGATGAGCGGCGCTTCAGAACTTTCCTGGAACAAGCAGGCATTGCCACCGGGCGCCGCGCAAGACGCGGTGGTGAAGGCAGTGAGTGACGAAATCACCGAAAAGGGATTCGTCGTCGCCAATCTGGATAAGGTGGTGAATTGGGCGCGCACGGGCAGCCTTTGGCCGATGACTTTTGGCCTGGCGTGCTGCGCGGTGCCGATGATCCATGCCTATATGGCGCGCTATGATTTGGACCGCTTCGGCATCATTCCGCGTGGATCGCCGCGGCAATCGGATGTGATGATTGTGGCTGGTACGCTGACGAACAAAATGGCGCCGGCCTTGCGCAAGGTTTACGACCAGATGTCGGAACCGCGCTGGGTGATTTCCATGGGGTCCTGCGCCAATGGCGGCGGGTATTACCATTACTCCTACAGCGTGGTGCGCGGCTGTGACCGTGTGGTGCCGGTGGATATCTATGTGCCGGGCTGCCCGCCAACCGCTGAAGCGCTGGTCTATGGCATTCTGCAATTGCAGAAGAAAATCCGCAGGACAGGGACGATCCTCCGTGGCTGAGCAAGTGCCGGAAACCGTCGAAGCGGTTGCTGAAAATCCTTTGAAGCTGCTGGGCGCGGCGATTGCGGCTGCAGCGCCGCAGGGTGCTGTCACTGGCTTTGATCTGGCGCGTGGTGGGGCAGAATTGGCGGTGCATGCCAATCGCGATCACTTGCTGGCGCTGATGCTGCTGCTGCGCGACGATCCGCGTTTTTCCTTTGAACAATGCATGGATATTTGCGGCGTGGATTGGCCGGAACGCGCGGAGCGTTTTGAGGTTGTCTATAATCTGCTGAGCCTGGCTGAGAACCGCCGCATCCGCGTGGCGGTGACAACGGATGGCGTGGCACCGGTGCCTTCGGTTGCCGAGATTTGGCCGAGCGCCACCTGGTATGAGCGTGAAACCTGGGACATGTATGGTGTGGTCTTTGCGGGCCAGCCGGATTTGCGCCGGCTGCTGACGGATTACGGCTTTGAAGGCCATCCGCTTCGGAAGGACTTCCCGCTGACCGGGCATGTGGAAGTGCGGTATGATACCGAACAGCAGCGCGTGGTGTATCAGCCAGTCACGCTGCAACAGGATTTCCGCAGCTTTGATTTCTTGAGCCCCTGGGAAGGCATGACCACGCTGCCCGGGGATGAGAAAGTTCATCTGAACCGTCTGGAGGGGCCGGCATGAGCCAGAGCCAGGCAATCGCCATTCCGGGTGATCAGCCCGAGACGGTCCGCCACACCATTGAAGGCGACAGCCACACCATCAATTTCGGCCCGCAGCACCCCGCCGCGCATGGCGTGCTGCGCCTGATTTTGGAAATGAAGGGTGAGGTGGTGGAACGTGCCGATCCGCATATCGGCCTGCTGCATCGCGGCACCGAAAAGCTGATTGAACACAAAACCTATATTCAGGCGCTGCCGTATTTTGATCGGCTGGATTACGTGAGCCCGATGTGCATGGAGCATGCCTTTGCTCTGGGTACCGAAAGGCTTTTGGGGATCGAAGCGCCGGAACGCGCGCAATATATCCGCGTGCTGTTCAGCGAATTGACCCGCGTGCTGAACCATTTGCTGAACATCACCACCTATGCGCTGGATTGCGGCGCCATCACGCCGGCGCTTTGGGGCTTTGAGCAGCGCGAGACTTTGCTTGAGTTTTATGAGGCGGTGTCGGGCAGCCATTACCACGCGAATTACTTCCGCCCGGGTGGTGTCGCGAAGGATTTGCCGGCGGGTTTGGAAGATAAGATCGCCGCTTGGGCCAAGAAGTTTCCTGAATTCCTCAAGGATCTGGAAGGGCTGCTGACGGAAAACCGCATCTTCAAGCAACGCACCGTGGATATTGGCGTGATGAGCGCGGAACAGGCCATGGCTTGGGGCTTTAGCGGGCCGTGCCTGCGCGCTTCCGGCTGCGCCTGGGATTTGCGCAAGAGCCAGCCTTACGATGTTTATGACCGGATGGAATTTGATGTGCCGGTCGGCACGCGCGGCGATTGCTATGATCGTTATCTGGTCCGCATGCTGGAAATGCGTGAAAGCCTGAAGATCATTGATCAATGCCTGAAGCAGATGAAGCCGGGCCCGATCAAGCTGATGGACAACAAGATCGCGCCGCCGCAACGGGGAGAGATGAAGCGTTCAATGGAAGCGCTGATCCATCACTTCAAGCTCTACACGGAAGGCTATCACGTGCCGGCGGGGTCCACCTATTCCGTGGTGGAAGCGCCGAAGGGTGAATTTGGTGTCTATCTGGTCGCGGATGGCACCAACAAACCCTATCGCTGCAAAATCCGTGCGCCGGGTTACGCGCATTTGCAGGCGATGGAAGTGCTCTCAAAAGGGCATATGCTGGCGGATGCGGTTTCCGTCATTGGTTCTCTTGATATCGTCTTTGGGGAAATTGACCGGTGAGCGCGCCAGCCCACAAGGAACCTGACAGCTTCGCTTTCGATGCCGAAAGCGAAACCAAGATCGCGACGATTCTGAAGCGCTACCCGGAAGGCAAGCAAGCCAGCGCGGTCATCCCGTTGCTTTATGTCGCGCAGCGCCAGATGGGGCGCCTGACCGGCAGCGCCTGGGTGCCGCGTGTGGCGATGGATGTGATCGCGGCGCGGCTTTCCATGCCGCCGATCCGCGTTTACGAGGTGGCGACCTTCTATTTCATGTTCAACATGAAGCCGATTGGGCGGCATCATTTGCAGCTTTGCGGCACCACGCCCTGCATGCTGCGCGGTTCGGACGATGTGCTGCGCGCCTGCAAGGATGCAGGTGGCGTAAAGGGCGTTGGCGATACCAGTGCGGATGGCCTGTTCACGCTGACGGAAGTGGAATGTCTTGGCGCCTGCGTGAATGCGCCGATCCTGCAAGTTGATGATGATTACTACGAAGACCTTGATTATGAGAGCACGGTGAAGCTTTTGGAAGCCTTCAAGCGTGGCGAAAGGCCAAAGCCAGGCAGCGCCATTGGCCGCATGGCTAGCGCACCAGCGGGCGAGCAAACGGTTTTGACCGGACGGGGGGAAGAATAAGATGGCCCTTGCAGATAAGGACCGGATTTTCCAGAACCTCTATGGCCGGCAGCCCTGGAATCTGGCGGCAGCGCGCATGCGCGGCAATTGGGATGGCACGGCGGCGATCATTGCCCGCGGTCGCGATGCGGTG
>JBEDHL010000024.1:0-35505 GCA_041174145.1 Pseudomonadota bacterium
CTTTGGGGTTAAGGATAGCTCCGCGCTCATCCCCGGCCATGGCGGCTTGTTCGATCGGTTGGATGGGGTGATGGCGGCTGCGCCCTTGGCCACCGCCTTTGCGCTTTGGGCCGGCAGGGGCGCGCCGCTGTGGCATTGAACGGGGCCGCGCCGCGCCGCATTACCGTATTGGGCAGCACGGGTTCCGTCGGCAAAAGCACGGTCGCGCTGCTGGATGCGGCACAGGAAGGCGAATTCGACGTCGTGGCGCTGGTCGCAGGGCGCGATTGGCAGGGCCTTGCTGCCCAGGCGCGGCGCCTTCGCGCCCGCCACGCCGTGCTGGCCGATCCGGCGCAATACACGGCCTTAAAGGAAGCCCTGGCCGGCACGGATACCGAAGTGGCGGCGGGGCCTGAGGCCGTGATCGCCGCCGCAAGCCTGCCCGCTGATTGGACCATGGCGGCCATTGTGGGCGCGGCAGGGCTGCCCGCGACCATGGCTGCCCTTGCCCGTGGCGGCGTGCTGGCGATTGCAAATAAGGAAACCTTGGTCTGCGCGGCGGAACCCGTGCTCGCCATGGCGCGCCAAGGCGGGGCGACCATTCTGCCTGTGGATAGCGAACACAACGCCATTTTCCAGGCCCTGGATACGCGCGACCCCAGCGCCATCGCTAAGATCATCCTGACTGCCTCGGGCGGGCCCTGCCGCAACATGACCCTTCAGGAAATGGCGGCAGTCACGCCGGAAGTGGCGGTGCGCCACCCAGTCTGGTCCATGGGGGCCAAGATCAGCGTGGATTCCGCCACCATGTTCAACAAGGGGCTGGAGCTAATCGAAGCCGCCCGGCTTTTCCCCGTGCCGGAAGCGCGGATTGATGTACTCGTCCATCCACAATCCACGGTGCATGGGCTGGTGCAATATACGGATGGCTCGGTGCTGGCGCAACTTGGTACGCCCGATATGCGCACGCCCATCGCCCATGCCCTCGCCTGGCCCGCGCGCATGGCCGCCGCCGTGCCGCCGCTTGATCTGATCGCGCTTGGCAAGCTGGAATTCTTCGCCCCTGATCCGGTGCGTTTCCCCGCGCTGCGTCTGGCACGGGATGCTTTGCGCGCCGGCGGCGGGGCGCCCACCATCCTGAACGCGGCGAATGAGATCGCGGTCGGGCTCTTCCTTGAAAAACGGCTGCGCTTTCTCGATATCGCGGCAGTGGTGGAAGAAACGCTTTCCCGCCTCGGCGCGCCCGAGGCCGCGGACCTTCCCGCCATCTTGGCGCATGACGCGGCGGCGCGGTCCCAGGCGGGGCTGATTGCCGAAAGCCGTGCGGTGCTTGTCTGATCTGCCGCTTTAAGGAGCCTGCTCTTGGATTTCCTGCCTGAACCCTTCCGCAGCATCGCGGCCTTCCTGGTGGTGCTCGGGGTGCTGATTTTCATCCATGAGCTTGGCCATTACCTCGCGGCGCGCTGGCGCGGGGTGCATGTGGAACGCTTTTCTATCGGCTTTGGCCGCGCGATCTATGCCTGGACCGATAAGCGCGGCTGCGAATGGCGGATCGGCTGGCTACCGCTTGGTGGCTATGTGAAAATGCATGGCATGGAGGATTTGGGCCAGGCCGCGCCGGAACAGGCGGCTGCCTTCCGCCCGGGCGAGACCTTTCATGAGAAATCGGTGGGTGATCGGGCCATTGTGGTGGCCGCTGGGCCCTTCTTCAATTTCGCCCTCGCCATTGTGCTTTTCGCCGGGCTTTTTGTGGTGGTGGGCCGGCCATCTGCAGTGCCCACCGTGGGGACTGTGGTGGAAGCCTCAGCAGCCGCACGCGCCGGGCTGGCGCCTGGCGACCGGATCATTGCCATGGATGGTCAGCCCGTGGAGCGGTTTGAGGCGCTGCAACGCTATGTCCAGGCGCGCGCCGGCCAAGCCATTGAAATCCTGCTGGCGCGCGGGGAGTCTCAACTCAAGGTCATGGCGACCCCGCAGGCGCGGCCCTCTGACGGGCTTGGCATGTTGGGCATTAACGCCGGACCGCCGGTTTTTGAAACGCTCGACCCCTTCAGCGCGGTTTGGGGAGGGGTGACCCATACGCTGGATATCACCTGGCAGACCCTGATTGGGGTTTGGCAAATGATCTCCGGCAGCCGGGGAGCAGCAGATCTAGGCGGGCCGCTCCGCATCGCACAAATGTCTGGCCAAGTGGCGAATATGGGGCTTTCGGCCTTCATCACCTTCGCCGCGCTGCTTTCCGTCAATCTGGCATTGATTAATCTTTTCCCGATCCCGGTGCTGGATGGCGGGCATTTGCTGTTCTACGCCGCCGAAGCCATCCGGGGCCGGCCTTTGCCCCTGAAGGCGCGAGAATATGGCTTCCGGGCAGGCTTTGCACTCTTGATCGGACTGATGATTTTCGCCACCTGGAATGACCTGGCCCAACTTGGCGTGGTGCGCTGGGTGAGCGGGCTGCTTGGCTGAATAGAAAGGCATTTTTCTGCAGCGCTGCGCGGCAAGTCGACCCAACCCGATGTTCCGGCTAATGGGTGACGCTTTGGGGGCGTGGAAAATACCCCTGGGGGTGGCGAGGGCGGCGCGGCTCGGCTAGGTAGGAGTGTGATCTTAAGAGAGATGCCGAGTCCGTGAAGCAGTTACGCGCTCTTCTAGCCCTATTCGTCTTTCTGGCCCTGGCCGCACCGGCAGCCGCACAGGAAGCCGCCCGCGGCGGCGGGCGCATTACGTCAGTGGATGTGCAAGGCACCCAGCGCATAGACCCCGACACAGTGCGGAGCTACATGCTGGTTCAAAGTGGCGATTTGGCCGAACAGGACCGCATTGATCGCAGCCTGCGCGCGCTTTTTGCGACTGGGCTGTTTCGCGATGTCACCATCCGCACCGAAGGTTCGCGTATTGTTGTGCAGGTCGTGGAAAACCCTCTGGTCAATCGCGTTGCCTTTGAAGGCAATCGGCGCATTTCCAGCGATATCCTGCGCAGCGTTGTCCTCACTCAGCCGCGCGGAGTTTTTACGCCGGCGGCGGTACAGACTGATCGGCAGCGTATTTTGGAATTATACGCACGGCGCGGGCGCTTTCTTGCCACAGTCGAACCCAAGATCGTGGAACTCGATCAGAACCGCGTAGATCTGGTGTTTGAAATCGTCGAAGGTGACCCTGCCCTGGTCGCGCGCGTCACTTTCGTTGGGAATAACGCCTTTTCCGAATCACGGCTCAAGGACGTTGTGTCCACCCAGGAACAGGCTTGGTTTCGGCTACTGTCTTCCAGCGACATCTATGATCCCGAACGCCTGACTTATGACCGCGAATTGCTGCGCCGCTTCTATCTGCGGCAAGGCTATGCCGACATACAGGTTACCGGCGCTGCCGGGGAATTGACACCCGACCGTAGTGCGTTTTTCGTGACCTACACGATTGACGAAGGCAAGCGCTACCGCGTTGGTAAAGTAGAAATTTCAAGCGAAATTCCGCGGGTGCCCGTGACTGGCTTACGACCAGAAGTCGAAATCGCTGACGGCGAATGGTATGACGGTGATGCTGTAGAACGCGGCAGCACGGCCCTTGCCGATGCGCTGCAAGGGCGCGGTGAAGCCTTCATCGAGGTACAGGCCCGCGTTACGCGCAACCCTGAAACCGCCACCATTGATCTTATGTATATCGTGCGCGAAAGCGCGCGTGCTTTTGTCGAGCGGATCGATATTTCGGGTAATACGCGCACAGAAGATCGCGTAATACGTAGAGAGTTTAGACTGGCAGAGGGTGACCCGATGAACGCCCGTCAAATCCGACGGTCTCGGGATCGCATTCGCGCGCTTGGTTATTTTTCTGATGTGCAGATCACCAATCAACCGGGCTCCGGGCCTGAACGGGTTAACCTGAATACAACGGTGGTGGAACGTGCAACCGGCGAATTCACGCTGGGTGGCGGGTATTCCACAGATGCCGGCTTCCTGCTTGACGCTGGGATCCGAGAGCGAAACCTTCTGGGGATGGGCCTGGATGCGCGCGTCGGCGGGGTGCTCGCCCAAAAGCGCAGTCAGCTTGATCTTTCGGTCACTGATCCGCAATTTCTCGATCGCAATCTAGCCGCCGGCGCAGACGCCTTCCTGATCAATCGTGACCTTCGATACATCACAGGGTATCGTGAACGGCGCGCAGGTTTTGCGCTCCGCACAGGCTATGAGATCAATGACCGGCTCCGTCAAAGCTGGTCCTACGCCCTGATTGACCGTGATATTTACGATATCAACTCCTATGCGTCGCGCTTCATTCAGGAACAGGCAGGGCGGACCTTGCTCTCTCAGGTCTCCACCACGGTAACCTATGATATGCGCGATAGCCGCATTGAACCGCGGTCTGGTTACGTTGTGCGGGTTGGCGGTGATTACGCGGGTATTGGCGGCGACGTGAATTACTTTCGGAGCCGTGCGGATGCACAATATTATATCCCCTTTGAACGCTGGCTGAATGATCCAGATTTCGTATTGGTCCTGGCCGCAGGTGGGGGCATTCTGACGCCTCTTGGCGATAAGGATGACCGCATCGTGGACCGCTTCTTCTTGGGCGGTGAAAACCTACGTGGCTTCTATTTGGGCGGCGCTGGGCCGCGAGATCTGGCAACCGGGGATTCTCTGGGTGGGCAAATCCTGTGGACATCCTCGGCTGAAATGCGCTTTCCACTCCCCTTGCCAAATGAGATTGGCCTTTTGGGTCGCGCCTTCGTAGACGTAGGTTCGCTTCACGGTATTCCGAGCAGCTACTACAATCAGGCGCTTTATCCTGGCGCTAGGCCCGTTGATGATGCTGATCCGCGCGTGAGTGTGGGTGTTGGCTTTTCCTGGCGCAGCCCGATCGGTCTTATCAATATCGACTTTGGCAAACCGGTGATAAAGCAGGATTATGATAAGGATCAGCTCTTTCGCCTTGGCTTTGGTACACGCTTCTAACCCTGGATGAACGCCCCATGAATCGCCTTGTCCTTGCCGTAATGCTGGCCTTACCAATGGTGGCGTCTGCCCAGAATCAGCCGGGGTGGTTTGTCCCTGGACAGCCCCAGGGGCAAGCGCAGCAACAGGGTCAACGCCCAGCACAGCAAGTGCAACCAGCGCCGCAGCGGCCCGCCCAGCCCGCGCCAGCCCCCGCTCAGCTTCCCCCAGGTACGCCACCGCCAACCGCCGTGATCGGCGTGGTAGATGTGCCGGAAATTCAACGGGTTTCCAATGCTTTCAGTCAGGTACGCCAGGAAATTGAACGTCGCCGAGCCAAACTGAACGATGATGTTCAAAACGAACAGCAGCGCTGGCGGGATGAACAGCAGCGCCTTGGTAATGAGAGGGGCGCACTGTCGCCTGACCAATTGCGCACACGCGAACGTGCACTGCAGGATCAGATCACCGATGGTCAGCGCATCTTCCGTGATCGCGCGCGAGATCTGGAACAATTGGCCCAGCAGGCGTTGCGTGAGATTGAGCAGGCACTCGCGATCGTCATCCGCCAGGTTGCTGCCAGCCGCAACATCAACATTGTACTGCCAAGGCCGCTGGTGATTTTCAACGAACCGCCCTTTGACATGACGGAAGAAGTGGCGGTGCAACTCAATCGTATGATCAGCAGCGTCAATCTGCCACCTGACCCGTCAGCGGCACCACCGCAGCGCCCGGCTACCACACCCGCGCCGGCACCCGCAGCCCCAAGGCGGAACTGAGCGTTTTGGGTGCCGATAGTCGTTTCCATCCCTCAGCCGGGCCGATTTCGCTCGGCGTGCTCCGAACTGTCTTGGGGCTTGCGGCAGCCGCTGATGATGGGAGGTTTTTTGCCGGCGTAGCGCCGCTGCATCTGGCTGGGACAGATGATGTTGCCTTCATGGAAGGGCGGCGGAATTTGCCCGCGTTGAAATCCAGCAAGGCCGGCGCAGTCGTGATTGAGCCAGCTTTCGCAGATCAGGCTCCACCGGGCTGCGTGGTGCTGGAAGCAGCTGCGCCGCAGGCAAGTTTTATTCGGATTGCTGGTCTTTTCCACCCTGCGCGACAGCCAAAGCCCGGCATCCACCCAAGCGCGGTGATCGCGGCGGATGCGATTATCGCCCCGGATTGTGAAATCGGGGCCTTTGTTTTTATCGGCGCGGGGGCCGAAATCGGCGCGGGCTGTATTCTCGAAAACCACGTCTCCATCGGTGCGGGCTGTAAGCTTGGCGCGTATGGACGCATACATGCCCATGCCAGCTTGGCCTATTGTGTCGCGGGGGAGCATCTGGTTGTGCATCCCGGAGCCCGTATCGGCAATGAGGGCTTCGGTTTCATCACCACCGCTGATGGCAAGCATGTCACGATGCCGCAGCTTGGCAGGGTGGTTATTGGCGATGGCGCGGAGATTGGCGCTGGTAGCTGCATTGATCGTGGCGCTGGTGCCGATACGGTGATTGGCCCCGGAGTGCGCATCGACAATCTGGTGCAGATCGGCCATAACGTGACCATCGGGCGCGGGGCGGTCATTGTCGCGCAGGTTGGCCTTGCGGGTTCCTGTAGCATCGGCGATTACGCGGTATTGGCAGGTCAAGCGGGCATAGCGGGGCATTTGAGTATTGGCGCCAAGGCGCGCGTGGGGGCTCAGGCGGGGGTCATGAATGATGTCCCGCCCGGCACCGATGTGGTCGGCAGCCCAGCCTGGCCAGCCAAGGAAACATTGCGCGCCTTTGCGCGCCTTCGCCGCATGGCAACCACCAAAGGAACTGAAAAAGCGGGCTGATGACCATGTCTGAGGACACCACTTCCACCGATATCGGTGCTTATGACATTGCCAAGATCATGCATGCGATCCCGCATCGCTATCCCTTCCTGCTGGTGGATCGGGTGGTGGAGCTGGTGAAGAATGAAAGCTGCATCGGCATCAAGAACGTCACCATCAACGAGAATTTCTTCCAAGGGCATTTCCCGACCATGCCGGTGATGCCGGGCGTGCTGATCATTGAATGCATGGCGCAAACCGCCGCCGTGCTTGTGGTGGAAACGCTCGGGCCTGATTGGGCGGGCAAGCTTGTGTATTTCATGACCGTGGATAACGCGAAATTCCGCAAGCCTGTGGTGCCCGGTGATCAGATGCGCGTGCATGTGAAAAAGGAACGCCAGCGCGGCAATATCTGGAAATTCTCCGCCGAGGCGAAGGTGGATGGCAAGGTCGTGGCCGAAGCAACCTACGCCGCCATGATCCTGGATCGCTGAACATGACCGAAATTCACGCGACCGCCGCCGTTTCGCCTTCTGCCCAAATCGGCGCGGGCTGCAAGATCGGGCCTGGCTGTGTCATTGGCCCCGATGTGGTGTTGGAAGATGGCGTGGAACTTATTGCCCATGTGGTAGTGGATGGGCATACGCGCCTTGGTGCCGGGGTGAAGGTTTATCCCTTCGCCACCATCGGCATGGCGCCGCAGGATTTGAAATACAAGAATGAGCCAACGCTCTGCGAGATTGGCGCACGGACGCAAATTCGCGAACACGCCACCATTCATCGCGGCAGCGTTGGTGGCGATGGCCTTACGCGCGTTGGCGCTGATTGCATGATCATGGCGGTGGCGCATGTGGCGCATGATTGCCATTTGGCGGATCGCGTGATCCTGGCGAATAACGTCATGCTGGGTGGGCATGTGGAAATCGCCGATACGGTTTTTGTTGGTGGTGGCACAGCCATTCATCAATTCGTACGCATTGGCCGCCAGGCGGTGATTGGCGGCATGAGCGGCATTGAAGCCGATGTCATCCCTTATGGTTCCGCCATGGGGAATCGCGCACGGTTAATTGGCTTGAATCTGATCGGGCTCAAGCGGCGCGGCTTTACCCGCCCGGAAATCCATGCGCTGCGCGGCGCCTTTCGTCTGCTTTTCCGCGAACCGGGCGTGTTCAATGAAAGGCTGGAGGAAGCCGAAAGGCGCTTCGCAGGTGACAAGAATGTCGGTGAAGTCCTGCACTTCATCCGCAATACCTCTCGCCGTGGGCTTTGCAAGGCCGGACGCGGCGGCGATGATACGGATGATGAGGCGGAATGATCCACCCTTCCCTGCAGCACGATAAGCGCTGAGGCCGCCTACATGCCTGATCCTCTTGGCATTATTGCGGGGGGCGGCAGTTTACCCCTGCGAGTGGCGCAGGCGGCTTCCGCCGTAGGTCGGCCCGTGCATGTTGTGGTGCTTGAAGGCCATGGCGATCCGACGGCTTATTCGGGACAATCCCACGTGACGCTGCGCTGGGGCTTGGCTGCGCAAATGCTCTCCTGGTTGAAGCAGCAAGGTGTCCGGGAAGTGGTGCTGGCGGGCAATGTGGCGCGGCCTTCGCTGCTGTCGCTCAGGCCCGATGCGGCTTCGATGAAATTGCTGGGACGCATTGGGCGCGCCGCCTTCAATGGTGATGATTCGATCTTGCGCGCGGTGATGAAGGTGCTGGCCGAAGAAGGCTTTGAAGTGATTGGCGCGCAGGCTCTTCTAACTGGGCTATTGCCTCAGGCGGCGCTGCTGGCAGGGCCTATGCCGGATGATATCGCACGCACCGATATCGCGCGCGGCATTGCTGTTTGCCATGCCCTCGGCACGGTGGATGTCGGGCAATCCGTGGTGGTGCAGCAAGGCCTGGTACTAGGTGTGGAGGCGATTGAAGGTACAGATGCGCTCATCCTGCGCGCGGGCGCTTTGAAGCGCGAAGGCTCCGCGCCCATTCTGGTGAAAACACCGAAACCTTCTCAATCCCATCTGGCCGATTTGCCCACTATAGGCCCAAAAACCGTTGAGAACGCGCGCACTGCCGGGCTGCGCGGCTTGGCGTTTCAGGCGGGTGGGACCATTCTATTGGAACGCGAAACCACCATCGCGGCGGCGGAAGCGGCGGGGATATTCCTGCTCGCCTTCGATCCCGCTGACTACAACAAAGGAGAACAAACATGAGCCAAGGGCGCTTTCTGCATACCATGCTCCGCGTGGGTAATCTGGAACGTAGCGTTGATTTTTATACGAAGCTGCTCGGCATGAAGGAATTGCGCCGGCGTGATGTGCCGGATGGCAAATATACGTTGGTTTTTGTGGGTTATGCCGGGGAGGAAACCGGCGCTGGCGTGATTGAGCTGACCTATAATTACGGCGTCGAGAAATATGAACTGGGCACCGCCTTTGGGCATTTGGCGATTGGCGTGCCGAATGTAACGGCCACCTGCGATACGCTGCGCGCCGCGGGCGTGAAGATCACGCGCGAACCGGGGCCGGTGAAGTTTGGCACCACCGTTATCGCCTTCATCGAAGACCCGGATGGCTACAAGATTGAGCTGATTGAAAGGGCGTGATCCGCCGTAGCGGATCAGCTTATTGTTTATAAAAAACCGCGCGGGAGTCATCCCGCGCGGTTTCTTTTTGGTATTGCGCGTCAGAGATTAATTGATGCGTTCACCATGCAGGGCGACATCAAGCCCCTCGCGCTCTTCTTCCTCGGTCACGCGCAGACCAACGATGACATCGGTGATCTTGAGCAGGATCCAGGTCGCGATAGCCGTATAGGTCATGGTGGCAGCAACCGCGATCACCTGCTTGATGAATTGATCCATCCCGCCCGAGGAGCCTTCCGGCAGCGCCGTGGTTGCTGATAGCGGCCCGTAGGCGAGGAAGCCCACCAGCAGCGCACCGACAATGCCGCAAATGCCATGCACGCCGAACGCATCCAGGCTATCATCATATTTAAGAGCGTGCTTCAGCACCGTAGCGCCCCAGTAGCCCGCCACACCGGCGACCAGACCGATGATCAGCGCGCTTCCCGGCAGCACGAAGCCCGATGCCGGAGTGATAGCGACCAAGCCCGCCACTGCGCCGGAAATCGCACCCAATACGGAAGGCTTACCCTTGCCGATCCATTCCGCAAGCGTCCAGGAAAGCACCGCCGCGGCCGCACCGATTTGCGTGACCAGCATCGCCATGCCTGCGCGACCGCCCGAAGAACCCAAGGCAGAACCCGCGTTGAAGCCGAACCAGCCAACCCAAAGCAGGCCAGCGCCAATCACCGCCAGGCCAAGATTGAAGGGTGAGAGGTTCTCAGAGCCATAGCCAATGCGCTTACCAAGCACGATGGCAGCGACAAGCCCGGCCACACCCGCATTGATATGCACCACGGTGCCGCCAGCAAAATCCAGCGCGCCGAGTTCAAAAATCCAGCCATTCGGATGCCAGACCCAATGCGCGATCGGCGAGTAGACCAGCAAAGTCCAAAGCCCAATAAACACCAGGAGGGCAGAGAACTTCATCCGATCCGCAACCGCACCCGTGATCAGCGCCCCGGTGATGATGGCAAAGGTCATCTGGAAGGTCAGGAAGATGGATTCCGGAATGGTGGTGGCGACCGCCGCATCACCGGAGCCGAGCGTAAAGGGCTTGTCCCAATTCTCGGCCAGGCCGCCCAGGAAGAATCGAGAGAAATCGCCAATCCAGGCATTGCCCTCACCGAAGGCGAGGCTATAGCCGGCCACCATCCAAAGCACCGTCACCAAGGCGCAAATCGCGAAGGACTGCATCATGGTCGCAAGCACATTTTTCTTGCGGACCATACCAGCATAAAATAGCGCAATGCCAGGCACGGTCATCATCAGCACCAGCGCAGTGCTGACCAGCATCCAGGCGGCATCGCCCGTGTCCACCTTTGCGTCATCTCCGGCGAATGCAGGCCCGGCGACCATAGCAATGAAAGCTGCGACAGAACCGCAGCGCGCGAGGAACCTCATGGTTTGTCCCTTCTTTTCAGATGTTTTGGAATGCGGGGTCACAGCGCGGATTCATCCGTCTCGCCGGTGCGGATGCGCAAGGCGCGTTCCACATCCATGACGAAGATCTTGCCATCGCCGATCTTGCCGGTGCGCGCCGTTGTTGAGATGGCTTCAACCACCGCATCCACCATCTCAGCCGGCACCGCCACTTCGATCTTCACCTTGGGCAGGAAGCTCACATGGTATTCCGCGCCGCGGTAGATTTCGGTCTGGCCCTTCTGGCGGCCAAAACCTTTCACTTCAGTCACCGTCAGACCCTGCACGCCAAGCGGGGTCAGTGCCTCTCGCACTTCGTCGAGCTTGAAGGGCTTGATGACAGCCATAACGAGTTTCATCGCGCTTTCCGTTCCTCTCTCTGGGCGGGAACCGACCCCGCGTCAGGGTTTGTTCTCCAAATCCCGTGCCAGCCAGAGGGGCCAGAAATGCGCCCCATTCGCGCATTGGGATAGATTTATTCGCACCAATAATATTCATTTGCCTATTTTTAGAGCATTTGATGCGCGGTGTTTTAAGGCTTGGTAGCCCTCGCTTGCCCCGGTAGACTAAGGGCATGAAAGCCTCCCCTGATGTAGATGTTTGCGTGGTGGGCGCCGGGCCGGTCGGCGCCACCCTGGCGGCGCGCCTGGCCAGCGCCGGGATCAGCACCGCGGTGATCGATGCTGCCCCTCTGCCGACGATGGAAATGCCAGCCTTTGATGGGCGCGCCTATGCCATTGCGCTGACCTCGAAGCGGCTATTGGATGCCGCCGGCATTTGGGCAAGGCTTCCCGTGACCCCCTGCCCCATCCTTGGCATCCGGGTGGCCGATGGCCGGCCGGGCGAGCCCCCCTCCCCCTTTTCCCTGCATTTTGACCATGCGGAGGTGGGCGAAGAACCCTTTGGTTGGATGGTGGAGGCCCGTTCGCTCCGCATCGCGCTCAATGCGCATTTGCCGAAGCTACCCAACCTGGCTGTGCATGCCCCGGCCAAGGCCGAGGTGGCGCGGGATGCGGATGGCGCGACCATTACGCTTTCCACCGGCGCGCAATTCCGCGCACGGCTGGTGGTCGGCGCGGAAGGCCGCAATAGCCCCCTCAGGGCACAGGCGGGCATTCCGGTTTCCCGGCTGGATTATCACTGCATGGGCCTTGTCGGATCCATCGCGCATGAAAAGCCGCATCGGAACTTGGCGCTGGAGCAATTCCTGCCCCACGGCCCCTTCGCCCAACTACCCATGCAGGCTTTGCCCGAGCACCCGCATGTCAGCGCCATTGTCTGGACCGATAAGACCGCGATCGCGGAGCGCTGCTTGGCCATGGATGATGCTGCTTATGGGCGTGAAATCGCGCGCCGTATGGGTGGGCATTTGGGCTGGGTGAAGCCCATTGGCCGGCGCTGGTCCTATCCGCTTTCGGCGATGCATGCCGCGCGTTACGTGGATACGCGCATGGCGCTTGTTGGGGATGCGGCGCATGGTATTCATCCCATTGCGGGCCAGGGGCTCAATCTTGGTTTTCGCGATGTGGATGCGCTGGCGACACTACTTATTGAAGCCATGGCGCGCGGCGAAGACCCAGGTAGTGCCGCACTGCTCGCGCGGTATCAGGCGAAGCGCCGGCCCGATAGCCTGCTGATGCTGGGGGCGACGCATGTGCTGGAACGGCTTTTCGCCAATGATATCGCGCCGATCCGGATTGCGCGCAGGCTTGGCATCGCTGCGGTGGACCGCATGCCTCGGCTGAAGAATTTCTTCGCACGCCAGGCGATGGGCATGAATTCTTCTGCGGGTGCCCTGATCGGGAGGTGATTGCCCCAAGCACCGTCAGAATGATTGACGGGCGCCCCCGCAAACCGCAATTCTGCTTCAGTATGACGGAAAAAGGATGATCGCGATGGATATGAACCGCCGAGCCTTGCTGCTGACTTCCGCCGCCTTGGCCGCCAATGTGGTCGCACCGGAAGCGGCTTTCGCGCAGGAACAGCCGCGCCGGGGCGGCATCATGACGGTGCATTTCGCGACCGAGCAACGCATCCTGAACCCCAGCCTGCAGGCTTCTACGGGCGTTTACATCGTGGGCGACAAAATCCAGGAACCGCTGGTGGATTTGGATGCCGCCGGCAATCCCGCGCCTTGCCTCGCGGAATCCTGGGAAGCGACGCCTGATGGCAAGACCATCACCTTCAAGCTCCGCCAAGGTGTGACCTGGCATGATGGCAAGCCCTTCACTTCGGCGGATGTGCAATTCACGGCGATGGAGATGTGGAAGAAGATCCTGAATTACGGATCAACGCTGCAATTGTTCCTGGATGCGGTGGATACACCAGACGCGCATACCGCGATCTTCCGCTATAGCCGGCCAATGCCGCTGAACCTGCTACTGCGCGCGCTGCCTGATCTTGGCTATGTTTCCGCAAAGCATGTTTATGAAGGGACGGATATTCGCCAGAACCCGGCGAATACGGCGCCCATGGGCACCGGGCCCTTCCGCTTTGTGCAATATGAACGTGGACAATTCATCATCGCCGATCGCAACCCGAATTACTGGCGCAACAACCTGCCCTATCTGGACCGCGTGGTCTGGCGCGTGGTGACGGATCGTTCCGCCGCCGCCGCGCAGATGGAAAGCGGCCAATTGCTGTTCAGCCCGTTTTCGGCGCTTTCCATCGCGGATTTCACGCGCCTTGGCCGCGACCCGCGCTTTGAAGTGACCACGCGCGGCAATGAAGGCAATGCGCGCACGAATACGCTGGAATTCAATTTCCGTAATCCGGTCTTGGCCGATATTCGCGTCCGCCGCGCCATCGCCCATGCGTTGGATATTCCCTTCTTCATCGAAAACTTCTTGGGCACCTTCGCCAAGGCTGGAACGGGGCCCATCCCCACCACCTCGCCCGATTTCTACCCGGCGAATATGCCGCAATACCCCTTCAACCGCGCCCAGGCGAACCGCCTGCTGGACGAGGCCGGCCATCGCCGTGGTGCGGGCGGCGTGCGCTTCACTCTGCGCCTGACGCCAGCGCCTTGGGGGGAAGATATCGCGCTTTGGTCCACCTTTATCCAGCAATCGCTGAATGAGGTCGGCATCAAGGTGGAAATCATTCGCTTGGATGCGGCGGGTTTCCTACGCACTGTCTATAACGACTGGAATTTCGATCTGGCGACAGGCTGGCACCAGTATCGCAATGACCCCGCAGTTTCCACCACGGTTTGGTATCGTTCCGGCCAGAACAAGGGCGCGCCCTGGACCAATCAATGGGGCTGGACGGATGCAGAAACCGATCGGCTGATTGACGCCGCCGCAACGGAATTGGACCCTGCGCGGCGCAAGGCGCTCTATGCGGATTTCGTGCGCCGGGCGAATACGGAATTGCCGCTTTGGATGCCGATTGAACAAATCTTTGTCTCGGTCATCAATAAGCGTCTCCGCAATCATTCCAATACACCGCGCTGGGCTTCTTCTTCCTGGCATGATCTCTGGCTCGCTTCCTGAAGCGCGCCTGATTTCTGATGCGGGTATTGAGCCTCGCTGCGCGGCGATTGGCAGCGTCCTTGCCGACGCTGCTGATCATCCTGGCCGGCATGTTCCTGCTGCTGCAATTGGCGCCAGGTGATACGGTGGATGCGTTGATTGCACAAATGGGCGGCGGCGGCGATGCGGCCATGACCGAGGAGCTGCGCCGCTTCTACGGGCTTGATCTTTCAATCCCGGCGCAGCTTAGCAATTATCTGTGGCGGCTGATCCGCTTCGATCTTGGCTTCTCAGCCATTTACGGCAAGCCGGTTGCCACCGTTATTCTGGAACGCCTGCCGGCCACGCTTGCGCTGATGACCGCCGCCCTTTCCTTCGCGTTTTTCGTGGGGCTGGTGCTGGGGGTGATGGCCGCCAAGCGCGTGAATGGCTGGCCGGATACGGTGATCTCCACCCTTGGGCTGATCTTCTACGCGACGCCCTCCTTCTGGTTCGGGCTGATGGCGATTGTGTTGTTTTCCGTCCATCTGCAATGGCTACCCGCTGGCGGGTTTGAAGATGTGGCGGCGGGGCTGACGGGCTTTGCGCGGCTGCGCGATATTACCGCGCATCTCGTGCTGCCCACCCTCACGCTTGGGCTGATCTTCCTCGCGATTTACCTGCGCATCATGCGCGCTTCCATGCTGGAAGTACTGACGCTGGATTTCGTGCGCACCGCACGCGCCAAGGGGCTGGATGAAACGCGCGTCATGGTGCGCCACGTGCTGCGCAATGCCATGCTGCCCATGGTGACGCTGATTGGCTTGCAGGCCGGCACCATGCTGGGCGGTTCCGTGGTGGTGGAAAGCGTGTTTTCCCTGCCGGGGCTTGGGCGGCTTGCCTATGAAGCGGTGGTGCAGCGGGATTTGAATACGCTGCTTGGGATTGTGTTCATCTCCGCCATGCTGGTGATTTTCGTGAATTTCCTGGTGGATTTGCTTTATGCGCGGCTTGATCCGCGCATCGGCACCGGGGGTGCGCCCTGATGGCTGCGCTTAAACGTTTTGCGCTGGCCTATTTGCGCAATCCCGCGGCGGGCCTTGGGCTTTTACTGCTGATTGCCATCATCGCCATGGCGCTGACGGCGGATTGGTTCTTCCCACGAGACCCGCTTTCCCTGGCCGGGCGGCCCTTGCAATGGCCGGGCGCCAATCCGCGCTTTCCGCTGGGCACCGATAATTCTGGGCGCGATATTGCGGCGCAAATCTTCCATGGCGCACGGGTTTCGCTGCTGATCGGGTTGGTGGCGACCTCCATCGCTGTTGTCATTGGCATCGTGATCGGCGCGCTTGCTGGTTATTATGGCGGTGTGGTGGATGATGTGCTGATGCGCCTGACCGAGGCGTTTCAGACGCTGCCGAATTTCCTGCTTTTGCTGGTGCTAGTTTCTATCTTCGGATCGGAACTCACCACCGTTGTGGTGGCGATTGGCGTTGTGTCCTGGCCTGCTACCGCGCGGCTGACGCGCGCTGAGTTTCTTACGCTGCGCAACCGCGAATTCGTGCAAGCCTGTCGCGGGTTAGGCATGGGCGATGGGCGCATCATTTTTCGCGAAATCCTGCCCAATGCGCTGCCACCCGTTATTGTCTATGCCAGTGTTGTCATGGCGGTAGCGATATTGCTGGAAAGCGCCTTGGCTTTCCTCAGGCTGTCCGATCCCAATGTCGCATCCTGGGGCAATCTGATCGGGCTTGGGCGCGATGTGCTTCGGGTACAATGGTATGTTTCGGCCATTCCGGGCATTGCCATTTTGCTGACGGTGCTGGCTGTATCCCTTGTTGGGCAGGGCTTGAATGATGCGCTGAACCCGAGGCTAAAAGGCCGATGAGCGCGGTGCTTTCCCTCCAGGGCCTGACGGTTGCGCTGCCGCGCGGGGCGGATCGGCCTGAGGCGTTGCGCCAGGTATCGCTTGATCTCAATGCCGGAGAAATCCTGTGTGTGGTCGGCGAAAGCGGCTCCGGCAAATCCATGATGGCGAGTGCCATCATGCGCCTGCTGCCCGGCAATGTGCGTATTGCGGGCGGCAGCATCCTGTTTGAAGGGCGCGATCTGACGCAAGTGGATGAGGCCGCGATGCGCGCGCTGCGCGGAGCGCGCATCGCCATGGTGTTCCAGGAGCCGATGACTGCGCTAAACCCGCTGCGCAGCATTGGTGATCAGATCGCGGAGATGTTCCGCATCCATACCAGCCTGAGTGCGAGTGAAATCGAAGCCCGCGTGCTGGCGCTATTGGCCGAGGTCCGCATCCCCGAACCAGCCCAGGCCGCCCGCGCCTTTCCGCATGAGCTATCCGGCGGGCAGCGCCAGCGCGCCATGATTGCGATGGCGCTCGCGCTCGATCCGCTGGCGCTGATTGCCGATGAACCGACCACGGCGCTTGATGTCACCACCCAGGCGCAAATCCTGGCGCTGATCCGTGATTTGCAGCAGCGCAAGGGCACGGCGGTGCTGTTCATCACGCATGATTTCGGCGTGGTGGCGGAAATTGCTGATCGCGTTGCCGTCATGCAGCATGGGCTTTTGGTGGAACAGGGCAAGGCCGCCGATGTTTTGCATCAGCCCCAGCATGATTACACCAAGGCGCTGATCGCCGCCGTACCGCCGCTGAAGGCCCCCGCGCCGCGGGCGATTTCCAGTGAGACCATCCTGAAGCTGGAAGGCGTGCAAAAAACCTATCGCAGCGGCGGCTTGTTTGGGCGCAAGCGGCGCGAGGTCCATGCGGTGCGCGATGTCACTTTGTCGCTGCCCAAGGGCGGCACGCTTGGCGTGGTTGGCGAATCAGGTTCCGGCAAATCCACCCTGGCGCGCTGCATCACTCGGCTGATACAGGCCGATGGCGGTGCCATTCGCCTTGATGGTCTGGACCTTTTGCATTTGTCGAAGCGCGAGGCGCGGCAGGCCGCTCGGCGCGTGCAAATGGTATTTCAGGACCCCTATGCCTCGCTCAACCCACGCCGCCGCGCGGGGGAGCTGGTGGCGCAAGGCCCGATGGTCCATGGCATGGCGCGTGATGCCGCCATGGCCAAGGCGCGCGAATTGTTTGCCCTGGTCGGGCTTGATCCGGCGGCCACCGAACGCTTCCCGCATGAATTTTCCGGCGGGCAGCGCCAGCGCATTGGGCTTGCGCGCGCACTCGCTTTGGAACCGGAAGTGCTGGTGGCGGATGAACCTGTCTCGGCGTTGGATGTATCCGTGCAGGCGCAGGTTCTGAAGCTGCTTGCGGATTTGCGCGAAAGGCTTGGGCTTTCCATTATTTTTATCACGCATGATTTGCGCGTCGCCGCGCAGGTTTGCGATCTGGTCGCGGTGATGAAGGATGGCGTGGTGGTGGAACACGGCCCCATTGCGCAAGTCTTTGAAGCGCCGCGCCATGCCTATACGCAGGCTTTGCTGGCTTCCGTCCCCGGGCGCGGTTTCGGCGCCTAAAGTTTCAGGCCGCGCGGCGAGAGGCGCGCCACAGCACAATCCCCACCACCAGCGCCGGGACACCGCAGATCAAGAAACCAATGCCATGGCTATTCGTCACGGCAAGCTGCGCGCCATAGATCACCGGCAGGATGAAAGCACCGACTTGGCCGAAGGATAGCACGCCGCCCGTCGCCGCGCCGCGCATACCGGGTGGCGCCAGACGCGCCGCTTCGGAAAGCAGCACACCATGCCAGGACATGGCGGTGGCGCTCATGCCCGTCGCGATGGTGGCGATCAGCAAAGGCGACCAATCGGGGCCATAAAGGCTCATCAGCGCGGCACTGGCGGCCATGCCAAGCGAAAGCCCAGCCATGACGCTGCGGGGTGCGACGCGCCCACTGCTCAGCCAACCCCAGAAAATACGCATCGGCACAGCGATGGTCATGGCAATGGCGAACATCAGCCCCGCCGCCGCCAGATCGTAATTCAGCGCGGTCAGATACAGCACGTAATAGCTGGTGAAGGCGGTTTGTAGCCCGTTGAAGGCGAAGCAGGCCATGGAAAGCTCGCGCAAATCCTTGGTACGCAGCACGGTGGTCAGCGTGGTGCGGAAATCCGAAAAATGAAAGCTGCGGCTGGGTACACGATCAGCATCGAATTCACCGCGCAGCGGTTCCAGCATCAGGGCGAACAGGAAGCAGGCGCCGGCGGTTACCAACAAGGCGCCACTCCAACCCCAATGCCCGGTCATCCAGGGACCAAGCAGCCCCGCTAGCAAAAGCCCCGCCGGCACCGCGGTTTGCTTGATGGAAAACACCAAGGGCGCCTGTTTCGGCGGGGAATAACGCCCAAGCAGATGCGAACTTGCGGGGGTGGAGGTCGCCGCCCCACCGCCACCGATGATCGCCGAGATCAGGAAGAACAGCAGCGGCCCCGCGGCGGCCAGCGCCATGCCAGCCGCCAGAAACACCAGCGCCACCTGGCTCATCCGCAGCGCCCCATAGCGGATGATGAAACTGCCGCAGCCAAGCTGAAACACCAGCGAAGCGAGCGCCGCAGCGCCGACATAAACCCCGACCAGCGCAGGGTCTATGTGCAAATCCTCGATAATGGCGGGCGCGATAACCAGCGGCAGGGTGCGACCGATGGAGGCAAAGGTCTGCTGCACGAACATGGCGCCAAGCGCCAGGACCAAAAGCTTCTTCGCCGTATCGGCAACCATGCGCCCAATATCACCCTGAAATGCACATGAAGCCTAGGCGCCTTTTGCCGCGGGCGAAAGATCAGCCCTCATCCTCGGCATAGGGGTTGCGCGGCGATCGCATTTGCAGCCGGATCGGTACGCCCGGCATGGTGAAATGATCGCGGAAGGAATTGACCAGATAGCGCCGGTAATCCTCAGGCAATTCCTCGGCCCGCGTGCCGAAAATCACCATGGTGGGCGGGCGCGCCTTGGGCATGGTCGCGTAGCGCAGCTTGATCCGCTTGCCATCCACCAAGGGCGGCTGATGCCGCGCCAGCGCCGCTTCAAACCAGCGATTCACCTCACCTGTCGGGATGCGCCGGTTCCACAGCGCATAGGTGGCGCGCACCGCCGGCATCAACTTATCCACGCCGCGCCCGGTCGCCGCCGAAAGCGGCACTACGGTGACGCCCTTGGACTGCGCGAGTGATGTCATCAGCGCATCTTCCACGCGCTTACGCGCCGCATTGCGATCTTCCACCGCATCCCATTTATTGAGCGCGATTACCAAGGCGCGGCCTTCGCGTTCAGCAAGCCGGGCAATGCGTAAATCCTGTTCATCCATGCCAAGCAGCGCATCCAGCACCAGCACCACCACTTCCGCTTCCTTGAGCGCCGCAAGGGTGGACGCGACCGACATCTGCTCCAGCGTTTCCTGCACGCGGGCCTTTTTGCGCATCCCGGCAGTATCCACCAGGCGCACCTCGCCGCCTGTGGAATCGCGCCATTGCACGGCGACGGCATCGCGCGTCAGGCCAGGTTCGGGGCCGGTGATCATGCGGTCTTCACCCAAAAGCGCGTTCAATAACGTGGATTTGCCGGCATTGGGCCGGCCCACAATGGCCAGGCGCAGCGGGCGTTCGGCATCTTCCGCCTCAGCCTCATCCTCGGGAACGGGGCCAAGCTTGGCGGCGATTTCATCATGCAGATTGCCGAAGCCATCGCCATGTTCGGAACTGACCGGAATTGGATCACCAAGGCCGAGTTCGAAGGCCTCCATCGCGGCGGTGGTGCCCGCGCGGCCTTCTGCCTTATTCGCCACTACCAGTACTGGCACGCGCACGCGACGCAGCCAGGCGGCGAATGCACGATCAGCGGGCGTGATGCCAGCGCGTGCATCCATCACGAAAAGTGCCAAGGAAGCGCCGCGTAGCGCGGCCTCGGAACTCGCGCGCATGCGGCCGGGCACGGTATCGGGCGGCGCTTCTTCAAGCCCGGCGGTATCCACCAGCGTCACATCCCGCCCGGCGATGCGCGCGGTCACTTCCTTCCGGTCACGCGTCACACCCGGCGTGTCATGCACCAAAGCAATACGGCGCTGCGCCAGCCGATTGAACAGAGTGGATTTGCCGACATTGGGCCGGCCCAGAATGACAATGGTGGGCTGCATAAGCTGGCTTGGCCTTAGCCTTCGCCCGCAAAGGCGAGCAGGCTGCCATCATCGGTCGCCAGAATAAGGCGCCCGCCCACCACAAGCATTGGCAGCGAAAGCGCGCCCGGCAAGCGTTGCCGCGAAAACACCTCGCCATCCGTGGGATTGAGGCTGAGAAGCTCTGCCCGGCTGGTGCCGACCAGCAAGCGGCCCCCTGCCAGCAGCGGAGAGGAAAGCTGCACAGCCTCCCGCGGCTTGCCCGCCTGCGCGGGGGGGCGAAGCGAAACGGCCCAGCGCGCCTGGCCCGTTTCAAGATGCAGCGCGACCATTTCGCCGAAATCAGTGGTGCCGAAGACCCAATCACCCGCCGCCCAGGGCATTTCCGTGCCGCTGAATTCGCGTTCCCAGATGCGCCGACCGGCGCGGAGATCAATGGAAAGCCCGACCCCACCCATGCCGATGCCAATGACGCTGCCGCCAGAGAGCACCGGCGCAGCGCGCACGCTGCCAACATCTGCCAGGCTGGTACCGCCAGCGGCAGCCAAGCTATCGCTCCAGATCACGCGGCCATCATTGGCGCGGAAGGCCAGGATTTCGCCGGACGGAAATCCTGCCACCACTGTATCGCCCAAAATCGCCGGCGATGGCAGGCCAAGCGGCACGGTCTGGATCGCCTGCGCGCGATAGCGCCATAGAAGTTTTCCATCTTCGGCGGAAAGTGCCAGAAGCTGGCTATCCAGCGTGGTGACAAAAAGCCTGCCATTGGCGAAGGAAGGCGCGCCACGCATGGGCGCGGGCAGGCGTTCACGCCATTTTACTGATCCATCCGCGGCGGACAGCGCCAGCATTTCGGAAAGCCCGGTCGCGACGAAAAGCGTGTCACCTTCAACAATCACGCCGGCGCCGCCGCCCTCACCCCGGTCATTCTCTGGGCGCGTGTTAAAACGCCAGCGGCGCGCGCCATTGGCGATATCAAAGGCGGAAACGAAGCCTTCCGCATCGCCCATGAAAACCCGATCCGCGGACGCGACAGGCCCAGCGGTTACCCGACGGCGATAGGATGTGCCAGAACCATAGGAACTGGACCAAGCTTGGCGCAGCGTAGGGCCAAGGGCGATATGCCCACCGCCATGGCTGGCCGCGCCGCCAAGCTGCGGCCACAGGCTGCGCGCTTCCGGCGCGGGCAGAGAAACAGTCAGCCCACGCGCGTCAGCATCCGCATCCACGCTGCGATCTGGCAGGGTGAGCACTGATTTGCGCTCACCGGTGATTTTCACGCGGCGTTCGCCGAAAATCTCATCCAGCGTTTCGCAGCCCGCGAGCAGCCCAGCCGAACCCAGCAACCAAGCGCGCCGTGAAATCCCCCGCCGCATCATCCTTCAAGCCCCATCACCAGCCTTTGCGCCCTTTCCCTGACCCCGCGCGGCGCCGTGACATCGGCCGCAAGCGCCTGGAAGGCTTGGCGCGCTTCATCACGCCGGCCCATACGCAACGCAATAAGCGCGGCGATTTCCCGCGCCGAAGCATTCCAGGCCGAATCGGGGCGCGTGAGCGGCGTGATGCGCGCGGTGAGCATGGCAGGATCCCCCTGATCGAGCGAACGGATCACCCATAGGAGAGATGCCAAATCCCGATAAAGTTGATCCGCGCTGCTATCGGCCGCGATGGCATCATAAAGCCGCAAGGCTTCAGTAAGATCCCCGGTTTCGGCCTTCAGCGCCGCGGCGCGGAGCCTTGCCATATCACGATAGCCGGCGGGCGCGCCACGAGAGGCTTCTTCAAACCGCTGCGCCATGGCTTTGAGATCGGCGCCCTCGGCCTCGGCGGCACGATGCGCGGCCATGAAGGCAGTCGCGGCGCGTTCGGCTTCCCGCGCTTCATACCAACGCCACCCCTGGTAGCCGCCAACCCCGGCCAGAACGACGAAAAGCGCAGCCAGGACAAGGCTGCCATATCGCGCCCAAAGCTTGCGGGCGCGTTCGGCGCGGAGGTCTTCCGCAACCTCATCAAAAATATCGGGCAAGGCGGTCCTCGGTCAGAAAAACGTCTGGTGCAGGGCTAAGCCCTTCTGCCCTGGCGGTCAAACACGGAATAAGTGACCAGCCGGGCGCTCTGGTAACAATTTTAGGAAAAAATTTGCAATTCATTAACCTATATGGCGTCTCTTGGGGACATGCGGTTTATAAGCCCCCTAGTCGCTGCCCTTTTACTGCTGGCCGGCTGCAATAGCGCTGGGGCACCAGGCGCGCCTTTGATTGCCATCCCTGTCGCAGCTGAAGGGGTTTCCCTTATCGCTACGCAACGTGGCTTGGGCGATAATGTTGTTTCGCTACTGACGGGTGAAGATTGTTCCTATGTCCGGCTGGCGAGAGGCCAAACCTATTGCGCTTCAGACCCGCCACCGCCGGTGCAGCCCATATGTACCCGCAGCCTGGGGCAAGTGGATTGCTGGACCACACCGCCAGTAGCCACGCCTGCTTATCGCAATGTGCGCGATGGGCCTTATGAATTAACCCCAGAACAGGAACGGAACCGGACTGCGCGTTGGCCGAAATTGTTTTAGCGCCAGCAGTTCCATATCGTTCCAACAGATTTGGGCAGCGTTTATCCCACCGAGTTTAAGTCGCTAGGTTTCCGCGAGCGCCGCGGCGATAGCTGCATTCATGGCCTGCACGCCGGCAGCTGGCCCTTCAGGATGGTTCCAAACCGCGCCTATCACGGCCAGGAAATCCGCGCCGGCCTGCACCAGAGGAGCGCAATTGTCCGACGTAATACCGCCAATGGCGACTGAGGGGATTTCGAACATCTCATTCCACCAAGCCAGGATTTCAGGCCCCGCGCGGTGAATGGTTTGCTTGCTATCGGTGGGAAAGAAGGCGCCGAAAGCAACATAATCGGCCCCCAATTCCCCGGCTTCCATCGCCAGATGGCGGGAGGCATGGCAGGTAATGCCCAAAATCTGCCCCTCCAGCAGGCGCCTGGCCGCGGCATGGTTGCCATCACCCTGGCCAAGATGCGCGCCATCACAGCCAAGTTTGGCGGCAAGCGCCGCATTGTCATTGAGAAGGAAGGCAACATTCCTGTCCCTCGCGATCGGCATAAGGCGTTCGGTGGCACGCGCGATTTCGTCTTCGGTTGCATCTTTGAGGCGTAATTGAACACAGGCGACATCACCCGCATCCAGCGCCGCAGCAAGCGAGGCCTGAAAAGCTACCGGATCAAGCTTCTGAGGGGTGATGAGGTAGAGCCGACAGGGAGGTTCAGACATTGGGCGTTACCGGGGGTTGATGGAGCCCCAAACAAGCCGGAAGCGGATTTTCTGACAAGCGCCAGCGATATTTGGCCCAGGGGGGCTAGGCGCGCGGCGCAATGGAGGCTACAGAGCGCGCCTTCCGGCCTTGTCCCGTTCGTCTAGAGGCCTAGGACACCAGCCTTTCACGTTGGCAGCACGGGTTCGAATCCCGTACGGGACGCCACTTTCCCTCACACAAACATGCTCTCAGCCCCGGGTGGGCTTTGAAATTCCCCTGTTTCCACAAGGCCTTTCGAATCCACGCGGCTGTTGCACTTTCGGAACATTGCCGAAAATCACCCTCTCCGAGGCCGTTTCTCTCTGGACCTGGCGACTTGGGCCATTTTTCAGCCAGATATAAGCGACTGAAATTTCTGAAAAATTCTCCCTTAAGGGCCGGGCAAGTTGTCAAATTCGTTGGGGCGGCGTCCGGAACTGAGACACAAAATGTGTTCGTCACCGGCCCACGGAAATGGCCGCGTTCAAGTCACTTGGCAAAAAGGCATAGACCCTGACGGCGGCAAACATCCGCCGTCACAGCTCCCGATTCCTGTTCCTTCAAAATCCCGATGATCTGCTCATCGCTGAACCTGCTGCGTTTCATTCGTCCGTCCCCTTAAGAAACAGACTCTACCGAAAATTGGGAACATTTCAGGGGGGCACGTCACCAGCGCTACCATGAAAGCCTGAACAACCTGACCCCGGCTGATGTCTATTTCGGCAGGGGACAGACCATCCTGCTGGAGCGTGAGCGCATCAAGCGCAAAACCATCCAGCATCGCCGCTTGATGCATCAACAAAACGCAGCCTAACCTTAACGTAACCGCTGTCTGCACCCCACTATTTTTTGGCTTGACTGTTTAGGTTCGTTTCTGTGGCGGCTCATGCAGCAAGTTCAGCGCGCTTGGCGTCGCGCCAGGCCCATGGCAGCAGCGATGCAAGACTAAAGCTGTTCACCTTGCCGCTGACCATCTGTTCCAGCACATCGGTCAGCCAAGCCTGAGGATCAACGCCATTCAGGATAGCTGTTCGGATCAGCGTGGTGGCGATCGCCCAATTCTCACCGCCACCCTCACTGCCCGCGAATAGTGCCGCCTTGCGGGTCACAGCTACCGGCCTGATTTCGCGCTCGACCGTGTTGGTATCCATCTCTACGCGGCCATCACTCAGAAACTCACTGAGGCCCTGCCAATGGCGCAGCCCGTAACGGATGGCCTCAGCCAGCTTGCTGCCGCGGCTCAGCCGATTCAATTGCGCGTGCAACCAAGCCTCAAGCTCAGCGACCATCGGTGCGCTTTGGGCTTCGCGCACGGCACGGCGTTGCTCCGCCGCGCGGCCACGAATGCCCGCCTCAATGGCGTAGAGCGCGGCAATACGCAGCAGCGCCTCGGCTGCGATCGGCGATTGCGTCGCAGCGTGGATGTCAAAAAACCGCCTGCGCAAATGCGCCCAGCAAAAGGCCAACACTACCGCGCCATCATCACGATCGCGCTGCAACGCCTTGAACCCACCATAGCCATCCACCTGCAGCACACCGCGAAACCCCGCCAGATGCGCGCTAGGATGTTCCGCGCGGCGATTGCTGGAATAGACATAGGCCACCGCGGGCAGATTGCCGCCCTGCCACGGGCGATCATCCACCGCATAGGCCCATAATCTGCCTATGCGCGTTCGTCGTCGTCCGCGTTCCAGTGTCGGCAGCGGCGTATCATCGGCAAATACGCGCCCCTGACGCGTAATATGGGCCAGAATAAGTGCGTGCAGTGGCCGTAGCCACCAGCAAGCCTTGGCCACCCAATCGCAAAGCGTGGAGCGGTCAAGCACAATCCCTTGGCGACCTTGTCAACGCCGGTTGAAATCTGACCCACTTTCCGGCTGAGTGCCGGTTGAAACCTGATCCACCCATTACCCTGGGCTGGGGCTAGCCCCAGCCCAGGGTATCGTCCTTCATCTCCCTTGCCTTTTGTCCATGACGCCCGCGCGTCGCTTATCCTTCAGCCGGTAACTCTCGCCGCTGATTTGAACCACGGTCGCATGATGCAGCAGGCGATCCAGCATGGCGGCTGTCAGCACAGCTTCACCCGCAAAGGCCTGGTCCCAGCTTCCGAAAGTGAGGTTCGAGGTGAGGATCATGGCACCACGCTCATAGCGCTTGCTCACCACCTGAAAGAATAGATTGGCCTGTTCACGGCCCATGGGCAGATAGCCGATCTCATCAATGATCAGCAGGCGGTAGGTATTCACCGCCCGGTGCAAGACCTCCTTCAACCGGCCCTGGCGCTGTGCTGTCTCCAACAGCATCACAAGGTCCGCCGCGGTGGTAAAGCGAACCTTCCAGCCGCGTTGTGTCGCCATGTAGCCAAGCGCAATGGCCAGATGTGTCTTGCCCACCCCAGATGGCCCAAGCATGACGACATTCTCCGCCCGCTCGACAAAGGCCAGGCTCGCCAATTCCGTGATTTGCTGACGCGGGGCGCCAGTGGCAAAGCCGAAATCATAGCCATCCAGCGTCTTGATCGCAGGAAAGCCTGCCGTGCGGGCAAACATCTCCCGCGCCCTTGCGCGGCGCGTTTCCCTCTCACCCTTCAGCGTATCCTCAAGGAAGTCACTGAACGACGCATCCCGTGCGACAGCCGCCTGAGCAGTGACAGGGTAAAGATCAGGCACCGCCGCCAAATGCAATTCTGAACAGAGTTCGGCAATCCGCGCATGCTGCAGTTCGCTCATGGCGCCGCATCCATGCTCAGTGCCGTCGGGAATAGCGTATCGTATAACGCAAGCGGGTGCTGCAGCCCGACCAGCGGGCGCCGCAATGGCGATGATGTTGCTGCCATAGCCACCCTGGGCTGGCCGCCATAGGGTGGCGGGATGGGGCCAAGCTGAGGGCGTTCCAACTCCAGCCGCTCCGCGGGCACCTCACCAGTGGTGGCGTGCCGCCTGGCATTCGCCACTTCCCGCAACCAACGCCCAGCGGCGAGGTTCGCCGCCGCCGCATCCACGACCAAGCCCTCAGCCGCCATACGGCTTGCCAAAGGCAGCCAGAAATTGCCGCGCATGTAGCGGATGAACCGCTCCACTTTGCCCTTGCTCTGCGCGCGATACGGACGGCAGAGCCGAGGGCGAAAGCCGCAATGCCGCGCAAAATCAAGAAAGCCAGCCTGAAAGCGGTGCTGCCCATGGCCATAGCGGTCACGTTCCTGCACCACGGTGCGCATATTGTCGTACAGCACTTCCCGCGGCACGCCGCCAAATGCCAAAAAAGCATGTTCATGGCAGGAAAGCAGCGTCTCCAGCCGTTCATCGCCGACGAATTCAATATACGCCGCCCGGCTCCACCCCAGCGTTGCTATAAACACCGAAAGCCGATCCGCGCCACGCCGGATCACCGCCCAGTCCACTTGCATCTGCTCGCCCGGCGCCGTTTCAAACCGGACCACAGGCGCCGCAACCACCAAAGGGCGCTGCAGCATCAGATGGTCCTTGAGGATGGTGTAGCCGCCAGTATAGCCGCGTTCCCGAAGCTCTCGCAGTAGTACTGTCCCAGCAAGCCGGTCGGGCGCCGCCTCCGCAAGTCGCTTGGCAATGTAGTCATCAAACGACGCCAGTTTGCCTGAACGCCGCGGCCGCTGGCGATACCGCTCCGCGTCACCATCACGCAGGTAGCGCCGCACCGTGTTGCGCGATACCCCAATTTCTCGCGCAATCGCGCGCAAACCTTTGCCTCGTTTGGCCAATAGACGGATCTCCAATGCCATTTCTCCCACAAGCATAAAGACCCCCATCCACATGACAGGGGCACCATAAGCATGGGTCAGGTTTCAGACGGCACGTGGGTCAGTTTTACTACGGCGCTTACAACCTAGCATCGCGGCCTGACGATAAAGCGGCAGGCCATCGCCGTATTTCGCCATCAGCACATGCGCAAGCAGTGCCTCGGTCGGCAGGCCACCGGGAATGGCATGATCCGGCGCGGGGCGTTGATGCACGCCATCCCCGCACCCTCGGCAGGCATAGCGCGGACGAATGTTCACGCGCACACGTAGTTGGGCGGGCACCACATCCAGCCGTTCCGTGCGATCCTCACCAATGCGATGCATCTGCCGCCTACAGCAGGGGCAGCCCTTATCAGCCAGGTCCAGCACATACTCCACCCGCTCAAGATGCGCGGGCAGAGCGCCGCGATTGCGCTGACGTGACTCTATTGTGCGCGCTGTTGGCGCACTGGCAACGGCTGGATCATTTGCTGGCGGCGGCGGAGGTTCCTGGCCAAGCATCAGCGCCAATTGCGCGGTATCAATCCGTTCAGCGCTTTGCCCAAAGCGCGCACGCTGGATTGCATGGATCATCTGTTCCAGCGCCGCAATCCGAGCCTCCGCCGCCAGCAGGGCAGCGCGCAATGTCGCTATATCCTCAGGCTGATCCGCAGTGTCGGCGGCGTGGTCGGGCATGAGAGAATCGTCGCTGATCAAACCGCGCCGCGTCAACCAATTTTCCACATGGTTAATTGAATATTTATCACATCATATCGCGCTTGGCCGCCATGTGCGTTGCGGCATTCGCCAATCAATACCCTCAAGCAGCATTGAAGCCTGCGCTGCCGAAAGCATCACCGTGCCGGTGTTCGTCACCGGCCAGGGGAAATGGCCGCGTTCAAGTCGCTTGGCGAAAAGGCATAGACCCTGGCCGTCATGCCAGACGCATTTGATCAGCCGACCACGCTTGCCGCGAAACAGATAAACCGCACCGCAAAACGGGTCCTGACCAAAGGCCTGTTGCACCAGCGCCGCCAAGCCATCCATGCCGCGGCGCATATCAGTATGGCCACAAGCAAGGAAAATCCGCGCCCCAGCCGCAGGGCCAATCATCGACCAGCAAGGGCCGCAAGAACGCGTCCCAAGGCCGCACCATCCACCGCCGCATCCACTCTGATCAATGCGCCGCCAGGTAGGGCAATTTCCATCACGCCTGTCGGGGAGATCGCCAGTGCTGGGGCAGGCTTGGGGTCCGGCGCTGATAATCGCACTTCAGCAAAATCTGCCTTGGCCAATTCCGACTTGCAGCCACACGCCGAAGCACGCGACAGCATGGCCTTGCGCCACGTATAAAACTGCCCCGAGCTGACGCCAAAGCGCCGGGCAACATGCGACGCAATCGCACCAGGCGCCATCGCCTCAGTCAGAATGCGCGCGCGATCCTCATCAGACCAGCGCCGACGACGCTCGCCGCGCGTCACAACCTCCACCACAGATCGCCGACTACTCGAAGGAGTGCTCTCTCGAGCGCTCTCAGTCACAATATCATTGACCACATACGCCTCCGCGTCACTTCAAAGGCGCAAATGGCATGATCAATGGGGGCTGCCGCAAGGTGGGGCACAAACAACGGTTACACTTCAATCGCCGGCAGACCATCCGCGTCGGTGCGTCCGTGGCCTATGCGCAGGTCGGGGTGATCGGGTTCGACGGACCGATCGACCTGCAATCGCTGCGCCTCTACGGGCTGCCGGAGGCGGCACCCGCGGTGCTGAACGGCACGCCGTTGCTGACCGGGGCACTGGTCGGCTCAGGGCGGAGGGAGTTCGCCGCGGAGCTGGCCTGGGATCTGCCGAGCCTGGCGCCAGGGGCGACCGCGCTGCTCGACGTCACGGTGAACGGGGCGCGGGCCGGCGACCTGGCAACGGCGTCGCTGGTGTCGTCGACCCGATTCATCGAGCTCGATGCAGCGGTCTGGTCGAACAACACGGTGCGGGTGATGGCGCGGAACATCTCGGCGGCAACATTCGATCTGGCGGCAGCCACGCTGTCTGTAGGGGTTGCCAAGCGACGGGTGCCTTGAGGCGCATCCCAGAACCGTCGATACGCTCCAACTGGGTCAATCCAACCGCGTTGTTCGCAGCCGAAGTGCATTCCCGACCACGCTCACCGACGACAGCGCCATGGCCGCCGCCGCGATGATGGGCGACAAAAGGATGCCGAACATCGGATACAGCACGCCCGCCGCGATCGGTACGCCGGCCGCATTGTAGGCAAAGGCGAAGAACAGGTTCTGCCGGATATTGCCCATCACAGCCTCCGACAGCCGCCGCGCCCGCACGATGCCCATCAGATCCCCGCCGAGCAGCGTGATGCCCGCGCTTTCGATCGCCACGGCCGTGCCAGTGCCCATGGCGATGCCCACCTCGGCCGCCGCCAGTGCCGGCGCGTCGTTCACGCCATCGCCTGCCATGGCGACGCGGCGCCCCTCCGCCTTCAGCTTTTCTATGATGCGCTGCTTATCCTCGGGCAGGACCTCCGCCTCGACCTCTGTGATGCCAAGCCGCCGCGCCACGGCCTCCGCCGTCGTGCGGTTATCGCCAGTCAGCATCACCACCCGCACGCCATCCTTCGCAAGACCCGCGAGTGCCGCCGCCGTTGTCTCTTTCACCGGATCGGCCACGGCGACGATCCCGAAGGCGCGGCCATCCACCGCCACGAAGAAGACCGTGGCGCCATCACCGCGAAGACGCTCGGCTTCCGCCGATAGGGCGCCGACATCCACCTTGGTCTCATCCATCAGCCGGGCGTTGCCTACCGCGACCTGGCGTCCCTCGACCGTGCCGGTCACGCCGCGACCAATAGGGGCATCGAAGCCCTCGACTGACGGCACGACGACGCCGCGCTTTTCCGCCGCCCGCACCACGGCTTCGGCGAGGGGATGTTGGCTGGGCCGTTCCAACCCCGCCGCCAGCCGCAGCACCTCCTCCTCGGCCACGCCTGCTGCCGGGATCACAGCCACGACGTCCGGCCGCCCCTGGGTGAGCGTGCCGGTCTTGTCGACGACGAGCGTGTCGATCCGCTCCATGCGCTCAAGCGCCTCGGCGTTCTTGATCAGCACCCCCGCCTGCGCACCCCGGCCCACGCCGACCATGATGGACATCGGCGTCGCCAGCCCCAGCGCACACGGGCAGGCGATGATCAGCACCGTCACCGCGGCAACCAGCGCGAAGGCGAGACGCGGCTCTGGCCCCCACACCGCCCAGACTGCGAAGGCGACCAGCGCGATGCCCACGACCACGGGCACAAACCAGCCGCTGACCTGGTCAGCCAGACGCTGGATTGGCGCGCGGGAACGCTGCGCACCCGCGACCATGCGCACGATCTGCGCCAGCACCGTGTCCTGGCCAACGCGATCGGCCCGCATGACGAAGCTGCCCTGGCCGTTCAGCGTGCCGCCGACGACCTGATCACCCACCGTCTTGGTGACCGGCACTGCCTCACCCGTCACCAAGCTCTCATCGACGTTGGACGCACCCTCCAGCACAGCGCCGTCGAGCGGCACCTTGTCACCGGGACGAACGCGCAGCCGATCGCCGACCACGATGGCGGCCAGCGGCACCTCCTCATCCGAACCATCGTCGCGCAACCGACGGGCTTGGGCTGGCGCCAGATCGAGCAGCGCTCGGATGGCGCCTCCCGTCTGTTCGCGCGCCCGCAGTTCGAGCACCTGCCCAAGCAGCACCAGCACGACGATCACCGCAGCGGCCTCAAAATACACCGCCACCGAGCCATCCGCCGCACGGAAGGCTGCCGGGAAAATGCCTGGGGCGAGGGTGGCCACGACGCTGAATACCCAGGCGACGCCAGTGCCGAGTGCGATCAAGGTGAACATGTTGAGGCTGCGGTTCACCAGGCTCTGCCAGCCGCGGACAAAGAAAGGCCAGCCCGCCCAGAGCACCACGGGCGTCGCCAGCGCAAGTTGTATCCAGTTGCCGACGCGCTGCCCGCCGACGAGGTGCATCATCCCCGTCAGGTGACCGCCCATCTCCAGCAGAAAGACTGGGATGGTCAGCACGAGGCCGATCCAGAAGCGCCGGGTGAAGTCCACCAGCTCCGGGTTGGGTCCCGTCTCGGCCGAGGGGGTCTCAGGTTCGAGTGCCATGCCGCAGATCGGGCAACTGCCCGGCCCTGGCTGCCGGATTTGCGGGTGCATCGGGCAGGTGTAGATGGTGCCCGGCGCCACCGCCTCTGCGCGCAAAGGCGCACGCGCCTGCAGATACTTTCCCGGTTCGGCGATGAACTTGGTGCGGCAACCGGCTGAGCAGAAATGGTAGGCATGCCCCGCATGATCGGCGTGGTGCGCGGTCTTTGCCGGGTCCACCGTCATGCCGCAGACCGGATCCTTCACGGTGCCCGACGCCGCGGCAGTCCCTTCAAGCTCAGGATCGTGCTTGCCGTGGGCGGTGTGGGGGCCGTGATGTTCCATGTCCGTTTAACCTCTCAGCGCGCGAAAGGTCGCGCAGGCGGCCGCGCTGCCAGCATCGCCAGTGGCGGCAACAGCAGCCATTGGAGGAAGGGAGCGAGCCCGGTTCCCCACGGCGGAAGGCGCGGCATGGCGGCCGTGTAGGTCCAGGATTGGCGCAGATCGACATTCAGCCACTCACTGAACACCGTGTAGCCAAGGCCAATCAGGGTCGCGATCAGCGTGACGCTCCCCCATCCCTGGCTCGGCCAATGCCAGGATCGGGTCAACAGGATCGCCGCCGCCAACGCGGCGGCAGCGATCATCGCGTCCCCGCCAGTGCAATGAAGGACGGCGAAGGCGATCTCGCCCGGCGTACCCTCCACCCACAACGTGTAGAGGGGGAGCTGCGCGACTTCCCAGCCCAGGTTCAAGGCTAGCATGGCCACGAGGTAGCGTGCCGCGGGAGGAGCTAATCCAGCCCACCTTCGCGGCACCTGATGCATCACTTGGCTCCGTTGCCACGACCTAAACCAGCGTTCTGCTCGCCTCCGCCGTGGCCATGCCCGTGGTGCATGAACAGGTGCATCACCGGGCATGCTAAGAGGATGAGGTAAGGGAGCGCGCCGAACGCGTGGCCCCAATGCTCCCGCAGGACGTAGAAGGCCGCGATCAGCGCAAAGCCGATCACGGCGACTCCTGCGCGTGTGCGCCACCAGGATGGCTTGGCCTCGGCGCCTACGGTGCCCGTCCGGTCCATGTCACTACATCCCCATCCGCATGCTGCGGAAATGCTCGGCGATCAGCTCGTCGGCAGTGCGGCGCTGCTCCTCGGAGAGCGTCGCGTAGAGCGGCGCCGCGGCGGCAGAGACCGCGCGCATCGCGTCCAGCTGGGCGGTCAGGAAGGTGATGCGCCGCTCCATCTGCTGCGGTGCAGGGACAGGCCCCGTCCCGCCGCCCATCGCCTGCTGGGTGGCCCCGCGGAGCCTCTCGGCTTGGGCGCGGACGGCATCGGCGAAGGCGGTCCACTGCGAGAGCTGGGCGTCGGTGATGCGCAGCTCGGCCCGGAAGAAGGCGATCTGCCCCTCAATGCGGCGGAACGGCTGCAGCGCGGCCGCGGCCATCCGACCCTGCATCATCTGCTGCATCATGCGGCCCATGTCGCCGCCCATCATGCCGCCCGGGCCGGCCATGCCGGCTGCAGGCGCCCCACGCTGCAACGCGGGCGGCTGGGCGGTAGGCGGCGCGTCAGGGTGATGGCCCTCGTGTTCCGCACCGGCCGGAGGCGCCGTTTGTGCGAGCGCCGTGCCGGCGATCCCGAGCGCCAGGACTGCCGCGGTGGTGTAGGTGCCGAGCTTCCTCATGGTTTTTTTGTTCCTTGTCAGACGGCGCGGGCGCCGACGAAGCGCATGAAGGGCCGGTGCCTGCCGTCAGCGGTCCAGGCCACCACGTCGTAGGTGTCGGGCTCGCGTCCGGGCACTTCCATGCCGGGCGATCCGACCGGCATGGCAGGCACCGCAAGGCCGATCACGCCGGCGGGGCGGTCAGAGAGCGCGCGACGGATCGCAAGGGCCGGCACGTGGCCCTCCAGCACCAGGCCAGCGACGCGGCCGGCGTGGCAGGAGAGCAGATCGGCCGGCGTCCCCAGCATCCGGCGGAATGGCGCAACGGAGGGAACGACGCGATCCGTAACCCCAAACCCTTCGGTACGCAGATGCTCGACCCAGGCGGCGCAACAGCCACAGTGGGGGTCACGCCAAACCTCGACATGCTCCTGCCGCTGGGCGACCGCTGGCGCCGCCAGAAGCGCCGTAGCAGCGGCAAACGCGCAGCGGCGCGTCTTGGCGGCGTGGAGGCTCATCGCGCAGGCAGCCGGGCCACGATCGCACGCATTTGCGCGATCTCACGCTCCTGATCCCGAATGATGCTTTCGGCCAGCGCGCGCACTTCCGGGTCGCGTCCGAACTCCAGCGCGACGCGCGCCATGTCGATGGCACCTTGGTGGTGCGGGATCATGCCGGCGGCGAAGTCGCGGTCGGCGTTGCCGGTAAAGGTGATCGCCATGTCACGGTGCATCTTGTCGTTCACCGCCATGAACGCGCGCGTTGACGGCGACACATTCGCGGGTGCGGCGGCGCCATGATTGTGGCCGGCCTGCGGCTGCGCGGCACCATGGCCTGGCCCTTGATGCGGCATTTGGGCCACCGCAAAGCCAGCACCCCCAGCGAGCGCGAGGCCAAGGGCGGCAATAATCAGGGTGGATCGGCGCATGGTGGAACCTTTCGATGGATGACAATACTAAATGTGATACGACCGCAATTGTGACGTTGCTTCTGACGGGAATGACAAATTATGTCAGGTCGGTGCCGTCATCGTCTGGTCGGCAATCGGCATGGCTTCCCATCCGTCGCTGCGCAGCTTTGCCAGCACGGGCGCCGCGTCTGGGACATCCAGGCTGGCTTGCCGGCGCTCCAGGTTGATTTCCACGGTGACACCGGGTGCGACCTCACTCAAACTGGCGCGGACGCCCTTGGCACAGCCGCCGCAGTGCATGTTGGCAATCGTCATGTGAAGCATGGTGCCAGCCCTCCTTCGCTACAGGGCTTCAGATGGTGTTTGCTATACTGGGAAGGTCAAGGCCTGCTTATCGTCCGACGCTTTGTTGGCGCGGCAAGGCAATGCGCACCGCCAATCCACCCTGGTCCGCATGGCTCAGTTCGATCGTGCCCCCGCTCGCCTCGGCAAAGCGTTGCGCGATGGACAGCCCTAATCCGCTTCCGCCAGCACCGCGCGCCGTGTCGAGTTGCTGGAATGGCGCAAGGGCACGGGCGCGGTCATCAGGCGCGATCCCTGGCCCGCCATCGCTCACATCCACCACCAAGGCGTCGCGCTCGATCTGAACGGTCAGGCGCACCGGCGACGCACCGTGGCGGATGGCGTTGTCCACCAGATTGGCGAAGGCCCGCTTGGCCGCCAACCGCCGCAGCGGCAGTACCGCACGCGGCGGCCCGTCATAGACAATGTCATGCCCGGCATCCGCGGCGTCCGAGGCGAGGGTCTGCAGGATGGCGGCGAGGTCCGTCGGCACCACCGGCTCGCCGTCTCGCCCCTCGCGGATGTAGTCGAGGGTGCGCACCACCATGGCTTCCATCTCGGCGATGTCCGCCTCCATCCGCGCACGGTCCTCGCCCTCGGGCAGGAAGCCCGCGCGCAGTCGCAGGCGTGCGAGCGGAGTTCGCAGATCATGGCTGACTGCCGCCAGTGCTTCAGTTCTGTCCTCGACCAGGCGCCGGATACGGCTCTGCATGGCGTTGAAGGCAAGTGCCGCGTGGCGCACCTCGACTGGCCCCTCCGTCGCCAGGGGGCGGGCCCCGAGATCATGGCCGATGCCATCGGCGGCATCGGCCAGGCGCCGCAGCGGGCGCGTGATCCAGCGCACCACCAGCACCGAGACGATGCCGATTCCCAGCGCCATCGCGACCATCGAGACAACGGCGCCGCGCTCCATCGGGTTGGCCGGCGCCGCGAGCCAACTGGCGCCAAAGACGACCCAGCCCGCGCCGTCGGCGAGGGGGATGGCGCCCATCACACGGTGTCCGGGTTCGGCCTTGGGGTCCCATGCAAGCCTGGCACCAGTGCCAAGCCGCGCGGCCGCCTCCGCGAGCGGTGGCGGAGGCTCGCCCTCGGGCACCGGCGGAACCCGGTCCCAGTGCAGTTCCACGCC
>JBEDHL010000025.1:0-5690 GCA_041174145.1 Pseudomonadota bacterium
TCACAACGTAGCGCAAGCACTTCCACATCACGGCGCGGCGTGACGCCGGCTGCGCGTAGCGCCGCAACAGCGGCAATGCCGGCAATCACGCCCGCCGCACCGTCGAAATTCCCGCCCTGTACGATGCTATCCAGATGGGAGCCGATCAGGATAGGTGGTGCGTCTGGATTTTCGGCTGCCCAGCGCAGCGAAAGATTGGCGCCCGCGTCAATGCTCGCCCGCATGCCAAGCGCCTCGCCTGCCTTGCGGATCAGATCATGCGCTTCATTCTCGCCGCGTCCATAAGCGTCGCGCGTGATGCCGGGTGGGTCGGCACCAATCGCTGCCACGCTATCCAGCAGGCTTTGCACCAAGGGCTTTTGTGCCGCGATGGCTTGTTCCAACTTCATGCCGCCAGTGCCTTTGCATCACGCAGCACCATATCGGCGGCTTTTTCGCCAATCATAATACTCGGCACATTGGTATTGCCGGACGTCAGGCTTGGCATGATGGAAGCATCAGCAACGCGCAGCCCGGCGATGCCATGCACGCGCAGTTCCGCATCCACCACCGCCATGGGATCACTGCCCATCTTGCAGGTGCCAACCGGGTGATAAGTCGTTTCGCCTACCTGCTTCACCCATTCGATGATTTCATCATCTGTTTGTCGCGCCGTGCCCGGCGCCACTTCTGTCAGGCGCAAGGACGCCATGGCGGGCGCATACATGATGGAACGCGCGATTTGGATGGCGCGCACCGTCAGCGCCGCATCAATGGGTGCGGACAGAAAATTGAAATTGATCGCCGGCGGCGCTTTGGGATCTGCCGAGGTGATATGGATATGCCCCTTGCTTTCCGGGCGCATGACATGGGCGTAGCAGGTCATGCCGGATTGCGCAGAAATACGCGGGCCATTGGGGCCTTGTTCGGTGAAGGCCGGCACCCAACCCAGCAAAAGATCAGGTGCTTCCAGCCCTTCGCGTGAGAAAACAAAGGCGCGGATCGGCGCCGCCACCGCGCCCAGCATACCCTTACCGGTCAGCGCATAGCGCAGCGCCTGCTCCACCAGGCCAAGCCCACGCCCGCGATCATTCAGCGTATAGCCCTTGGCGCCAACCGCCCAGCGCGTGCGCGGTGCGTAATGGTCGCGCAGATTCTCTCCCACACCGGGCAAAGCGTGCAGGGTTTCAATGCCAAGCCCCTGCAAGCGTTCCGGCTGGCCGATGCCGGATAATTCCAGCAATTGCGGGGAATTGATCGAACCGCCGCTGATGATCACTTCCCGCCCCGCCTGCGCTTCAAGTTTTTGATCATCCTTGCTGTAGCGCACGCCAACGCAGCGCCGGCCTTGCAACAGTAGCTTTTCCGCCAACGCGCCGGTTTCGATATGCAGATTGGCGCGGCCCCGAATGGGGTCCAAATAACAGGCGGCGGTGCTCATGCGTCGGCCACCAGAGATGCTTGCCTGGCTCATGGCAATACCATCCTGGTGCGCGCCATTGTAATCCGGGTTGTGGCGAATACCGGCCTCACCAGCGGCCTTGATCAGGGCCTGGAAAATCGCCTCACGCGGTTCGGGATTGGTGACACGCAAAGGGCCATCCGTGCCCCGATACGTGGCGTCCCCATCGCCCTGATAGGATTCGATCCGTTTGAAAAAGGGCAGCACATCCGCATAGCTCCAACCACGATTGCCCATTTGCGCCCAGGTATCAAAATCCTGCGCCTGGCCGCGCACGTAAGCGAGGCCATTGATGGCACTCGACCCACCCAGAAGGCGCCCGCGCGGCACGGGCAGGCGCCTGCCATTGGTCGTGGCTTCGGGTTCTGAGGTGTAGAGCCAATTCACCTCGGGATTATTGATCATGCGGGCATAGCCCACGGGAATGCGTGTCCAGCGATAGCTGGCGGGGCCGGCTTCCAGCAGCAGGACCTTATTGCGCGGATCGGCGGAAAGGCGATTGGCCACCACCGCACCCGCCGAACCGGCACCGATGATGATGTAGTCATATTCTTGCATAAACAACTGATCCCCTTAGAACTTGAGCCAAACCTATGGCGCGCTCACCTGTGCTGATCGACGCGCCGAAAGCGCTGAATGCGCTGGCCCGTATCAACCTCACTGATATAAAGATTGCCCATGCTATCGGCCGCGATATTATGCGGCACCATGAATTGCCCAGCATAGCGGCCCATTCGGCCAAAGGTTGAAAGCACCTCTCCATCCCGGCGGCGCAGCACTCGGGCGACGCTATTGGTATTGTCCACAGTGAACAGGAAGCGCTGCCCTTCATCGCGCGACGGCACCAGATCAGCCACCGCGCCATTAAGGCGGGTTTCGCGTGCGATGAAAAATTCCTGCACGAAGCTGCCATCCCGACGGAATACCTGCACCCGGTTATTCACGCGGTCGCAGACATAGACCAAGCCATCGCGCGTCAGGCGTACGCAATGCACGGGCGTGGCAAAGCTGCGTGATGGCGATTGCGCGGGGTCATAGGCCGGCAGCGGATTGTCATGCGGCCTTTCGCCATAAGCACCCCAATGGCGGATATAGGCACCCGTATCCATGTTGAAGACCACGATACGCCGATTGCCATAACCATCGGCAACGAAAATTTCGCGGGTCTTGATATCCACTTCGGTATCGGCGGGCCGGTTTAGATTGGCCGTGTCATTGCTGCCAGTGGAAGCACCCGCCCTGCCGATCTGCATCTGAAAGCGCCCATCCAGCGTGAATTTCAGCAAATGATGATCGCGCGGCCCATTGCCAGCGAGCCATACATTATCCTCATCATCAACATAAATGCCGTGTTCGCTTTCCGGCCATTGAAAGCCATCACCAGGCCCACCCCAAGCGCGCAGCAGATTGCCGGAGGTATCGAAGACCAAAACAGGCGGCGCGGCGACGCAACAAATGGCCGGCTTGGGCTCACGCCCCGCCATCACCTGACGATCCTGCAATGAACGTGGGCGATGAATGACCCAGATATGATCACGCTTATCCACCGCCGCACCAGCGACCTGACCGAATATCCAATTATTCGGCAGTGCCTTTGGCCAATGCGGGTCAACTTCAAAGCCTGGCGGAATATCCTCGGGCCCATGCGCCTCATGCGCCGCCAAGGGGAACGGCAATAGAAAAGCAGCCAGTACAAGGAACAACAAGGGACGCAGCCATTTGCGCAAGGACAGCATGGTGATTCCTTCCCTTAACCCAATTGCCTGCAAGCCTAATGCCGCTTCGGCCATGGTGGAAAGGGGAAAGATTGACGCCCTGCCCTTCCGACGCGCAAGCTATGGCAAAACAAGCCAGAAGGGGGAAAGCTTATGCGTCGTCGTCACATTCTTGCGGCCGCACTCACGGCGCCCGCCATCGCGAAGGCACAAAACACCTATCCTGATCGCCCCGTGCGCTTCATTGTGCCGTTTCCGCCCGGCGGCGGGACGGATACCTGGGCGCGCATCACTTCAGAAGGCATGCAGCCTGAATTTGGCCAGCCGATTGTGATTGAAAACCGAGGGGGTGCCGGTGGGCTTGTCGGCACTGAATATGCTGCGAAGGTGGCGCCGGATGGGTATCAACTGCTCTTCACCATCACCACGCATATCCAAAGCCCTGTTGTGTTGCGGCGCTTTCCCTATGACCCGATTGAGGATTTCGCGCCGATTGGTAGGCTTGGTTCAAGCAATGTCGTGTTTGTGGTCGGCCCCAAAGTGCCTGCGGAAATCACCACCATGCCGGATTTCCTGCGCTGGGCCGCCGGACGTGATCTTTCCTTTGGCAGCTATGCATCGGGCTCTACGGGGCATGCTTTCGCGCTGATGTTCGCTGAAGAAGCGAAATTCCGCATGGAGCATGTGGCCTATCGCGGTGAGACACCCATGCTGCAGGATATGCTCTCGGGCAGCATCCATGGTGGCTTTCACAGCATGGCCGCGGCGGGCGAGATGGTACACGCAAGGCGCGTGCGCCCGCTAGGTGCGAGCGGCGCGGCACGTATCCCAAGCCTGCCCGACGTGCCAACCATGACAGAGCTTGGCTTTTCAGCGCGCTTCAGCTTCAGCGGTTTTTCCGGCCTTTTGGCACCGGTGCGCACCCCGCAGCCCATTCTTGCAAAGCTGACGGATACATTCCGCATTGCCGCCAATAAGCCGGAAACCCTGCAACGCCTGCGTCGTATTGATACGATACCAGGCTATCTAGACCCTGCCGAATTCAGAGTCTTCCTGCAAAAAACCTTGGCGGATTGGACCGCCATCACCAATGCGCTTGACCTCAGAATGGATAGTTAGACGGAAAAGGCTAAGATAATGTCTGAAACAACAAAACGTATCCGCGCCTCTGGCGGCCACGCCGAAAAACTTGATGTGGATGGAGTAGAGCTTTACGCGCTTTGCGATGGTTATCTGGATATGGAGCTTTCGCGCTTTCCCGATATGGTGCGCGGCATTGGTGATGATCTTGCCATAGCGGATGGGCAGGATTTGAACGACATGACGGTTTCAGTGAATGCCTTTCTGCTGCGCTATGGTGACAGGCTTTGTTTGATTGATGCCGGCGATGGCATTTGGCGCGGCAACACGCTCGGCTTCTTGCCGAGCGCGCTCGCCAAGCTTGGCATCGCGCCTGATGAAATCACGGATCTTTTCATGACCCATCTGCATCGGGACCATGCGGGCGGGTTGTTTCGCGACAAGCGGCTGGTTTATCCCAATGCCAATATGTATGTCGCAGCTGATGAAATTGCCTTCTGGTCCACGCCGGAACTGATTGATGACGTGCAGCGCGTTCAAGTGCCCATCGCCCAGGCGGCCCTGGAAGCCTATCGCGAACGCATTTTCGTCATCCACCCTGGCGAAGAAATTCTGCCCGGCATCGCCGTGCGCGCGCTGCCCGGACACACGCCGGGACAGGTGGGTTTTCAGCTTGGCAAGGAACGCCCACTACTGATCGCCGCTGATGCGCTGCATTTGCCGGCCTTGCAAATCAAGCATCCGGAATGGGGCTTCCTGTTCGATGTGAACCAGGCGCAATCCCTTGCGACACGCACCGCGCTCCTCGCTGAAGCGGCGCAAAGCGGGCTGCGCCTGGCCGGCGCGCATTTCCCCTTCCCCGGCGTGATTGGCGTGACGCAAGGCCCCGAAGGACTCGGCTTTCGGAATGCGGCCATGCCTTGATGGCATCGCTGCCGCTATTCCGGCTCCGCAATCTGATTGAGGCTATCCCGCAGCCGATCGAGCAGGCGGAATAGCTGCACACATTCATCGGTGGAAAAGGCCACGAGCGCCGCTTGGTAATAGGCGCGAATCGCTGGCCCCATTGCGTCCCATTGGCGCGCCCCTTCCGCCGTCAGCCGCACATGCCGAAGCCGGCCATCGCCGCTGGCGCGGAGCCTTTCCACCAGCCCAGCCGCCACCAGCCGATCAATCACCGCGGTCAGATTCTGGCGGCTGACCATCAGGAAGGCGATCAATTCCTTCACTGTCAGGCCGGATTCGCGGCTCCCCGGTCGTGCCAGCGCCCCCAATACCGCCCATTGCTGGGTGGTGGCACCAAAGCCCGCGACTGCCCGCGTACCGGTTTTATGCATGAGGTTAGAAGATTGATAAAGCCGGAGAAAAAGCCGGTTCGCGACATCAAAGCGCGCCGCCTCATCCTCCCCCCAGGGGGTCGCTTGATTGGGTGTCAGAATTTTTTCCATCAATAG
>JBEDHL010000026.1:0-5207 GCA_041174145.1 Pseudomonadota bacterium
GCCACATTGCGCCCCATGTCTGGCCAGATAACCGTTTCCGTGAATGGGGAAACCCGCCACATGCCCCAGGGCGCCACCGTGGCCGCCCTGCTTTCTGCCATTGGGCTTGATACGCGCAAGGTGGCAGTCGAACGCAATGAGGAAATCGTGCCGCGTTCCACCTATGCCACCCTTGCCCTGACCGAGGGCGATACGCTTGAAATCGTTCACTTCATTGGCGGAGGCTGACCATGACAGCGACTGAAGATGATAGCTGGCAGATAGCCGGCCAGCGCTTCCAATCCCGCCTGGTTGTGGGCACCGGGCGCTACAAGGATCTTGAGGAAACCGCCGCCGCGATTGAAGCCTCGGGCGCTGAGATCGTCACCGTGGCCGTGCGCCGGGTGAACCTATCGGACCCCAAGGCGCCGATGCTGCAGGATTATGTCTCCCCCAAGCGCTACACCTATCTGCCCAATACGGCGGGCTGCCACACCGCCAAGGATGCGGTCCGCACGCTGCGACTCGCCCGCGAAGCCGGGGGTTGGAACCTAGTTAAGCTGGAAGTGCTGGGCCCGGCGCCCTTCCTCTACCCCGATATGCCGGCCACTTTTGAAGCGGCCCAGGCGCTGATCGCCGATGGCTTTCAGGTGATGGTCTATTGCGCGGATGACCCGCTGGCGGCGAAGCGGCTGGAAGATATGGGCTGCGTTGCCATCATGCCGCTGGGAGCACCTATTGGGTCCGGCATGGGGGTGGTGAACCCTTACATGATCAGCGCCATCAAGCGCGAAGCCAAGGTGCCGGTGCTCGTGGATGCTGGGATTGGCACGGCATCAGATGCGGCGCTGGCCATGGAATTGGGCTGCGATGCCGTGCTGCTCAATTCCGCCATTGCCCATGCCAAACACCCCGTGATCATGGCGCGCGCCATGAAGGCAGCCGTTGAAGCCGGGCGCCATGCCTTCCTGGCCGGGCGCATGCCGCGCAATTACAGCGCGGATGCTTCAAGCCCCATGAGTGGGCTCATCCGCAGCTGAAAGACGCATCGCGCGAATTTCCGCTTCCAGCAGCGCGGGATCAGGTGCCGGCAACCATTGCGCCGCCACCCCAAGCGCCGCTTCCAGGCGGCGCTTATATTCGGCTTTCGGGACCTCCTTTGCGCCGAAGCGCGCCAGATGCGCGGTCAGGAATTGCGTATCCAACAACGTAAAGCCACCCAAGCGCAGCCGCCCCACCAGATGCACCAGCGCCACCTTGGAAGCATCCGTGGTGCGAGAGAACATGCTCTCCCCAAAAAATGCGCCGCCCAGGCGCACCCCGTAAAGGCCGCCCATCAGCGCACCGTCCTGCCAGACTTCAATGGAATGGGCGAAGCCCATGCCATGCAGCGCCGTGAACAAGCGCCTGATTTCGTCATTGATCCAGGTATCCGTGCGCCCCGGCGCAGGTTCAGCACATCCGGCAATCACGCCGGCGAAATCCTGATCCGCGGTCACATTAAATCGGCCCGCAAGCACTGTCCGCCGCAACCGGCGTGGCAGATGAAACCCGCCATCCAAGGGCAGAACGCCGCGCAACGCAGGGTCCAACCAATGGAGCTTTTTGCTCTCCCGCCCTTCCGCCATGGGGAAAAGCCCAGCGCCATAGGCGCGCAGCATAAGCTCGGGCGTGATTTCAAGCGCGCGGCGACTCATGCGCGCCACGCTGTCTGGGGCCGGGCGGTGTTATTCTTCCTCATCCGCCGGCGCGATGGGCAGGGCGCTGATTTCCTTATGGGTCGCCAGCGCCACCATGGTTTCAGTGCGCATCACGCCCGGCAGGGCGCGCAGCGTGGCATTGGTGAAGCGTTCCACCGCCGCCAAATCCGGCAGGCGCAGCTTGAGCTGATAGGACCAGCGCCCGGAAATCGCGTGGCATTCCAGCACGGCTTCCTGTTCCGCCATGGCGGCGATAAAGCCGTGTTCCGCCCCTGCCTGTAACATCACAAATACCCAGGCTAGTTGCGGGCAACCCACCGCGCCGGGGTCCAAATCTGCGCGCCAGCCGCGAATGGTGCCGCGTTCTTCCAAGCGCTTAACGCGTTCCGCCGTGGCCGAGACGGAAAGCCCTGCCACCTTGGCGAGTTCCGCGAGCCCTGCCGCGCCATTGCCTTGCAGTTCCAGCAGGATATTCCGGTCTATATCGTCCATGGCGCGACTATATCCGGCAAAACCGCCGGAAGGAATGAAAATCTTACCATGATTTCACGGATTCTGCGGCGCTGAGGTGCAGCTTTTCCTTGCCAAAAGGCGGGCTCAGGCGTCAGGCTGTACGCCAAAGGATATGCCCATGAAAACCACCCGCCGCAGCCTGATCTTGAGCCCCGCGCTCCTCGCCACCCCTGCCCTGGCTCAAGCGCCTTGGCCGCGCCGGCCTATCACCTTCATCGCGCCTGCCGCACCAGGCGGGGCCACAGATATCCTGGCCCGCGTCATGGCGCAGACCATGCAGGCAAGCCTTGGCCAACCCGTTGTGGTGGAAAACCGCGGCGGTGCCGCCGGGGTGATCGCAACCGAAGCCATCGCCGCCGCGCAGCCTGATGGGCATACCATCGGCATTGGCATGATCAGCACGCTGGCCGTCAACCCGCATGTTTATCGCATGCGCGCCGATGTGATGAAGGATTTCGCGCATATCGGCATGATCGCCAAAGTGCCCATGGTGCTGCTGGCGCAGCATAGCCTGGCGGAAGGGGGCCTTGCTGGCTTCATTGCCCGCGCCAAGGCCGCGCCGGATACCATCACCTATGGCAGCGCCGGCGCTGGTTCCAATGTGCATATCGGCATGATTGCGTTCCTTGAAGCCGCGGGCATCAAGATGGTCCATGTGCCCTATCGCGGTTCTGGGCCGATGGTGATTGATCTGGTCGCCGGCAATATCCAATCCGGCATGACCGGCACGCCGGCCGCCCTGCCGGTGCTGCGCGCCGGGCGCGTGGCAGCGCTCGGCACCACAGCCAAGGAAAGGCTGGCGCAAACGCCGGATATCCCCGCCATTAGCGAAACCATTCCGGGTTTTGAGGCGATGCAATGGTACGGCATTGTCGCCCCAGGTCGCACCCCGCCCGAGGTTGTCGCGAAACTTGCCGAAGCGACCAATGCCGCGCTGGCCAATCCGGAAGTGCTGGCACGCCTGGCGGATGAGGGCGCCTTGCCCACCCCCATGGCGCCCGATGTGTTTCGCGGCTTCGTCGCTGCCGAATTGGATCGTTGGGGTGCGGTAGCGCGACGGAATAATCTGAAGCCGAATGAATAGGGTGCCGAAGATCGGGTAGGCGGGTATAATCCGGCATAGATTGCAGGAGAGATACCCCATGCCCGAAGGCCGCCTTGTTATCGGTACCAAACGTTATTCATCCTGGTCCATGCGCGGCTGGCTGGCTGTGCATCTGGCAGGGCTGGATGTGGAGGAAGTCCTCATTCCACTCGCGGGCGGCGGTGCCACCACCGCGCTGAAATCAGCGACACCCACAGGCATGGTGCCTTACCTGGAACATCGCGGCGCGCGGGTTTGGGAAAGCCTGGCGATTTGCGATTATTGCGCGGAAATCGCGCCGAAGCTTTGGCCCGCGGATCGCGCCGCCCGCGCCCATGCGCGGTCCATCGCCGCTGAGATGCATGCCGGGTTTCGCAATCTGCGCATGGCGATGCCGATGAACCTTGGCCGGAGCTTCCCTGGCCGGGGCCGCACACCGGAATCGCTCGCCGATATCGCGCGCGTGGAGGCGATTTGGGCGGAGGCCATCGCGGCCCATGGCGGCCCCTTCCTGATGGGCGCTGCATTCGGCGCGGTGGATGCGATGTATGCGCCCGTGGTCGCGCGCTTCATCACCTGGCAGCCAGAACTTTCCGCAACCACGCAGCGCTATATGGCGGCGGTACGCGCGCATCCGCTGGTCGCGCGCTGGTATGATGAAGCCGCCACTGAGCCCGCTGAATGGTTGCTCGAACGATATGAGAATCCCGCATGAATACCGCCCTTGCCCTTGACCATCTAGGCGTCGCGGCGCGTGACCTGGCCCCCATGTGCGCTGCCTATGAAAGGCTGGGCTTCACGCTTTCACCCATTGCCCAGCAAAGCGGGCGGCGGCGGCCTGACTTACCCGTTGAGAAATACGGTTCCGGCAATCGCTGCGCCTTCCTGAAGCATGGCTATATTGAATTGATCGCCATTCTGGACCCCGCGCTATTCGACAATAATCTGAACGCCTTTCTGGCGCGCTATGCCGGCATCCATATCCTGGCTCTTGCCATGCTGGATGAGGAAGCGAACCTCGCCCGGCTACGGGCGGCGGGGATTGATATTCCAGGCGTCGCCTATCTGGAACGGCCGGTGGAAGCGGGCGGGCCGATTGCGCGCTTTGCCCGCCTGCCCTTCCCCGATCCGCCGGAGGGCCGCGTGCAATTGATCCGGCATCTGACGCCTGAATTGGTCTGGCAGGATCGCTGGATGGACCACGCCAATCGCGCCGAGGTTTTGGAAGCCGCCATTTTATGCGCGGAAAACCCCGCCGATACCGCCGCGCGGCTTTCGCGCCTGGCAGGGCTGCCATTGGAACCGGACCCGGCGGGGGGCTTTCTGCTCCGCCTGCCCGGCGCGGCGCGCGCTGCCGGGCCGCAAGCGCCGGTGTTGGAAACCCGCGTGCGCGTGCTGACGCCGGAAGCGCTCGCCTCCGTACTGCCCGGTGTCACGCCCCCCGCCTCACCCTGCATGGCGGGGATGGTGGTGCGGACCACCGATGGCGGGGCTTCAGCCCGCCGCATCCTGGCCGGCATCCCAACGCGCGAAGCGCCTGAGGGGATTATGGTGCCACCAGAATACGCCGCCGGCGCGGCGCTGATTTTCACGTGAAACGCGAAGCCGTAAGCCGGAGCCTCCGCACCTATCACGCGCCAGGCCGGGCGGCGGCCTTGGATGGCTTCTATTGCCGCTTTCTTGGCGCGGGGGACCTCGCTTTTGATGTCGGCGCGCATGTTGGGGACCGGATGCTGTCTTTCCGGCGCCTTGGTGCGCGCGTGGTGGCGGTGGAACCGCAACGTGCCCTGGGCCGTGTGCTGCGGCTTTTACTCCGCGGCGACCCGGATGTTACGTTGGTTTCGCATCTGATCGGCGCGCGGATGGGAGAGGCAGAGCTTCGCCTCAATACCGCCAACCCGACCGTCGCCACCGCGAGCGCCGCCTTCATC
>JBEDHL010000027.1:0-10425 GCA_041174145.1 Pseudomonadota bacterium
AAACGCCGGCCCCTCAACACCCACCAACCATCGGCAGGGCAAATAAACTAGCCAGATCAATCCAACCAGTCAAGCCCAAAAACCAACAAACCGTCGGGTGAGCGGGCTTCTAGTACCATCATCAGAACACGTCAAGCGCCCACCCAATCGCGGAACCACGCGGCAAAACGCGGCACACCACTTTCAATCGCCGTTTTCGGCTCAAAGCCGCACAACGCCTGGATTGCGCTGATATCGGCGAAGGTCTCCGCAACATCTGTGGCTGGGCGCACGGCGTCACGAATCGTCGCTTTGCGCCCTAGGCTCCGCTCAAGCACCGCGACAAAGTGCCGCACCTCCACGCTACGATGATTGCCAATATTCAGAATGCGGGGCTTTCCAGCACTGGGTGGATGGTCAAGCGCGCCCAATACGCCGGCGACGATATCCTCCACAAAAGTGAAGTCCCGTTTCAATCGTCCGCCTTCATACAAGGTGATCGGCCGGCCCGCGAGGATGGCATCCGCAAACAGCCATGGGGCCATATCCGGCCGCCCCCAAGGCCCATACACGGTGAAAAACCGCAGACCCGTTTGTGGCAGACCAAAAATATGACCATAGGCTTCGCTGATCAATTCATCCGCGCGCTTGGTCGCGGCGTAAAGTGAAACAGGCTGATCTACGCGATCATCTTCACGATAGGGCAATTCTTTGTTGCCGCCATAGACCGAAGACGAACTGGCATAGAGAAAATGATCAAGCCGCGGCAAAGTACGCGCGGCTTCCAGCATGACCAAATGCCCCATCACATTTGCTTCGACATAGCTGTAGGGATCAACCAGTGAATGCCGGACGCCTGGCTGCGCTGCTAAGTGAATGATGCGCGTGACATCACGATGCCGATTGAAAACTTCAGTGGTCTCTGTGCGATCCGCGATATTCACTGCGGCGAATGAAAACTGCGAATGCGACGATAAACGATCACGACGTGCGTGCTTCAAGCGCAAATCATAATAAGGCGTCAGGCTATCAATGCCGATGACACGTTCGCCGCGCGCAAGCAGGGCTTCCGCAACATGCATGCCAATGAATCCTGCAGCTCCAGTCAGGAGAATCGTCATTTGCTGATCAACCGATCTTCAAGCAATTCAAGAATGGCATGGCCGAGTGAAATATGCGCTTCCTGCACGCGCGCAGTCTCACTGCTTGGTATGATCAAGGCGACATCGCAAAGCGCTGCGGCAGCACCGCCATCGCCGCCCAAAAACCCGATGGTACTAATGCCCATATCGCGCGCCACTTGCAGCGCTTTGATCACATTCGGCGAGCGACCCGAAGTCGTGATACCTAAAAGGACATCGCCCCTCTGACCAAGCCCGGACAAGGGCCGCGCAAAGACGTCCTCAAAACCATAATCATTGCCGCCCGCTGTCAGAGCAGCCGGATCAAGCGTCAGCGCAATCGCTGGCCAGGAAGGCCGTTCAACCCGAGATCTCAGGCGTATCAGCAATTCGGTCGCCAAATGCTGCGCATCGGCCGCGCTGCCGCCGTTACCGCAAAAGAATAACTTCCCGCCACTGCGCAAGGCGGCTTCGCATAGATCTATCGCTTGAAAGACCAATGGCGCCATTTCGGTCGCCACATAGCGACGAAGGGTGATCCCATCCTCCATCATCGCTCTCAAACGCTCGTCAGCTTTCATAAACCGCTCCAGGCCTGCTCAACCCAGCAGAGACGGGACAGGGCGCGGAACCACGCCCCATGCCTTCTGACATAAGCCCTTGCCCGCGAGAGGCCAAGGCAGGGACGCCGCGGCTTCCCTTAACGCGGCGGTCAGATATGGGTGGTCAGAAGCAAAGCGTGCAACAGGCTTTCCTGCCAGCAAGCGCCGCTAAGGACTGCCGGGCTTCTGCCCTTCCAATGCGGCCAGGCGTGCACGAAGACCGGCAAGTTCAGCCCTTAACGCAGCGATCTGGTCGCCCACCGGATCATCCTCGGTATTGCTTAGCCCATAGCCCAGAAATGGGTCAGCGCAGGTTGTCCCCGCAGGTGGCCGCGCCGGTATGCCGACAACAGTGCATTCTGGTGGGACATCACGCGTGACAACGGCATTCGCGCCAATCCGTGCCCCCTGCCCTATCGTGATAGGCCCCAAAACCTGTGCCCCTGCACCAATGGAAACATGCGAAGCGATGGTTGGATGCCTTTTGCCAGGGCTACCTGACAAACCGCCCAGCGTGACGCCATGATAAATCAGGACGTCATCACTAATTTCCGCAGTTTCGCCAATAACAACACCCATGCCGTGATCGATGAACAAACGCCGGCCAATAGTCGCGCCAGGATGGATTTCGATGCCGGTTAAAAAGCGGCTGAGATGCGAAACAAAGCGGCCTGCGCCCCGCCAACCACGCCGCCACAGCCCATGGGCAAGCCTGTGCCACATGACGGCATGGAGGCCGGCATAGCAAAAAACAGTCTCGGGCCAAGAAGGCCGCGCGGGATCGCGCGCGCGGATGCTCCGACCAATTTCGACAATTTCGATTACCACCGCGCTACCTCATGCAAGCCAGGCAGGAATGGGTAGACCGCGCTCACGCAAGAACGCCGGATTGAACAGCTTTGATTGATAGCGCGCCCCACCATCGCATAAGATCGTCACAATGCGGTGCCCGGGCCCCATTTCGCGCGCAACTTTAATCGCCGCGGCAACGTTCAATCCTGCTGACCCACCAATGCAAATGCCTTCATGGACCAATAGATCGAACACCTGCTCCAGGGCTTCCTCATCAGTCACCTGCACCGCGTCATCGATCAGGTTCCGGTCCCCAATCAAATTCCCTGGCACGCGCGCGGCCTGGCCAATACCCTCGGTGATGGAACTGCCCTCAGGCTTCAGTTCACCCGTTTTGATCCAGGAATAGAGCGAACTACCCATCGGGTCAGCCAGGACAATGCGCGTTGCTGGCCCACGCGCCTTCAGGGAGCGCGCTATGCCGGCCAGGGTACCGCCCGTGCCGCAGGAACAGGTAAAGGCGTCGACCTCACCGCCAGTTTGCGCCCAGATCTCGGGGCCGGTGGTTGCCTCATGCACGGCGCGATTGGCGAGGTTGTCGAACTGATTCGCGTAAACCGCGCCAAGTTCTTCGGCCAATCGGCGGCTGTAATGCACATAATTGCCTGGATCAGAGAATGGCTTTGCCGGTACCAAGCGTAGATCTGCACCAATCATGCGGAGAAAATCGAGCTTCTCTCGGCTTTGGGTTTCGGGCACCACAATGATGCTGCGATAACCCCGCGCATTGGCAACCAAGGTAATGCCAATGCCAGTATTGCCCGCGGTACCTTCAACGATGGTGCCTGGCTTGCCGGGCGTCAAAGCCCCACGCGCTTCAGCGTCTGCAATAATCCCAAGGCCGGCGCGGTCTTTTACCGAACCGCCAGGATTCATGAATTCCGCCTTGCCGAGTATATCGCACCCAGTCAATTCACTGGCACGGCGCAGGCGGACCAGCGGTGTATTGCCAATCGCGCCGCCCAGACCATCCACGATATGTTGTGCAACTTCCATCGGAAACATCGCGCCCTTCGCCAAAAACTGTAAGCCATGCTGGCGCGGGGCGGATGACAGGACAACCCCAAGTAAGGCTTCCCCAATTGTCACACAAAAAGGAAGTTCATTCCTACAGATAAAGCGAAAAAAAGAAGTTCTTTATCCCAACGTCTGACATGAGGTATTCTCGCGCCGAACAAGCCCATCCCAAGAATCAGAAATCAGGGCCTGTCGCGAGATTGCTAGGCCATCGCCTTAGGCCTGATCCGCCGGCAGACGACGCGAACGCCGATACCATTGCCTGAGCACAAAGAAAGCCAGCACCAAAAGCGCAATGCCTGCAATAGCCCACCCCAAACGGTCTGGACCAATCAGCGTTCCGAGGAACCACCCCGCGGCCACGAAGCTGCTGGCCCAAATGCCCGCAGCGATGAAGTTGAGTACCGCAAAGCGGGCCCAATTCAGCCCTGCCAAGCCACAAGCAGCGGACGCCACATTGCGTATGCCATAGAGAAAGCGAAAACTCAGAATGAATAGGGTACCGTAACGGTTCAAAAGGTCGTTCACTTTGGCCACTTTTTCCTCAGCGCCCTTGATCCGCCGAACAATCCGGGGACCATAGCGGCGCCCTAAAGTGAACCATGTTTGATCGCCAAGGAATGAACCGATCCAAACGGAAATCAAAAGCCACCATGGGTTCACCGCTCCCGTCGCGGCACCAAGGGCTGACGCGGCCAGAACAAAGGTTTCGCCCTCAAAAAAAGCCCAAATAAACGCCCCCAGATAGGCATAATGCCCCCAGGACTCCCAAATTTCGGCCAAGACACATCCCCCGGATTTCGACTATAAACTGGCCCCTAATACCCCGAAGGGGAAGGGGCACTCGCGTTTTTCGTTGAGCCGCCATATTCGGCTCATTCTCCTCAAGATTGGATAAGGACGTCACGTGTCGCAGATACCGGAAAAAGCCGAAGGCCCCATGTTCGATGCCTTCGGCCGCCCGCCCGTTCCAGATCTTGTGGTTCCCAGGGCTATTTTACCCTTTCATCTGGCCGAAAGGCCTGTTCGGGGCCGTTTGGTGCGCCTGGGCCCCCTCGCGGACGCCCTACTCCGCCGACATGATTATCAACCGGAAATTGCCAAACTCTCCGGTGAAGCCATGGCGCTGGCGGCAGGCTTGGCCGCCGCGCTGAAATTTGAAGGCTCCTTCAGCCTCCAGGCCAAGGGCGATGGCCCGCTTTCCATGCTGCTGGCGGATTGCACCCATGCCGGCGCCTTGCGCGGCTATGCCAAGGTCAATCAGGAACGGTTTTCGGCGCTTCAAGCGCCTTCCGCCGCAGCACTACTCGGCAAGGGCTATCTTGCCTTCACCTGTGACCAGGGGCCGGATATGGATCGCTATCAGGGCATTGTCGCGATTGAAGGCGAAACGCTGACGGAGATGACCGGCGGGTATTTCCGCAATTCAGAACAGCTTGATACTTATTTGAAACTCGCCTGCGAAGAAACGCCGGCGGGTTGGCGGGCTTCCGCGCTGCTATTGGAACGCGTAGCCGGTGTCGGCGGGTTGGAACAACAGATGGATCAGGAACAGCAGCAGGAAGCCTGGCAGACAGCCACCATCCTGGCGCGGACCATCAGTACGCAGGAATTGCTGGATGACACGCTCTCGGGCGAACAGGTGTTGCATCGACTGTTCCATGCCGAAGGGCTCAGGCTGGATCGCCCAAAGCCACTTTCCTATGGCTGCCGCTGTTCGCGCGAACGCCTATTGAATGTGCTGGGCGGCTTCAACACCGATGATCTGGACCACATGGCCGATGAGGGAACCATCACCATGACCTGCGAGTTCTGTAATTATGACTTCCGGTTTGATCGCACAGCGCTGCCAGGGCGCAATGCAGGAAATTGACCATGTCGTTGCTGACAAAACGCCGCAGTTTCTTGGCCCTTCCCCTGCTTGCTGCCTGTGCGACTGAACAAGCCGGCCCCTATGTGCCGCCAGGCACGCCAAGCTACGCGCATCTGACGCCGCTGCGCCTTAAGGTCAGCGCGCTTGAGATCAAGGAAGCCGATAGCGGGACAGCCCTGCTTGTGGCTCAACCAGCCCCCCTGCCGCCTGCCGACATCATGCTGCTTATGGCCCGCGAAAGGCTGAGCGCGGCGGGTGGTGCGGGGACGGCGCGCTTCTCCATCCAGACCGCGCGCCTCACGCGCGACATCGCTGCGGCCGGGGGCGTCTTTAGCCCGGCCTCAGAGAGTTTTCGTTGCGTTATGCGCTGCCAGTTGGAAGTCCTTTCTGCCGAGGATGGCGTGGTGGGCTCCGCCACGGCAGAGGTCAGGCGCGACTTGACCGGCCCTGTGCGCGACGATGCGGAACGCGCGGCCTTGGCCGAGCGTGTGGTGAAGTTGGCCGGTCAGGATCTCAATATCGAATTCGAATATCAAGTAAGGCGCCATCTACGCGGCTGGCTGCAGTTAGTTGCGGAACCAGGCGAAACCCTGCCTCAGCCCGTTGAACGTGAAGCCCTGCCGGCAACCTGATTTCTAATTTCAGCAAGATTGCCAACTTTAGTAAGAAAGAAACCGCATGACAGACGAGACTGTGACGCAGGAAATTGCACCGATCCTGCCAGAGCTGATCGCCATCAGGAAGGATATCCACGCCCATCCGGAATTGGGCATGGAAGAAACTCGCACCGCGGCGCTGGTCGCGGCGCGCTTGCGCAGCCTTGGCATTGAAACCACGGAAGGCATTGGCCGCATGGGCGTGGTGGGTACGCTGCGCGGCAAGCGTCCCGGCCAGGGTGCCATTGGCTTGCGCGCCGATATGGATGCGCTGGCGCTGACCGAGATGACCAACCTGCCCTATGCATCACAAAACGCCGGCAAGATGCATGCCTGCGGCCATGATGGGCATACCGCCATGTTGCTGGGCGCGGCGCAAATCCTGGCGCAGAATCGCGATTTCGCCGGTACGGTGCATTTCATTTTCCAGCCGGCCGAAGAAGGCCGGGGCGGCGCGCAAGCCATGCTGGATGATGGGCTGTTTGAACGTTTCCTCTGCGACGCCGTCTATGGCATGCACAATATGCCCGGACTGCAGCTTGGCCATTTTGCGCTGTGCGAAGGCCCAATGATGGCCGGTTCCGGGCGTTGGAAGGTGCAGTTTCGCGGCACTGGCGGCCATGGCGGCAATTCTCCCCATTTGGCGAGTGACATCACCATCGCACAGGCGAATTTTATCACCGCACTGCAAAGCATTGTCAGCCGCAATGTGCCGGCGCTGGAAAGCGTTGTGATAAGCGTCGGCCATATCTCCGGCGGTTCGGTGGATGCGCTGAATGTGATGCCGTCAGAAATCGTGGTCGGCGGTACGCAGCGCGCCTTTAACCCCACCATGCAGAAGATGCTGGAAGACCGCATTCGCGAAGTCGCGGATTTCAGCGCCCGCATGCAGGGCGCCACCGCCGAGACCACCATCTGGTGGAATGCCGCGCCCCTGATCAACCATGCACGGGAGACCGCCATCATGGCCGATACAGCGCGTGGTCTGGTGGGCGATGCGGCGGTGAATGCCAAAATGACTCCGGTGACGGGTGGCGAGGATTTCGCCTTCATGCTGCGCGCCAAGCCGGGCGCCTTTGTCTTCATGGGCAATGGCAGCGCGCCGGATGGCGCGGTTCATGCGCTACATACGCCGCTCTATGATTTCAATGATGCCGCCCTGCCCCATGGCGTGGCGTTTTGGGTCAATCTGGTGCGGCAGGAATTGAACGCCGCAAGCTGAGTTTTAGCGCGATACAGGCGGCGCTTTTGGAAAAGCGCCGCCTGGACGGTTCGTTTTACTTCACCTCAACGCCATAGATATCCCGCGCGGCATGGGCGGTGATCAGCCCATCCGCCACATCGCGCTTTACCAATTCCGGATCGCGCGCCTTGGGATCACCCATGCCGCCGCCGCCGGGCAGTTTCAGCAAAAGCCGCCGGCCCTTCGGAATGACCTGAAAGCCCTTGGTGCGCAGCACTGTGCCGTTCGGGTCGTTCAGGCCAACCCAACCGCCCGCGCCTTCCGCGCCACCATCCCGCCCTTTGGGCGGATTAGCGACGCGATCGAAAATCGCATTCACGGCGAATTCCGCATCGCCCTTGGCGCCGATTTCCATGATCTGGCCAAAGCCACCACGCGTCTTGCCCGCACCGGCTGAATCCGGGCGGAGTTCCTTCTTCCAGAAAATCACTGGGGCGACGTTTTCAGTCGCTTCCACCGGCATGGTGCGCACACCAGATGGAAAGGCCGTGCCATCCAGCCCATCCTTGGCTGGCCGCGCGCCGGTGCCGCCAGAATTGAAGGTGATGATTTCAAAATCATCCACCTCAGCTTCCTGGCCGGATACCTGAGAACCACCACGCAGCGGCGGGTTCCATAGCGCCGAAGACCCTTCCGCATTCACGCGCCCAGGCACGGCCTGGTGCAGGCAGCCCATCATCAAATCCGGGATCAATTGGCCGATCACATGCCGCACACTCACGGGATAAGGCCGCGGCGCATTCAGGATGGACCCTTCGGGGATTTCCATCTCAAAAGGTGCGAGGCTCGCCCAGTTATTCGGCACTTCCGGCGCCACCACGCATTTGATGCCAAAGCAGGAATAGGCGCGGCAATAGGCCGGCGGGACATTGATGCCGCGGCTGGAAAGGCCAGAAGTCCCGGCATAATCCACCACAATCCGATCCTCATGGATGGTCATGGCCGCCTTCAGCGTCACCGGCGCCTCATAGCCATCGGATTTGATGTCAGAACGGAAGGTGCCGCGCGGGAGCTTCGCGATTTCAAGCAGCGTCGCGCGGCGGCTGGCTTCGAAAATATAATCAGCCAGATCATCCAGGCTATCCATTGCGAACTCGTTCATCATTTCAACAAGCCGCTTCGATCCCGCATCATTGCAGGCACAGAGCGAATAGATATCGCCTTCCAATTCCACCGGCGTGCGCGACCCCGCGCGGATGAAATCGAAGAAGGTCTCATTCGGTGCGCCGGCATCAAAGCATTTGACGATGGGGATATAGAGCCCCTCTTCAAAAACGCTGCGCCCTTCAGGCCCCATGCCAAGCCCGCCAATGTCAATGATATGCGCGGTATTGGCGAAAAGACCGACAATCTTGCCGCCGCGAAAGGCGGGTGAGACCACCGTCAGGTCATGCAAATGCCCGGTCGCCAACCAGGGATCATTGGTGATGTAGTGATCGCCAGGCTTCATGCTGGCAGCCGGGAATTTCGCCAGGAAGTGGCCCACCGATTCCGCCATGGAATTCACATGGCCAGGCGTGCCCGTTACGGCCTGAGCCAACATGTGCCCTTGCAGGTCAAAGACGCCGGCGGAAAGGTCTCCCGCTTCGCGCACCGTGGTGCTGAAGGCGGTGCGGATCATGGTTTGCGCCTGTTCCTCAACCACGGCAATCAGGCGGTTCCATTGGATCTGGCGTTGGATTGTCGCCAGCGCGCCGGTTTCCTTCATCGTGCAGCCTCCTGCGTCAGATCGAGATACCCAAGCCCATCCATGCGGCAAACCCAGCCGGGGCCAATCAAGGTGCTGGTTTCAGCTTCCGAGATAATCGCGGGGCCGTTTACGGTAGCACCGGGGCACATGTCCTCCCGGTCATAGACCTGCCATTCGGAAACCTCGCCGGTCGCCGTATCGCGCACCATTTGCACGCGCACCGGCTTCGGCCCCGGCGCATCCGCCACCGCAGCCGCCGGTTCCACATGCGCTTCTACCGTGCGCACCGTGACGGCAAAGGAAAGGATTTCCACATCCGAACCCGGTACTGGGCGATCATAGAAGCGGCTATATTCCGCATCATAAAGCGCGCGAATCTCGCGCACATCCTGCGCGGTCAAGGCGCGGGGTGGAATGGGCACCGCAATCTCATGCCCCTGCCCGACATAGCGCATATAGGCGATGCGCGTTTCTTCTATCGGCGCACCGAAGGCGCCTTCCGCCACCACGCCGGCCGCTTCCTGCGACATCGCCGCCAGTAGGCTATTTACCGCACCGATATCAAAGCTGCCGAAGCGCTGATAAAGCGACTTCACCACCTCATAAGCCACCGGCGCACGGAGGAAGCCAATCGCGCTGCCCACGCCTGCGCCGGATGGCACCAACATGCGCTTCACGCCGATTTTCTCCGCCACGCGATAGCCATGCACCGGGCCGCCGCCACCAAAGGCAATCACCACGCGCCTTTCGTAATTCTTCGCACTTTCAATGGCATGCACACGCGCGGCATTGGCCATATTCTCATCCACCATCTCAACCACGCCAAGCGCCGCCATATCGGCGGAAAGGGCAAGCTTGCCGCCGACATGCTCGGCCAGCGCCTTGCGTGACTGATCCGGATAAAGCCTGAGCGCCCCACCCGCGAAAAGCTCAGGATCATAGCGGCCAAGGGCAAGATTGGCGTCCGTCACCGCCGGGTGCGTGCCGCCGCGCCCGTAACAGGCGGGGCCGGGATCAGCGCCCGCACTTTCGGGGCCCACCTGAATGCGCCCCATGCTATCGACCTGCGCGATGGAACCGCCACCCGCGCCGATTTCCACCATTTCAATCACGGGAATACGCAGCGGTAGGCCGGAACCTTTCTTGAAGCGCCCAACACGCGCCACTTCAAACGTGCGCGACGCCTGAGGGCGGAAATCATCAATCAGGCAGACCTTGGCCGTGGTGCCGCCCATGTCAAAGGACAGCACCTTATCGAAGCCACGCTGCCGCGCGACAAAGGCGGAGAAGATCGCCCCCCCCGCCGGCCCGCTTTCCACCAGGCGGATCGGGAAGCGCGCCGCCGTATCAATCGTGGTGAGACCACCACCGGACAGCATCAGATAGAGCGGA
>JBEDHL010000028.1:0-26510 GCA_041174145.1 Pseudomonadota bacterium
GCGTCACGCGCGGCAGTAGCGGGTTTTGTCTGACTGCTGCCATGGGCGCCCTGATGGCGTGCGGTGAGAAAATGGCATCCAACCCAAGGCGCTGCGCGCGATTGCGCTCAGCATCGAAAGCCGGACGCAAAGGTTGGATGATCAGGATGGCAAATACACCAACACCGAAGGCCAGCATCAGCGCTGCTGGCCAGCCATAGGCCAGCGCCACAGGTGCCGCGATCAGCCCGGCCAAGGCGCCCCCCGCCGGTGCGCCTGCCTGCTTGATGGAAAAAATCAGCGAACGATGCTGGGGCGGCGCGGTGGCTGCCAGCATGCGGCTGCCCGCGGGCGGCGTTGGCCCATAGCCAAGCCCCAGCATGAAGGCGGCCAGGAATATCGCCCAAGCTTGGCCAAGGCTTGCCACCAGCAGCGCCGTCACCGCCATGGCAGTGCCCAGTTGCAGCATCCGCACCGGGCCCATGCGCGCCAGAAAAACCCCGCCAATCATCAGGTAAAGCACGGTGGCAAGCGCTGTCAGGGAAGAAAGATTGCCAACCCGTTCCGGCGCCAGGCCGGTACTGGCCATCATCAGTGGTGCCAATACCGGCAGGCTCTGGCCCATGAAGGAAGCGACCAATTGCATCAGCATGGTGGCGCCAAGGGCGGCGAGCCAGTGTTTCATGGCACCATCTTGCCTGCTCCCGTGCTGCCCGGCCAGGGGCGCCCTGCTGACAATTCGCCAAACCCGCCCTATGTGACCCCCGCCGCGTCACCAAGCCGAGGATCCCCATGGCCCAGCCAGATGAAATGAAGCCGCTTCGCCCCATAGCCGCCCTGATCTTTGGGTCGCGCTGGCTGCAGTTGCCGCTCTATCTCGGCCTGATCGTGGCGCAATGCGTCTATGTCTATAAATTCCTCAAGGAATTGACCCATTTGGTGATGGACGCGACCACTTTCACCGAACAGCAGATCATGCTGATTGTCCTTGGCCTGATTGATGTGGTGATGATCGCCAATCTGCTGGTCATGGTTATCGTTGGCGGCTTCGAGACCTTCGTCTCTCGCCTAAATCTCGCCGGCCACCCAGATCAGCCTGAATGGCTGAGCCATGTGAATGCCAGTGTGCTCAAGATCAAACTGGCCATGGCGATTGTCGGCATTTCCTCAATCCACCTGCTGAGGACCTTTATTGAGGCCGGGAATCTTGGCTCGCCCCAAGCCGCCTTCACCGAGACGGGCATCATGTGGCAGACCATTATCCACACCATCTTCATCCTCTCGGCGATCGGGATAGCCCTGGTGGATCGGCTGTCCAATGTGCCGGGCGGCGTAAAATCAGGCCATTAAGGGCGGTTTTGGCAATATTTCCGCCTTTTCGGCCGTGCCTTGGCGTATTAGTATTCCAATTTCCAAGCCCCGGCATAAGGGCGCTGGTAGATCACCTTAACCACGCAACAAAGGGAGCTTCCCGCAGTGGAACGTCGTAATTTTATTAAAAAGGCAGGCTTTGGCACTACCGCCGTTGCCGCCACCGCGCTGGCCACGCCGGCGCTTGCCCAAGCCATGCCGGAAGTGCGTTGGCGCCATACCTCGGCCTTCCCGAAATCGCTCGATACGCTGTTCGGCGGTACTGAGCTTTTCGCTAAAGCCATCAATGAAATGTCGGATGGCAAGTTCCAGATCCGCATTTTCGCCGCAGGCGAAATCGTCCCGGCCTTGCAGGTTTATGACGCAGTGCAGAATGGCACGGTGGAATGCGGGCAGGATGCGGCTTATTATCACTTCGGCAAGGACCCCTGCTTCGTGTTCGAAACGGGCCTGCCCTTCAGCCTCAATCAGCGGCAATATTATTCCTGGCTCCGCAATGGCGGCGGCCATGAACTGATCAATGAATTCTACCGTCCCTTCGGCGTCCGTTCCTTCACCTTTGGCGGCACGGCCTGCCAGATGGGTGGCTGGTTCCGCAAGGAAATCAATACGGTTGAAGATCTGCGTGGCCTGAAATTCCGCGTCGGCGGCTTTGCCGGCAATATTCTGCGCCGCCTTGGCGTGGTGCCGCAGCAGATTGGCGCCGGCGATATCTACCCCGCGCTGGAACGTGGCACCATTGACGGCGCCGAATGGGTCGGCCCGCATGATGATGAAAAGCTCGGCTTCAACAAGGTCGCGCGCTTCTATCACTATCCCGGCTGGTGGGAAGGCGCATCCTGCGGCACGCTTTTCATCAATGATCGGGCATGGAATTCGATCCCCAAGATCTACCAATCCATGATCGAAACCGCGGCGGGTCTCGTTACCGCCACCATGGTGCCGAAATATGATGCGCTGAACCCGCAGGCCCTGAAGCGCCTGATCGCGAGTGGCACGCAGCTTAAGCCCTTCTCACGGCCCGTGCTGCAGGCCTGCTATGATGAGTCCTGGAAGTATTACGATGAAGTCGCAGCGCAGAACCCCATGTTCAAGCGCCTGCTGGACAGCATGAAGGCCTTCCGGCCGGATGAAATCGCTTGGTTCCGTGTGGCGGAAGGCACCTTCGACAATTTCCTCTATGCCATGTCTGCTGCCGGCCGCGTGTAAGCCTTCGGCATAAGCGCTTTACTGATCCGATCAGGTGGCAACACCTGGTCGGATTTTTTTTGGCTAGTTTATCGGCAAAGAAAAACCCCCACGGCGGCAAGCCATGGGGGTTTGCTTTTTGCGCCTTCGGATCGGCGCCGCCGCCTATCGTGGCGGGCCGAAGCTTGGCGGTGGCAAATCATCCTCGTCCGCCGGCGGTGCGATTTCGATCTTGACCGTACTCGGATCAATATTCGAAGGCGGATCAAGGAAATAGGTAACCGTGATCGGCGCGAAGATCACAATCGCTACCATGATCAGCTGCAATACTACCCAAGGAATGGCGCCCCAATAGATATCTGCGCTGCTGATGGTCTTCGGGATAACGCTGCGCAGATAGAACAACGCGAAGCCGAAGGGTGGGTGCATGAAGCTGGTTTGCATATTCACACAGAGCATCACGCCAAACCAGATCAGTGCCGCATCCGGGCCCACCACCGGGCTCAGCAGCTTTTGCGCAACAGGTGCCAGCATGGGCACGATGATGAAGGCAATTTCAAAGAAATCGAGGAAGAAAGCCAGGAAGAAGACCAGCAGATTGACGGCGATCAGGAAGCCCCAAACCCCGCCCGGCAGGCTGGTCAGCCCATGTTCCACCCAAAGATTGCCATCCACGCCGGCGAAGACGATGGAAAAGCAGGTGGCGCCGACTACGATAAAGGCCACCATGGAGGTGATGCGCATGGTGGCGCGCATGCCTTCCACAATAAGGTCATGCAGCGCCTTGTCCTGCCAGGCCCGCCAGCAGAGCCAGATCATGGCAATGAACAGCACGGTGAAGCTGGCGCGGAAGGGCAGTGTCTTCATCCCAACTGTGAAGCTGGCGACAATACAGATCGCGGTTGCCACAAGCCCCGCGGCATAGGCAAGGCGATCCGTCTTTTGCATCTGTGTATTGCGCAGGACTGCCAGGATAATGGCGCCCACCGTCCCAAGCGCGCCGGCTTCCGTCGGCGTCGCCAGCCCAAGCATGATGGTGCCCAGCACCAAGAAGATCAGCACACCCGCCGGGATGATGCCCCACATGCATTTGATGAGAAGCGCGCGCCCCTGGAGCGTGCGCGGCACGGGCGGCAAATCCTGCGGGCGAATGATGGTCAGGAACCAAGTATACAGCGCGAAAAGCGCGATTTGCAGCAGCGAAGGCCCCCAGGCACCGAGGTACATATCGCCAACCGAACGGCCCAGCTGATCAGCCAGCACCACCAGCACCAATGATGGCGGCACCAACTGCGTAATGGTGCCGGATGCGGCCAAAACGCCGGTTGCGTAACGGATATTGTAATTGTAACGCATCATCACCGGCATGGTGATCAGCGCCATGGCAATAACCTGCGCGGCAACCGTGCCGGTAATGGCGCCCAGGATGAAGCCCACGATAATGACGGAATAGCCAAGCCCGCCCTTCAGCGGGCCGAACAACTGCCCCATGCTTTCCAGCATGTCTTCCGCCAACCCGCATTTTTCCAATATCGCGCCCATGAGCGTGAAGAAGGGAATGGCCAGCAGCAAATCATTGGCCAGAATACTGCCAAAGATGCGCCCCGGGATGGCTTGCATGAAGTCCAGGGTGAAAAAACCCTGCGCCATGGAAATCATGCCGAAGAATAGGCCAACCGACGCAAGCGAAAAGGCCACCGGAAAGCCAATGATCAAGAATACCACCAGCCCCGCAAACATCAGGGGCGGCATCCACTCCAAAGGTATCATTGCACTGGCCTTTCGTAATGCGCTTCAAGGTCGGGGATGTCATGCCCGTTGAGCGCGGCAATGCGCTTGATGAGTTCTGAAATGCCTTGCAGCGTCAGCAGCCCAAAGCCCAGCGGGATTAGGAATTTCACCGGCCAGCGCAACAACCCGCCTGCATTGCTGGACCATTCATTCACGCTGAAGGATTGCATGAAGAAGGGCCAGGAAAGCCAGCCAAGCAGGATGCAGACCGGCAGCATGAAGACAATGATGCCCGCAATATCCAGCAGGATCTGCCCGCGGCGCGAAAGCATCATGTAGATAATATCTACCCGCACATGCTCATTTTTCTTGAGCGTGTAACTCGCGCCCAGCATGACAATGGCCGCATACATATACCATTGCACTTCAAGCCATGCGTTGGAGCTTATGTCATAGCCGTAGCGCATCATGGCGTTGACGGAACTGACAAGGCAGGCAAGCAGCACAAGCCAGTCACAGAATTTACCGATGCTTTGATTGATCCAGTCGACAAACCGACTGAACGCCAAGAGTGGCGCCATTGAGTTTCCGCTCCCTGTTCAAAACGCTGTCCCGCTTGCGGGGCGGGATTCTGTGACGATTAGGTGAAGGTTACCGGAGCCTTGGGAAAAAAGAAACTGCCACAACGGCCTAAGGGTGTGAGATTTCGGTAACCTGCCCCTTCGCGGCAGGGCCTTGCCCTGCCAGGATGTTGCCTGCCGAGGCGGGGGCCAACCCGGCCCGGTTGAAAAAAAGGAGGAAAGAATGAAGCGTCGCCAAATCCTCGCCGCCGGGGCTGTGCTGCTGGCTGCCCCCGCTGTGCGCGCCCAGGCCTATCCAAGCCGTCCCATCACCATCATCGCTGCCGGCGCGGCGGGCGGGCCCACGGACACCATCACCCGGATCGTCGCCGACAGCCTTGGCAAGCATATTGGCCAATCCGTGGTGGTGGAAGCGATTGGCGGTTCCGTGGTGGGGCCGCAGCGCTTGGCGCAGTCCCGGCCGGATGGCTATACGCTGATGATCAATAATATCGGCATGGCAGCCAGCGCGACGCTTTACAGGCGCTTGCCCTATCAGGTGCCGGGCAGCTTCGCCCCCCTTGGCATTGTCTCAGACGCTGCCATGACGGTGATCACCCGGCCCGATTTCCCAGCGGCCAATTTGCGGGAAGTGATGGCGGAGCTGGGCCGCAAGGGGGATGTGATCAACCTTGCCACTGCCGGGATCAGTTCTGCATCCAACCTCTGCGGACTGCTGGTGCAACAGGCTGCCGGCACCAAGGCGACCACGGTGGTGTTTCGCGGCACCGCCCCCGCAATTGCGGAGCTTATGGCCGGGCGGATCGACGTGCTCTGCGACCAGGCGACCAATACCGTGCCCTATATCCGCGATAATCGTGTGAAGGTTTATGGCGTCAGCAGCCCAGAACGCCTGGCTGGCCTGCCCAGCGTGCCCACCACGGCGGAGGCCGGTTCCCCCGGTATCGCCATGTCCACCTGGCATGGGCTTTATGCCCCGGCCGGCACACCAGAGCCGATCCAGGAACATATCTCTACGGCGCTGCGTGCTGCCTTGAAGGAAGAAAGGCTGCGCCAGCGCTATGCTGATCTGGTGACAGATGTGCCTTCGGATGAACGCGCATCTATCGCCTTCCATCGCCGCTTTGTGGTCGAGGAAGTGGATCGCTGGCGCCCGATTATTGAAGCCGCCGGCGCCTATGCGGATTGAGCTTATTGTAAGGGCGGCGTGACCCAGCCTGGCGGGTCACGCCATTATCATGAACGGCGGATTATTCCGCCGCCGCCTTTTCATCTTCTTCCGTAATTTCGCCGGAGAGCATTTTTTCAGCCAGCAGCCCCGCTTGGCCGCGGATGCGCTGTTCGATGGAAGTGGCCATTTCCGGATGGTCGCGCAGGAAGCCTTTGGCGTTTTCACGCCCCTGGCCGATACGCTGGCTATCGCAGGAAAACCAGGCGCCGGATTTCTCAACGATATTGGCCTTCACGCCAAGATCGATCAATTCGCCAAGTTTGCTGATGCCTTCGCCATACATGATGTCGAACTCAACCTCCCGGAAGGGCGGTGCCATCTTGTTCTTTACCACCTTCACGCGGGTATGGTTACCCGTCACCTCATCACGATCCTTGATGGCGCCGATCCGGCGGATTTCCATGCGGACCGAGGCATAGAATTTCAGCGCATTGCCGCCCGTGGTGGTTTCGGGATTGCCGAACATCACCCCGATCTTGAGGCGGATCTGGTTCAGGAAGATCAACAGCGTATTGGATTTGGCGACCGAACCGGTCAGCTTGCGGAGCGCCTGCGACATCAGGCGCGCATGCAGCCCGACATGGCTATCACCCATTTCGCCTTCCAATTCGGCGCGCGGCACCAGAGCAGCGACCGAATCCACCACCAGCACATCAACGGCGCCGGAACGCACCAGCGTATCGGCGATTTCAAGCGCCTGTTCGCCGGCATCGGGCTGGCTGATCAGCAGATTATCCACATCCACGCCAAGCTTCCGGGCATAGCCGGGATCAAGCGCATGTTCCGCATCCACAAAGGCGCAAGTGCCGCCGCGCTTCTGCGCTTCCGCAATGACGTGGAGCGCGAGCGTGGTCTTGCCCGAGGATTCCGGGCCGTAGATTTCAACAATGCGCCCTTTGGGCAGGCCGCCAATGCCAAGCGCGAGATCAAGGCCAAGCGAGCCTGAGGAGACAACCTCAATATCCCCTTGCTGGGATTGCTTGGCGCCGAGGCGCATGATGGAGCCCTTGCCGAAGGCCCTTTCGATCTGGCTGAGCGCTGCGTCGAGCGCCTTTCCCTTATCCATGCTGCACCCCTGATGCTGGTTAGTGACCTGTGATAATTTCAACCATAACGCGATATAGGCCGCAACTACCACACCTTATGGTAGGGAGACCAGAAAATTCATCATTGCCCCGCCACAAGGCCCTGAGGCCTCGATTCGGTGCAAGTGAAAGATGCCGCAGTGTTCAGGGTTTGGCAAGAACAAAAATAGAACAAATCTCATGGTCGCTTCTAACGCACTCATTTGAGCCGTTTCGGGAAGGGGGATCTTCATTGCGCGAATGGCATGATTTTTTTGCGATGGCGAATTAATTTTTACTTATTTGCAAACAAAAAAATTAGCTTAATAATTCTCTCCGCCGCGTCATCTGCTCAGAAAAGAAGGAGGTACGAGTGCGCAAATTGAAATTAACGCTCGGTTTGAATCCGGCGCTTCCCGTCCTGTTGATCAGTACACTTGCTTTCGCGCCAAGCTGCGTGGAAACACCGGAAGGGGCGCAATCGCGCGCGCTTGCCGATCAACGGGCTTATGTCGCCGCGCAACCTCTCACGGCTCAGACGCTTGAGTGCAAAGGTGTCGAAATACTGAAGGAACAAGTCAACAAATACGAAACCGTCATTTTCCACGATGGTTGCCGCATATTGTTTGATCAGCAATCCATTCAGCAAGCGAGCCCTGATGCGCCAGCCGTCGGATTATATGCGGATGTCTGGGAATTTCGCGCGCCGCGAACGGGGCGCTACGCCATCGGTTATTTGCCGATTGATTTGAACGGAAAGCCCGGTGTGGCTGGGCTGCATGGCGACAATAGGGATCGAAATGCGCGGAGCCGTCAGCCACAGCCAGGTGGCCATGGTGGTGATGGCGGGCCGGGTGATCCGGGGCGATCACTCAATCGTCTAGCCCGCTTGGTGATTTATGTCGGCAAGGAACTTCGTGATCCGGAGGGAGTATTAGGTGAGGAAGATATTGCGCGGCTGCAGGTCACGATTGACGCTTCTGGCTTAACCGGTGGTGCGGGTGGCGCTGGCGGTGTTGGTGGGAATGGTGGCGCGGGGGAAAGTGGGGAGCATGCGCTCATCAGAGTTCACAAAGGCGGTTCCTGCAAGAATCCGGATATTGAATGCGCTCCAGAGCCCACCTGCGTCGCTGGACCAACGCCCGGCGCCCCTGGCGGTAATGCCGGCCGGGGTGGCCGCGGCGGGCGTGGCGCCGATGGGGGGAATGCTTCCAGCATTGAGGTCGCAGCCCCATCCAAGATTGCCGGTGGTATCGAACGCTGGGCGATGCGGATGGAAGGCGGCAGTCCGGGGGCAGCGGGAAAGCCGGGGCAACCCGGACAACCAGGCCCTGGAGGCTTCCCCGGTAATGATCGCGGCGGCTGGTGCAACGGAGATGCTGCGCCTGGCGCCAATGGTATCGTGCCACAGCCATCTGATCTCGGAGCTGAGCAACCTGGGACGAACTCAGGCCGGTCCGGCATAGTGACTGTCAATCGCCGACCCTAAGGGCAAAACGGAAATGGGTGGGCGTCACCTGACGCCCCCCATCACCCCGCCGCGCGTATCCCCCGGCTTTTGATCACCTCGCCCCATTTGTTGATTTCGCGGGTCCAGTAATCCTGGAATTCCGCCGGGCTGCCGCCAATGGGTTCGGTGCCTTGTGTGATCATCTGCTGGCGGAAAGTGGGGTCCGCCACTGCCGCGCGCACGGCCCCCGCAAGCCTCTCCACAATCGGTGCCGGCAAGCCGGGCGGGCCCATCAGCGCCATATCGGTGGAGGAATCAAACCCTGCCACGCCGCTTTCGGCCAAAGTTGGCAATTCCGGCAGCAAGGAACTGCGCGCGGCCGTGCCCACCGCCAGCAATTTCAACGTGCCCGCAGCGCGATGCGGCAGGGAAGATACCGCATCAATGAAGGACATTTGTGTTTCACCGGCCACAACCGCCTGCATGGAAGGCGCGCCACCGCGATAGGGGACATGCAGCATCTTAAGCCCGGCAATCGCCATCAGCATTTCAGTCGCCAAATGGCTGGAAGCGCCAATACCGGCAGAGGAGAAGGAAACCTGATCCGGCCGCGCCCGCACATAAGCCAGGAATTCGGCTATATTGTTCACGGGCAGCGAAGGATGCACGCAAAGCGCCTGCGGCGTGCGCCCCACCAGGCTGATCCCCGTAAAGCCCGCGCGATTATCATAGGGCAGGGGGTCAATCAGATGGGGCGCGATGGCATAGGTGCTGTTCGTCGCAAATAGCAGCGTATAGCCATCCGCCCGCGCGCGAGACACAGCGCCATGCCCAATCGTGCCTGAAGCGCCGGCGCGATTATCCACCACGAATTGCTGGCCAAAAACCTGGCTGAAACGCTGCGCAAAAAGCCGCGCCATGGTGTCGGATGAACCGCCCGCTACCCATGGATTGATGATCTGCACTGGCCGCGCGGGCCAGGCTTCCTGCGCGGAGGCGTGGCGCAGTGCGGGCGCAGCCAGCAGCCCTGCCAGAACCACGCGGCGTTGGATGGAATGCATGGAAGCCTCCCCTAATGTTCAAGCCAATTCAATGACCAGATTGCGGTGCCTGTCCACGGAAACCTGCGCCCCAGGCGGGATGACGCAGGTTGATTCGCGTTCTTCCACCAGCGCCGGCCCCGTGAAGCTGGCGCCGGGGGCCAAGCGATAGCGGTCATAGACGGCGCAATCACACCAGCCATGGCCTTCAAACAGCGCGCGCCTGCTGCCGCGCTGCGCCGCGCCGGCTTCGGATTTCTGCGCGCCTTCCATGGCGATATCGCGCCCCGGGGCGGAAGCGGCCAGCCGCCAGGTCAGCGCTTCCATCGGCAGCCCATCCAGGGCGCGGCCAAAGCGTTCCCGATAGGCGGCGAGGAAATTTGCCTCGATGGCGGCAATATCATTCTTGCCCGGCGCAAGGCTTGGCATGGGCACTGGGATTTCAAACCCTTGGCCGACATAGCGCATATCGGCCGCTGGCTTGTAGATGATTTTGTCCGGATCAGCCCCGGCGCCAATCAGCAAGCCACGCGCTTCTGCCACCATCTCCGCGTAAAGCGAGGCGATTTTCGCCCAATCCAGCCTCTCAAGCCGCCCGACAAGGCTGCGGACCAAATCCGTCGCCGGTGGCGCCACCAGAAAGCCGAGCGCGGAAGCAACACCGGCGCCAAGCGGCACCAGCACGCGGCGGATTTTCAGCAACCGCGCAAGATCGCACGCATGCACCGGCCCCGCGCCACCAAAGGCAATCAGCGTAAAGCGCCGCGGGTCGCGGCCCTTTTCCGCCATATGCATGCGGGTCGCCGCCGCCATGGTTTCATCCACGATGCGGCGAATGCCAAGCGCGGCATCATCGGCGGTGACGCCGAGTTTCGCGGAAAGATCACCACTCACGGCGCGCGTCACGGCGGCCAGATCAAGCGCCATTTCGCCACCCAGGAAATAGGCGGGATCAAGCCGGCCCAGCACCAGATCGGAATCGGTGACGGTGGGCTCAACCCCGCCGCGCCCGTAACAGATTGGCCCTGGCTTGGCGCCAGCGCTGCGCGGGCCGACCTTCATCAGCCCTGATGCGGGATCAACCCGCGCGATGGAACCACCACCGGCGCCGATTTCGATCATATCCACCACGGATACTTTCAAAGGCAGGCCGGAACCCTTTTGGAAGCGCCGGACACGCCCGGCTTCGAAATCGAATTTGCGGTCCGGCGCGCCATTCTGGATCAGGCACATCTTGGCCGTGGTGCCGCCCATGTCATAGGAAATCACCTGATCAAGCCCGGCGCGTTGCGCGAGCCATGATGCCGCCATGGCACCGGCAGCGGGTCCACTTTCAATCAGCCGGATCGGGTAATCCTTGGCTTCCTGCACGGAAGCAATGCCGCCACCTGAGAGCATCACATAAAGTGCGCCCGTCACGCCAAGCGCGGCGAGCGATGCTTCAAGCTTATCCAGATAGCGCCGCATGCGCGGCTGCACATAGGCATTGGCGCAGGCCGTGCTGATGCGTTCAAATTCGCGAATTTCCGGCGCCACGGCGGAAGACAGCGTCATAGCCAAATCGGGGTAAAGCCCACGAATAATCTCGGCAGCGCGGCGTTCATGGCGCGGGTCGCGCCAGGCATGCAAAAAGCCAATCGCCAGCGCTTCAACCTTTTCCACCTCAACCAATTGCCGTGTCGCGGCGATCAGCGCGGCTTCATCCAGCGGCAGCAGGACCTGGCCCTGCACATCCAGCCGTTCCGGCACTTCCAGGCGCAAATGGCGCGGCACCAGCGTGGGCGGCGCTTCCAGGAAAAGATCGTAAAGATCGTAGCGGATTTCGCGGCCAATTTCGATGGAATCGCGAAAGCCATCGGTGGTGAGCAAGCCCACCTTGCAGCCGGTGCGTTCAATGATGGTATTCGTCACCAGCGTGGTGCCATGCACAATGCTGTGCAGATCGCCGGGCTTCAGGCCGGTTTCTTCCAGAAGCCGCGCAATGCCGGCGACAATCGCTTCCGATGGATCATCCGGCGTGGTCAGCCGCTTGCCGGTGGCCACCAAATCCCGCGCGGGATCGTGCAGGACAAAATCCGTGAAGGTGCCGCCAACATCAACACCAATGCGCGCTGTCGCCTTCATGGCTTTGCTCCGTAATCACGCGAAGCCCCTGCGGGCGAGACATAGCCATCGCGGATATCAGCGGCGAGTGCTTCCGGGTCGCGCGTGGCGGGGTCTCCGTAACCGCCGCCGCCGGGGTAAAGCAGTGTGACGCGCGTGCCGGGGGCGACGGTGGTGCGGGATTTCGGATGCGGGCGCGTGCCATCATCAAAGGCGATTACCGCCGCGCCGCCAGGGCCGCCGCCAAGAACGCCCTGCGCTGGATGGTCGCGCCGGTCAGACAGCAGCGAAAGCCGCACTTCTTCCGGGGCGCGTACTTCGATCTCAACCTCTTGCCCCAAGCCGCCACGAAAGCGCCCGGCACCGCCGGAATCTGCGCGCAGGCGTTTTTTCCAGACAACCAAGGGCGCCACACTTTCATAGGCCTCGATTGAACCGGCGCCGACATTGGTGGGGAAGGCGGTGGTTGGCAGGCCATCGCGATGCGGCGAAGCGCCCATGCCGCCCGAGGCAAACAGCACCTGCGAAAACCGATCCCCCGCACCATCCAAGCCGCTGAACAGCGCGCGCATGGTGGGCGCGCCGCCGCATTCGGCAATGATCTTATCCGGCATGATGGGTGCCAGTGCCTTATAGATGGCGCCGGCCAGCAAATGCCCGGTCAATTGCCGCGCGCTGCACGCCGCCGGAAAGCGGGGGTTCAGGATGCTGCCTTCAGGCGCGCTCACGGTAATGGCGCCATAAGAACCCTCATTGCGCGGGGTGAAGGGATCAAGCGCGCATTTCACCGGATAGACCGCATAGGCATGGGTGTAATTCAGTACGCAATTAATGCCGCGATCCACCTGTTTGGAGGTGCCGGCGAAATCAATATGCATCGTGTCACCCTTGATGCTGACAGCGCAGGCGATGCGTGTAATCGCCTCATCAAAGCCATCGGCTTCCAGGGTAGAATGCCAAGTGCCATCGGGGAGTGCCGCGATGGCGCGGCGCATGGCGGCATCCGCGCGCTGATGCAGCGCAGCGCCTAGTCCTTGCAAATCAGGCAGGCCTGTATCGCCCAGAAATTCATCCACGCCGCGCGCGCAAACTTCATTGGCAATCACCTGCGCTTCCAAATCGCCCATCACTTGCCGTGGCAGGCGCACATTGGCCAGCAGCACTTCCGCCAAATCCTCATTCCGCTTGCCGGCGCGAAACAGGCGGGATGGCGGGATGCGAATGCCTTCTTCGAAAAGCTCTCGACAATCGGCGGACCACAGCGCGCCGCCGACATCGGGCGAATGGGAAATGGAACCAGCGAAGCCCACCAACTTGCCTTTGTGGAAAATCGGGCTGACGGCGGTGAAATCCGGCAAATGCCCGGTGGCGAGCCATGGATCATTTGTAACTACGCAATCACCCGGCTGCCAAGTTTCCGCCGGGAAGCGTTCTAGGAAGGTCTTCGTCGTCTTGGGCAGAATGCAGGAGAAGGAAGCGATGCCGCCGGTATTCTCGCTGATCGAATCGCCGTTGCGGTCCATCAGCACCGTCGCGAAATCATTTGATTCGCGCACAATGGTGGAAAAGGCGGTGCGGAGAAGGCCGGTTGCGGCCTCATCGGCAATGGAAATCAGGCGCGACCAGTAGATTTCAAGGCTAATCGGATCAAAAGCTTCCTGCTGATTTTGCGCTGCCATGATACTCCATCCCAAGGCGTGCCATGCGTGGTGCATGGCGCGCGCATCGGACGCCCGGATGGCTGGCGCGTCAAGTCAAGCGGGCGGTTGTTCTTCAGCGGGCGAGATGGTGATCAAGCCAAGTTTCATCAGCCACACCATGCCCGCTGCCGCGCGCCCGCGCTGGTCAGGCGGCAGCGTGCTGCCCAATTCCGCCGCGGTCACACTGCCTTGGGCAAGGCGATCCAGCATCGCATGGAAGCCTGAGAGTGAAGGCAGCAGCGAACCACGCGTGACCGCGCCGGGCATGGAAGCGCGCTGGCGCAGAAGATCAATCGTGGCACCCGGCACCAGGCTCACGCGCTGGTCACGTTCAAGCCGCCGTGTCGGATAATCGGCAAACAGCATGAAGGGATCAGGGCGCGTCGGCGCCGGTTGGCGGCCGGGAACAAGCGGTGCGAATTCACGGGCCTTGGCGCGGATGCGTGCCTGTTCATCCCATAATGCAAGATACTGCGGAATGATGGCGGACCAATCATAAACCCGCCTTGCGCGCAGCCTTGCGGCTTCTCCCATTTGCCGGCGCAGATTGGCGTCTTCCGCAAGCCGGTAATAGGCATCCGCCGCAGCGCCGATATCCATGGCTATGGCCTGGGATGTGCCGCGTAGATAGGCGTTATAATCATCCGCCCCCATCTGGTAGCGCATGGCAATGGGATTGCCATTGCCGCCCATCACGGTGGGGATGCGAAAGCCCGTCACGCCATCTTCCACCGTATCGCGGAAACCATTCCAATCCGTCACCACCACGGGCAGGCCGGCCGCCATGGCTTCCACCGGGGCCAGACCGAAGGTTTCCTGAATATTATCTACCGTCAGGGTAAAGATATCCGCCGCCGCCCAAGCCTTGGTGCGGATTTCGGCGTTTTGGCCATCCAGCAAATGCACTTTCACATCAGGGCAGGCCTGCGTTGCCGCTTCGGTGAAGGCTGGCCGAGAGCCATCATTTTCAATCCAGCCGGTCAGCAGCAAATGCAACTTCCGCCCGCGGCGTTCCGCAGCCTTTTGCAGCGCAAGGAAAAGCGGCAGGGGGGTGAATTTCGTCGCATTTGAAAGCCGCGCCACCAGGATCAACGCAATTTCCTCGGCCCCGATGCCAAGTTCCTCGCGATAGGCAGCACCAAGTGCCGGGTCGCGCCGAAAGGCATCACAATCCACGCCAAGCGGGATCATCGGCAACATGGGCATGCCAATACGCGTCGCCCCCAGCGCGTTTTGCAGGTAATGAGCATTTTCCTGCACTTGACGGCGCACCATGCTCTGCACTGCACGGGATGTGCAGATAATTGCATCCCAGGGCTGCACTGGCGCGGTCAGGCTATGGGCTAAGGCGTCCATCACCCGATCGGTGGAGGTGGTATGCGTAATGCCACATAGGCTGAAGGCGCGCTGATTGCCGCTCCGCCGGCGCCAATAGGCGTAGCTTTCCAGGCCCGGTCCGGGCAGGAACAGGGATCCTGCTTGGGCGATAAGCTGGGGTGATTCGAAATTGGCCGTTTGAACTTGAATATTAGGGGCGCGCGCCCGGATTTCTTCCTGAAACCCCGGCCCCTCCCGGTCATTGAGCATGAGACCCACCAGGGACTCTAGCCCACCATGGCGCAGCAACCCATTCAGGAAGCTATCCCCGGCAACGCGCCTTCCCAGCATGGCGCGTCCTTTGGAAACATAGCCATCGGGGGCGTAGAGAATGGCGGCGGAGCGAGTCATGTGGGTCCGATCAATGTTTGATCTACAATAATTACTTATTATGCAATAATTGCTTTATCGGACACCATCAACCGGGGCCGGATTGTGGGGGCGCCATGCTCGGGCTAAGCGCGAGGGATGCAGATTGCTCAGGCACGCGATTCCGAATTGGCCCCGCTGGGTCGGGGCCCTGAGGCTTCCTATCAGGCGCGGTTAGTCAGCGGGGACCTGGCAGAAGACCCTGCCCAGGCCGCGGCGATCGCGCGTTTGCAAGCACTTTGGCTGGCGTTGCGCGGCTATGACCCGGCGCCATTGGATACTGCCCCCAAGCCTGCCGGCCTGCTGGGCCGGCTTTTCGGGCGCGCCTCTGCTCCTGCGCGCCAAGACCCACCCCGAGGGCTTTATCTGGTGGGGGAGGTCGGACGCGGCAAATCCATGCTCATGGACCTGTTTTTTGAAACGGCCGAGGTACCCCGCAAACAAAGGCTGCATTTCCATGCCTTTATGCAGCAGGCGCATCGGCGGATTCATGGCTGGAAGCAGGTGCATGGCGATAGCGCGGACCCCATCCCGCCCTTGGCCGATTCCATCGCCGTCGATGCCGCCTTGCTCTGTTTTGACGAATTTCAGGTGCATGACATCGCGGACGCCATGATCCTGGGCCGGCTGTTTGAAGCGCTTTTCGCCCGTGGGACCGTGATTGTCGCCACGTCCAACACTGCCCCGGATGATCTGTTCAAGGGGCAGCCTGGGCGGGACGCCTTCCTACCCTTCATTGCGCTGATCAACCGGCACGTGGAGGTCTGGCCCCTGGTGGCGGCGCGGGATTACCGGCGGGAGAGGATCAGAAGCCTGCCCACATGGCATGTCCCCGCCGATGGGAGGGCAGAGGCCGCACTGGATGCCGCCTTCGCCACCCTGACCGGGCAGGAAAGGGGGGCGCCCATCGAACTCCCCTTGCTTGGCCGGGTGATCGAAGTGCCGGAAGCCGCGCGCGGCGTGGCGCGGTTCGATTTCAACGCATTATGCGGCAAGCCCTTGGGGCCAGCGGATTATTTGGCCATTGCCCAGGCCTTTCATAGCCTGGTGGTGGATGACATCCCCCGGCTGGGGCCGGAGAATTTCGACAAGGCCCGCCGTTTCATCACCTGTGTCGACACGCTTTATGAACATCGCTGCAAGCTGGTGGCGAGTGCGGCTTCCAGCCCAGACCAGCTTTATGAACGCGGCACCAATGCTGCCATGTTCGAACGCACGGCCTCTCGCCTCGCGGAAATGCAAAGCCAGGAATACCTGGCCCTGCCGCATCTCGGGGGGCACGACCCAGGATGATGGCTTTCCGCCTTGCCGGGCGGGGGCTTCGGGGCTAGGAAACGAGCGTTTTCCAGACAAGGTTAAGGAAGCGACATGGCCCGCAAGAAAATTGCTTTGGTCGGCGCCGGTAATATCGGCGGCACTTTGGCTCACCTCATTGGTCTCAAGGAACTTGGCGACGTCGTGATGTTCGATGTCTTCCCCGGCGTTGCCGCGGGTAAGGCGCTCGACCTCATGCAATCCGGCCCGGTGGATGGGTTTGATTCGGATATGGTCGGCACCGGCGATTATGCCGCTATTGCCGGTTCCGATGTGGTGATCGTCACCGCCGGTTTCCCGCGCATGCCGGGCATGAGCCGCGATGATCTGGTGGCCAAGAATGCCGGCGTGATCGCGCAGGTGGCGGAAGGTATCAAAAACCATTGCCCGAATGCCTTTGTGATCGTCATCACCAACCCGCTGGACGCGATGGTGTGGGTGATGCGCGAAAAATCCGGCCTGCCGCACAATAAGGTTGTTGGCATGGCGGGTGTGCTGGATTCCTCGCGCTTCCGGCTGTTCCTGGCGCAGGAATTCAATGTCTCGGTCGAAGATGTCACCGCCTTCGTCCTCGGTGGCCATGGCGATACCATGGTGCCACTGACGCGTTATTCCACGGTGGCCGGCATTCCGGTGCCTGATCTGATCAAGATGGGCTGGACCACGCAGGAAAAGATTGATGCCATCGTGGCGCGCACCGCCAATGGCGGCGGTGAGATTGTGAAGCTGCTGGAACGCGGCAGCGCCTTCTATGCGCCGGCGGCTTCTGCCATTGCCATGGCGGAAAGCTACCTGAAGGACAAGAAGCGCGTGCTGCCCTGCGCCGCCTGGCTGACTGGCCAATACGGCATCAAGGATCTTTATGTCGGCGTGCCGGTGGTGATTGGCGCGGGCGGCATTGAACGCATTGTCGAAATCGAACTGAACGCGGCTGAAAAGGCTGCCTTCGATAAAAGCTGCGCTGCGGTGCAGGAATTGATCGAAGCGTCGCGCAAGCTGGTTGGCTAAAACGCTCTGGGCCAGGCCTTTGCCTGGCCCTTTTCGCATCCGGACCGGAGGCATTTTCTATGAATATCCATGAATATCAGGCGAAGGAATTGCTGCGCCGCTATGGCGTTGCCGTTCTGGAAGGCCATGTCGCCTGGAATGCCGAGGAAGCGGCGGCAGCCGCCGCCAAGCTTCCTGGCCCGGTCTATGTGGTGAAATCGCAAATCCATGCGGGTGGGCGCGGCGCTGGCCGCTTCATGGAAGATCCGCATGGCAAGGGCGGCGTGCGCGTGGTGAAATCCGCCGCCGATGTGAAGGCCGCCGCGGATGCCATGATCGGCAAGACGCTGGTGACCAAGCAGACCGGGCCCGCCGGCAAGCTCGTGTCGCGTGTTTATGTTGAAGATGGCTGCGATATCGCGCGCGAACTCTATCTCGGCCTTTTGGTGGACCGCGCGACATCGCGCCTGACCATCATGGCCTCCACCGAAGGTGGGATGGAGATCGAGGAAGTCGCGGAAAAGCATCCCGAGAAAATCCTGAAGGTCGCGATTGACCCGGCTTCGGGTATTTCCGGCTTCCATGCCCGTAAGCTTGCTTTCGGGCTGGGCCTGACGGGCAAGCAGGTTTCGTCCTTCACCCAATTCGTCCTGGCGCTTTATGGTGCCTTCATCGAACTCGATTGCGCGATTGTGGAAATCAACCCGCTGGTGGTGACTGGCGGCGGAGAGATCGTGGCGCTGGATGCCAAGGTGTCTTTCGATGACAATGCGCTGTTCCGCCACAAGGACCTGGAGGCCCTTCGCGATGACAGCGAAATGGACCCGAAGGAATTGGACGCGGTCAAGAACGACCTGAACTATGTGGCGCTTGATGGCGAAATTGGTTGCATGGTGAATGGCGCGGGGCTTGCCATGGCGACGATGGATATCATCAAGCTTTACGGTTCAAGCCCGGCGAACTTCCTGGATGTGGGCGGCACGGCAACGGCTGCGCGCGTGACGGAAGCCTTCCGCATCATCACATCCGACGCCAATGTGAAGGCCATTCTGGTCAATATCTTCGGCGGCATCGCGAAATGCGACATGATCGCGACGGGTATTGTGGAAGCGACCAAGACTCTTTCCCTGAAAGTGCCTTTGGTGGTGCGGCTGGAAGGCACCAATGTTGATCTGGGCAAGAAAATCCTGGCCGATAGCGGGCTTGCCATCATCGCCGCTGATAATCTTGCCGATGCGGCGAAGAAAGCCGTCGCTGCCGTGAAGGGGGCCTGAACCATGGCTGTTCTTGTCAACGCCAATACCCGCGTGATGACCCAGGGCTTCACCGGGTCTCAGGGCACCTTTCATGCCGAACAGGGCATTGCCTATGGTTCCACCTATGTTGGCGGTGTCACGCCCGGCAAGGGCGGCACCACCCATATCGGCCTGCCGGTTTTCGACACGGTGGCGGAATGCGTGGCAGCAACCGGCGCCAATGCTTCCGTGATCTATGTGCCGCCGCCCTTCGCCGCGGATGCGATTCTGGAAGCGATTGATGCGGAAGTGCCGCTGATTATCTGCATCACGGAAGGCATTCCGGTGCTGGATATGGTGAAGGTGAAGCGCGCGCTGGATGGTTCCAAATCCCGCCTGGTCGGGCCGAATTGCCCGGGCGTGATCACGCCTGGCGCCTGCAAGATTGGCATCATGCCGGGGCATATCCATAAGCCGGGGTCGGTTGGCATTGTCTCTCGGTCTGGGACGCTGACCTATGAAGCGGTGGCGCAAACCACCGCCGCCGGGCTTGGCCAATCAAGCTGCGTTGGTATTGGCGGCGACCCGGTGAAGGGCATGGATTTTATCGAGGTGCTGGAGATGTTCCTGGCCGACCCCGATACCAAATCCATTGTGATGATTGGTGAAATTGGCGGGCAATCTGAAATCCTGGCCGCTGAGTATCTGAAGCGGGAGAATTTCGCCCCCGGCAAGCCGAACAAGCCGGTGGTGGGCTTCATTGCTGGTGCCACGGCGCCACCGGGCCGCCGCATGGGTCATGCCGGGGCGGTGATTTCTGGCGGGGCGGATACGGCGGAAGCGAAAATGGCCGCCATGAAAGCCGCCGGGATTCACGTTGCGGATAGTCCTTCTGCGCTAGGCTCCACCATGGTCAAGGCGCTTGGCGGCTGATTTTGCCCTGAAGTTACATCGGGGGGACTGCCGCAGCAGGCGTTAAGGCCTTATGCTGGCAGTCCTCGGCCCAGGTGCCGGGGCGTTGCACGGCGCCACAAGAACATATCCGCCCAACCCCGAACGGGGCAGCCTAGGCGGAAGGGAGAAGGTTGATGGCCGGAGTGGACATTCTCGCAACCGCGATGACGGGGGCGAATGCTGCCTATCTTGCTGATCTCTACGCCAGATGGACAGAAAATCCGGGAAGTGTGGATGCCACCTTCGCGGAGCTTTTCGCTTCCCTGAATGATGAGGCGCGGGCCGTATTGACCGATGCCTCTGGCGCATCCTGGGCGCCGCGCATCCGGGGCGCCTTCGGGCCGGAGCCTGAAAAGCCTGCCCCCGCCAAGGGTGCCAAGGCCGGTGCGGCGGACCCTGAGGCAACGCGCCGCGCGGTGCTGGATTCGATCCGCGCGCTGATGCTGATCCGCAGTTATCGCGTGCGTGGGCATTTGGAAGCGCGGCTTGATCCGCTTGGCCTGCAAGTGCCCAAGCCCCATCCGGAACTTGACCCCAAAACCTATGGCTTCACGGATGAGGATTGGGACCGCCCGATCTTCCTGGATTTCGTGCTGGGCAAGGAAACCGCCAGCTTGCGCGAAATTTTGGCCATCTGCCGCGCTTCCTATTGCGGTTCGATCGGCGTGGAATTCATGCATATCCAGGACCCGGATCAGAAATCCTGGATCCAGCGCCGCATTGAAGGCGCGCCTTGGGTGGGCAGCTTCGATGCCACACAGAAAAACCAGATCCTGCAGCAATTGACCGAAGCGGAAGGCTTTGAAGCCTTCTGCGCGCGGAAATTCGTGGGCACCAAGCGCTTCGGCCTGGAAGGTGGGGAAGCCACCATTCCGGCGGTGCAGGCGGTGATTGAAACCGCGGCCAAGCATGGCGCCAAGGAAATCGCCATCGGCATGGCGCATCGTGGCCGCTTGAACATGCTGGTCAATGTGGTGAAGAAATCTTTCACGCAGGTGTTTTCGGAATTTAAAGGCAATTCCAGCAACCCGGACGATATCGAAGGTTCGGGCGATGTGAAATATCACCTGGGCACCAGCACCGATATCGAAATCGCCGGCAATAAGGTTCACCTTTCCCTGCAACCCAATCCTTCGCATCTGGAAGCGGTGGACCCGGTGGTGGCCGGCAAGGTGCGCGCGCGCCAGGATATGGCGGGCGATATCAAGGGCCGGCGTTCCGTTATGGGCATTCTGCTGCATGGCGATGCGGCCTTTGCCGGCCAGGGCGTGGTCTATGAAACCCTCGCGATGAGCCAATTGATCGGCTATCGCACCGGGGGGACGGTCCATATCGTCACTAATAACCAGATCGGCTTCACTACCGTGCCGCTGCATGCCTATTCCGGCTTGTATTGCACCGATGTGGCGAAATCCGTTCAAGCGCCGATCCTGCATGTGAATGGCGATGACCCGGAAGCGGTGGTTTTCTGTTCGCGGCTGGTTTCCGAATTCCGCATGGTTTTCGGCGCGGATGTGGTGCTGGATATCGTCTGCTATCGCCGCCACGGCCATAATGAAAGTGATGAGCCGGCCTTCACCCAGCCGCAAATGTATAACCGCATTCGTGAATTGCGCACCACACGCAATTTGTATGCAGAACGTTTGGCGCAGGAAGGCTCAGTGCCGGCCGAATCTTCCAAGGCCATGCTGGATGCCTTCAATGCGCGGCTGGAAGAAGCCTTTGAGGCTTCACAATCCTATCGCCCGAACAAGGCGGATTGGCTGGAAGGCCATTGGTCTGGCCTAAAGCCCGCCGGTTCCACGGATGAGGCGGAGCAACTTGAAGCGACATCGGTCGCGCCGGAAGCGCTGAAGGAAATCGGCGTAGCACTTTCGCGCGTGCCCGCCGAATTCGGCGTCAATTCCAAGATTGCCCGCCAATTGGAACAAAAGCGCCAGGCGATTGAAACCGGGGAGGGCATTGATTGGGCCACCGGTGAGGCTTTGGCTTTCGGGTCACTGCTGCTTGAAGGCCATCGCGTGCGGCTTTCGGGTGAAGATGTGCAGCGTGGCACCTTCAGCCATCGCCATGCGGTGCTGATTGATCAGGCAAGCCAGGCGGAATACACGCCGCTCAATAATATCCGTGAAGGCCAGGCGAAGTTTGAAGCCTTCAATTCGCTGCTCGCGGAATTTGGCGTGCTGGGCTTTGATTACGGCTATTCGCTGGCGGACCCCAAGACACTGGTGTTGTGGGAAGGCCAATTTGGTGACTTCGCCAATGGCGCGCAGGTGATCATTGACCAGTTCATCGCATCTGGTGAAACCAAGTGGCTGCGCATGTCGGGTTTGGTGATGCTGCTGCCGCATGGCTATGAAGGGCAGGGGCCGGAACATTCCTCGGCGCGGCTTGAACGTTATTTGCAGCTTTGCGCTGAGCGCAATATGCGCATCTGCAACTTCACGACGCCGGCCAATTACTTCCATGCGCTGCGTCGGCAGATGAAGGCCAATTACCGCAAGCCGCTTGTGGTGATGACGCCTAAATCCCTGCTGCGCCACAAGCTTGCCATCAGCAGCTTGTCGGAATTTGGCCCCGGCAGCGGTTTCCGCCATGTGATTGATGAGGTGGATAAGATCGCGCCGGCGAAGAAAATCCGCCGTGTCGTGCTGTGCACCGGCAAGGTCTATTATGATCTTTTGCAGGAACGCCGCGACAAGGGCATCAAGGATGTCGCGATTGTGCGCATGGAACAGCTTTATCCCTTCCCGAAGATCAGCCTGCCGCCGGTTTTGGCGCAATATACCAATGCCGAAGTGGTCTGGTGCCAGGAAGAACCGGAAAACATGGGCGCGTGGAACTTCGTGGATCGCAAGATTGAAGCGGTGCTGAAGACGCTGAACATCAAGGCGAAGCGCCCCGATTATGTCGGCCGGGAGGAGGCAGCGAGCCCCGCCACCGGCCTTGCGAAAGTGCATCAACAACAACAGGAAGCATTGGTGCGCGCGGCCCTGGCGGGCTGAGGCGCATTGGTTTTGGAACGGATCGAGCAATGACCGATATTGTCGTGCCCACTCTGGGCGAAAGCGTTTCTTCCGCCACCGTCGCGCGCTGGCTCAAAAAAGCGGGTGACGCCGTGGCGGCGGATGAGCCCTTGGTGGAGCTTGAGACCGATAAGGTGACGGTGGAAGTGAATGCGCCGGTTGCTGGCGTGATTGCCGCCATTGCCGCCGATACGGGCGCGGAAGTTGCCCCCGGCGCGGTGCTGGGCAGCATTCAGGCCGGCGCTGCCGCGGCGGCGAAGCCTGCTGCTGCTGCGCCCGCCCCGGCGCCCAAGCCTGCCGCCGCCCCGGCGCCCGCGCCTGTGGCTGCTGCGGGCCATGCGCCCATGCCGGCAGCCGCCAAGATGATGGCCGAAACCGGTGCTTCTGCCGCCGCGATTGGTGCTGGTACGGGCAAGGATGGGCGCATCACCAAGGGCGATGTGCTGGCTTATCTGGCGCAGCCTGCAGCAGCACCTGCCGCCGCCCCCGCCGCGCGCGCTTCCCGCCCGCCTGAAGCGGGTGAAGAACGCGTGAAAATGACCCGGCTGCGCGCCACCATCGCGCGCCGTTTGAAGGAAGCGCAGAATACGGCGGCGATGCTGACCACCTTCAATGAGGTGGATATGTCAGCCGCCATGGGGCTGCGCGCCGAATACAAGGATGCCTTCGAAAAGCGCCATGGCGTGAAGCTTGGCTTCATGTCCTTCTTCGTGAAGGCGTGTATCGCGGCGCTTAAGGAATTCCCCGCAGTCAATGCCGAAATTGATGGCGATGAAATCGTCTATAAGAATTTCGTGCATATGGGCATTGCGGTGGGCGGGCCTTCGGGCCTGGTGGTGCCGGTGTTGCGCAATGCCGATACGATGGGCTTTGCCGAAATTGAAAAGCGCATCGGCGAATTCGGCAAGCGCGCGCGCGATGGTGCCTTGAAGCTGGATGAATTGGCCGGTGGTTCCTTCACCATCACCAATGGCGGCATCTACGGGTCCTTGATGTCCACGCCAATCTTGAACCCGCCGCAATCGGGCATTCTGGGCATGCACAAGATCCAGGATCGCCCGATGGCGATTGGCGGCAAGATCGAAATCCGCCCGATGATGTATATCGCGCTGTCCTATGACCACCGCATCGTGGATGGCAAGGAAGCCGTGAGCTTCCTGGTGCGCGTGAAGGAAAGCATCGAAGACCCGCGTCGCTTGATGCTGGATATTTGATCGAGGCGGGAGGGGGGAGCATTTTCAAGCCAAGCGACATCGCTTGGCGGCTCGGAAAATGCGATTAAAAAAGGGTTTGGAGCGTGTCACGTGAACGAAAGTGAACGTGAACCGCGCCATCGACCTCCCGTTTTTTCTTTCAGTCTATGCTTAGATTAAGTCGCTGCACCCATTCGCGTTCATATTCAACGCGCGCCTTCACAAAGGCCAAATAATCCGCAGTATTCAGATATTCGCGCGGCATATCCCAGCGCTTGACGACTGCCTGCGATGATTCGTCCTCCCACGCTTTCTTGAAGGCATTGTGCAGGATTTCAACAACCTCCCCCGGCATGCCGCGCGGCCCCGCCACGCCATAGGGGCTGGTCACCACCATGTCATAGCCAAGTTCATTCAGCGTTGGCGCATTGGGAAAGCCGCCCAGGCGTTCGCGTGTCCAGACACTCAGCAAGCGGAATTCGCCGGATTCCACCTGCGGGCGCCAGGATTGCGCATCGGCCACCATCGTGATCTGCCGGCCAAGTAAAGCCGTGACCCCTTCCTGAGCGCCGCGATAGGGCACATGGGTCATTTCCGCCTTTTCGCGGCGGAGCAAATCTTCCATCGCGATATGGTTGGTGGTGGCGATGCCGCTGGTGGAATAGGTCAATTCACCGGGCTTGCGGCGCGCTTCGGCAAAAACATCCGCCAGGCGCTGATACGGGCTATCGGCGCGCACTACCGTGCCGAAGGTGAAGCCGGAAAACTGCATGATATAGGTGAAGTCATTCACCGGGTCCCAGCTTGGCTGTTTGGTCAGGAAGGGGTGGCGCAGCACGGAGAGATGGTGATGCGCCAGCGTATAGCCATCCGGCACGCCCTGCGTGACCAGAAAGGTGGCGGCGCGGGTGCCGCGCGCGCCCGGCATATTCTCGGAAAGAATCGGTTGGCCCAGATCCTTCCGCACCACTTCGAACATGTTGCGCTGAAGCGCATCCAAGGATCCGCCCGGTGGCCAGGGGGTGATGAAGCGGATCGGGCGATTGGGAAAGCGGCCCTGCGCCAGGGAGGGCGCGGCCAAAAGGCTGGCGCCAAGCGAAAGCGCCGCGCGGCGGGGGAGCTTATCCATGCCCCGGCCCTCAGCCATCCAAAGTCAGGCCAAGGCGGCGCACCATGGTCTTTTCATATTCCACACGATCAACAATAAAGCGCCGATAGCTTTCCGTATCGTGATAGACCAAAGGCATATCAAATTGGCTGCGGATACGGGTGTTTTCCGGGCTGAACAACGCATCCTTCATCGCATCATGCAGCACGCGCACAATGCCGGGGTCCATGCCCTTGGGGCCGCTTACGCCATAGGGGGAAGCCACCACCAGATCATAGCCCAGTTCTTTCAAGGTGGGCACGGAGGGGAAGCGCGGCGCACGTTCCGCGCTCCATACCGCCAGCGCTCGCATCTGGCCGGCCTCCACATTGGGCGCCCAGGTGGAGCTATCGCAGATCATATCCACCTGGCCGGATAGCACGGCGGTCACCCCTTCATTGGCGCCCCGGAAGGGCACATGGGTCAGGCTGATCTTCTCGATCTCCTGAATGGATTCCATTGCCAGATGGTTTGTCGTGCCAATCCCGCTGGTGGAATAGGTGAGCTTGCCCGGATTGGCGCGCGCATAGGCGACCAAATCCTGCCAGGATTTCAGGGGGCTATCGGCCTTGACGGCAGTGCCGAAGAGCCAGCCCGTCATGCCGATGATATGAGTGAAATCGCCAATCGGGTCCCAGCCCGGGGTTTTCATCATCCAGGGCCGACGCAGCACGGAAAGATGCATTTGCGTGAGCGTATAGCCATCCGGCCGCGCCTGTTGTGCCACCGTCATCGGGCCCAGCGTGCCGCCGGCGCCCGGGCGGTTCTGCACCACCATGGGTTGGCCAAGCGCTTTGCCCGCCACTTCCGCGATGGAGCGCAGCTGCGCATCCGCCGAACCACCAGCCGGCCAGGGCACCACAAGCTGGATGGGCCGGTCCGGGTAGCGCCCCTGTGCCAGCGCCAGGCCGGGGGCGGCCAGCGCAGCGCCGGTCGCGGCCATCAGGGCACGGCGTGAAATTGGGGTGTTCTGAACCATGATGCTTCCTCCCGAGCGCGCATCTGACGGCGCTGCTTTCAAAGGAAGGATAGGGGGGAAATCACACAAAACCCAAGAGCTAATTCCATGGCTTGATCGCCCCGCCTGACCGGTCCAAACATGGCTCCCAGAAAGACAAGGGTTGAGGATGCCTGACCATGAGTGATGCTTTTGACGTGATCGTGATTGGCGCCGGCCCCGGCGGTTATGTCTGCGCCATTCGCGCGGCTCAGCTTGGGATGAAGGTCGCCTGCGTGGAAATGCGCGAAACACTGGGCGGCACCTGCCTCAATGTCGGCTGCATTCCTTCCAAGGCCTTGCTGCAATCATCGGAAATATTCGAAGAAGCGCAGCATAAGTTTGCCGATCACGGCGTGGGTGTGGGCGCGGTGAAGCTTGATCTGGCGCGCATGCTGGCGCGCAAAGGCGAAGTGGTCGGCGCCAATGTAAAGGGTGTTGAGTTCCTGTTCCGCAAGAACAAGGTCACCTGG